>MKTN01000010.1:139280-154767 GCA_001898235.1 Gammaproteobacteria bacterium 39-13
CAATTTCTCTTTCTCAGCTTTCTCTTGCGCTAATTTCTCTTTTTCTGCTTTTTCTTGCTTTAATCTTTCTTTCTCCGCATTCTCTTGAGCAAGTTTTTCTCTCTCAGTCTCTTCTTTTTGTTTTGCTTCAACCGAAGGCGATAATTCCGCCGCATTGACGGCTACCTCTACTTCCTTTTCAGTCGCCTGACCAGTGATAGCCTCATTTTTTGGCTGCGCTTGCTCTTTATCGCCTTTTAACGATGAAATGGCTTGCGGTTCCTGCAAGGTCTTTGCATCTACTTTACTTTCAGGTGCGCGCGGTAGATCTTTTGCCAGACGAGCATGCTGTTTGTGAGAGCTATTAAATAGCATGGGGATAAAAATAACCCCTAAAGCGATAACAACAATAAGTCCAAAGATTTTTTCCTTTAGCTTGTCCATGTCATTACCTTTTACGTTAGTTCTACTTTAAATCAGCTATGAAGCCTGTCTGGTAACATCGCAGCAGAATAAACCATTATCTTGAAATGTTTTATTTTGTCCCGGAAATTTTTCCAGCACTTGTGATACGGTATAAAACGAACCGAAAATCACAATTGAATCTCCTGCTTTAGCTATTCTTTGGGCACTGGTAAAAGCGGCTTCAATTGAAGCATGCGCTAAAATATCTTCTATACCCTGCTCTCTTAATACAGCTTGAAGCATCTGTGTAGAAGCTGCTCGCTTCACACCTACTAATTCACCTATACACCACGTACTGACCATCTGCTTCATTGGTGCAACAATCGCAGAAAGTGCTTTATCACTTAAACTTGCCCAGACAGCAATTATTTTTCCTTGCAGATTTAGGCTCCGCAGCTGATTGGTTAACCAGTGACTGGCATCTTCGTTGTGCCCCACATCAAAAATCACTTTTATCCCATCTACTTCCACTTGCTGATACCGTCCTACCATCATCACATTTGCAAATGCATCGATGACTTCACAAAGCGGTGGTAATGAAAAATGATTTTCTCCCAACAAAGTATAGGCAGCCATTGCCAAGGAAACACTAGTTGGAGGTAAATAAAAGCGTGGTAGTTTGAAAACTTTATTACCATAACGCCATCTGCTTTTGCTTTGCTCATAATCAAAGTGCTCCCCTTCTACCACAAGGGGATTGCCCAAGATTAAAGCTCTCTCTAACAAAGTTGATATTTTTGCTTTTTTACTCAATAAGATAGGGATCTTAGGCCTGAAAATACCTGACTTCTCAAACGCAATCGCTTCTAAAGTATCCCCCAAATATTCTTGATGGTCATATCCTATGGAAGTAACTATCGCTAAACTTGGATCGATAACATTAACTGCATCTAAGCGTCCCCCAAGTCCCACCTCGAGTATGACAATATCCAACGCGTGCGCAGAATGTCTAAAGATATAAAATGCAGCCAATGTAGTGAATTCAAAAAAAGTAAGCGATGTGTTTATACGCAGTGCTTCAATATATCTAAACGCTTGGCATATTTCTGCATCTGACACGCATTCGCCATTGATTTGGATCCGTTCGTTAAATCGCAAGAGATGAGGGGAGGTATAAGTCCCCACATTCAACCCAGCTTCACGTAACAGTTTGCTCAATGCTGAGACTGTTGATCCTTTTCCATTCGTACCTGCCACTGTGACAACAGGGAAAGGAAATTGAAACAATCTCCCTCGTTCCCCTACCTCACGTATACGATCCAAACCTAATTCTATTGATAGGGGATGAGATTGCTCTAAATACGCTAACCACTTTTCAAGATCAAAATGATCTTTAGTGCTCATTTTTCCATTTTCTCTAATAGAAGATGAGCCCCTTCGCTTGCAGAAATAAGTTCTTTTGGATGTCCTTGTCGCAGAAGCTTAGAAAGAATACATGCGATTCTTGCTCTTAAATCACGGCGATCTACAATCATATCGATAGCGCCATGTTCTAATAAAAATTCACTACGTTGGAACCCTTCTGGTAAAGTTTGTCTCACCGTTTGTTCTATCACGCGAGGACCTGCGAATCCAATTAGTGCTTTTGGTTCAGCAATATTGATGTCTCCTAGCATAGCAAGACTTGCTGAAACTCCACCCATACAAGGATCAAGTAAAACAGAAATAAAAGGTAATTTTTCGGCGGATAGCTTAGTGAGGGCAGCGCTTGTTTTCGCCATTTGCATTAATGAAAAAAGCGATTCCTGCATTCTTGCACCACCGCTTGTGCAAAAACAGATAAATGGGACATGTGCAGCAATAGCAGCTTCAACAGCTAAAATAAACCGTTTTCCAACCACTCTCCCCATCGAGCCGCCTATAAAATTAAACTCGAAAGCGCCTACAACAACAGGGATCCCATATAAGGTGCCTTTCATCACAACAAGCGCATCTTTTTCGCCTGTTTCTTTTTGAGCAGCACTTAACCTGTCACGGTATTTTTTTGTATCTTTAAATTTGAGTTTATCTTGAGGCTCAATGCTTTCCCCAATCTCTTCGCGAATATCCTTATCTAGGAATTGATCGAGTCGCGTACGAGCGTTTATTCGATTGTGATAATTACATTTTGGGCAAACGTCTAAATTACGTTCTAATTCTGCTCTAAATAAAACAACCCCACATGACTGGCACTTCGTCCATAAGCCTTCGGGTATAGATTTTTTTTTGTTTGCACTGGCACGAATTTTAGACGGCAGTAATTTTTGAAACCAACTCATTATATGGCACCTTACACCGATGATCGCGCTATTATACTCTCTAACATTTACCCACTTAAATTTATTAGCAAATTAAGGCTTTTAACTAACAAATAGAAGCTAGTACAACTACGATATTCTAAGAAAATCGTTTTCAATCTTTACCACATGTACCTGTAACAGTGGGTAAATTTTTTAAAGCGCACACTTTAACTCAGTTTACTTTATTAATCAATACAATCGTCCCCTTTTGCAGGTCGCATACTCAGCCACAACACGAAGAGGCAGCGACAACCTACTAAAATAGAAGATAGGATCTGCTGTTTCTTAAATCAGCTCAATAAAAGTTAGACATCTAAAAACCAAGGGGCATGAGGAAAGGTGGGAAGACAAAATTGCTCGGGATAACCAACATCTACAAGATACAAACCATTTGCAGAAGCGGTCATCCCTGCCATACGCCTGTCCTTTGCATTTAATACATCTGCTATCCACGCTTCAGGATATTGTTTAGCCCCAACCTTAAGTAGGGTCCCGACAATATTCCGGACCATATGGTGTAAGAAGGCATTAGCTGTAATATCAAGAATGATATGACCGCCCTGAGAATAGACCCTTATGGCATGAATGGTGCGCACTGGCGTTTTCGCTTGACACCCTGCCGCTCGAAATGAGCTAAAATCATGGCAACCAAGTAAATATTGTGCTCCCTTATCCATAGCTATAACATCTAATGGCTCAAGAACCCAAGTAATGGCTTGATGCATAATGCCAGGGCTCGTTTTGCGGTTAGCGATGATATAGCAATAACGTCGAGAAAATGCGGATTTTCTTGCATCGAAATCTGTGCTAACAGGCTTGCTCCATAGCACACGAATATCTTTAGGTAGATAGCTGTTAATACCTCTTATCCAGGCAATTTCTGGTCGCTCGGAACAGGTGTCAAAGTGTATTACCTGACCATAGGCATGAACCCCAGCATCTGTTCTCCCAGCGCAAAATACAGGAGCGGCGTGATCAGCAATTTTTGCGATTGCAGCTTCTAAATGGGCTTGAATGGATGGCCTATGATTTTGTCGTTGCCACCCAAAATAGTTGGCACCATTATATTCAAGGCCTAAAGCGATTCGTTGCATGCTCTTAGAAAGGGACTTTTATACTCAAAATAAAGTCCCCTATAGTATCAAGAATTTTAATATGAGGCGAGATTTTTAGCGCCTTGTATGAATACGTGAAGGGTCAACTTCCTTCGTAGCAGAAGGATTGGTTTTCTCTTCTTTCTTGTTATCAATTGGGTCTTTTTTTTCTGTAGAAGAAGAAATATCCACTTGTTTGCCCATTTCTTGTGCAGTTGTTGCCATCATGGGCGTCCACCCAGAAGCCGACTCTAAAACCTCACTTAAATCAATAGCATTGTATATACCTGATTTCAGTAAACTCTGTTCCGGTGATAACTGAGCTGAAGCTTGTGTAGGCTCATCTGAAAATCGTCCCCATGTAGCCCCAGTTTTCACGTTCGCATGATAATCTGGCAATCCACTCTCAAACAGGTTGCTCTTAGCAATCAAAGTAACGCTTACTTGCGGTATACTATCCTGCAAACGATCTGTTCGTAAGATAAAATAATCAGCCAATTCATTTTGCGTCGAAGCTTCAGATCGAAACAGTTTCTTAAAATCCTGAAAATTATCTTCGGCAAGATTAGCCTGTAATCGAGAAAGAACAATACTATCGTGAAAATCAACCGGAATATCTGAAGTTTCTAAAGCACGTAAGCGCTCTGTGGGAACTCTTGCAAAAAGAAAATCCGCTGGTAGTTTGTGATGAATGAGATCATGGATCAGAAAATCATAAAATCGACCAAAAACTTCTGGCATTAAAAGAAAATTATTGTAGCCATTTTGATGAGATAAGCTGAACGTATCCCCTTTTAAGTAATCCTTCATTAAATCATATTCAGAATAGACACGTCTAATGAGAAAATTTAATGTATTTTCACTTAATCCAATATGTTTTGTATACATATTAGGATCAATAGGATGCTGCAACCAACCATTAGCATCAGCAACACTTGTATCGTGAATTGATTCAACTGTCACACATGCTGTTAAGGGATGATTAAATGTTGATTTTGTCTGCCAAGATATTCCTACAGATAACAAGTCCGTATCTCCTGAGGAAATTCGATTGGTAATAACTTTAGGCTGGTAATCATCTAGCGTCATTGTTGGATATTTAATCTCAACTTTACGTATAGTATCAACCTTTCTTTTATGATCATTATCAATATGCGTAATACATATTTGAGATGTAAATGTTTCGAAGGAATTTATGGGTGGCAAAAGAAAAAGCTTATTCTCTGCTATTGCTTCAGATTGCAAATTTTCCAATCCAGCCCCAAACTTAATTTGTCTTTCACTATAAATGTACGTAATAGAAGAAACAATTGAAAACAAACCCGTACCATCGCTGGGTAATTCAATTTTGCCATCTGGTGTCACAACTACTTCATATTGATTACCTGCAATATCTGTGATGAGCACAAAATCTGGATGAGGGAAATTATTAAATGTATCGGTAGCAGATTTTGCACCAAATCCATTTATCGCTACGGGACAAGCAAATTGCTGTGCGTTTTGAGTAAAACCAAGCAGATCTGTCATCCCTAAAACAGGCACAGTGATTTCCAAAGAGTACTCAGCCTTTAGAAGCGAAATTTCTTCGCTAATATCTATTTCAATTAAATAAGGTTGCAAACCCTCTAGATTTTCTTTTTGCATCAAAGAGGCAAAACGATTGCCAAAAAGATTAAATGAATCTGATGTTGAGGATCTTGGGGTTGGTTTTGCCAATATAGACTGAGCAGCTAAAAATCGTGGCAACACACGTGTTTGTGCCTGTATTTTTTTGACTGGAAAAATCACAGCTTTATCTCCTAGCCTTATGTACTTCATGGAAATATATTAACTTACTAACTACTCATATTACTATTAGCACAAAGAAGATGACCTAGGTAAAAAGAAGTGCTGTTATAGTCTTTGAAGAAGATTTTTTGTTGGCTACATGCACAGCTATGATGTACTTTTATATCCCTTCGCCGCTTTGTAAAACACTTAGCCAAGCCTTCAAATTAAGGGGTTGCCGCCCTAAAATTATCTGTGCTGATTATGATCCGCAGAAAGCTGTAAAGAATTCCAAATATAAAAACGAAAAAGCCCTAGAAAATAATTCTAGGGCTCCCCCATGTATAGATTGTTCTTATAATCCCCTTTATTATTATTTTATCCCCCTAATTTTTGTTATTTATTGTTATATTTAGCCCCCTAGAACTTCGTTATGCCTGTCGATCTCAGTCGACTTAGGTTTATTACACCATAGAATAAAACGATGTAATATCGTCCTAAAGGCCAATGTACTCTAATGCAAGTTTGGGAGTAGGTCATTATAGGGGGCTTCGCCATGAGGAATCAGCGGCTGATGTATGGTAATGCACCGAAATAAGGGCTGGAGAGACATAAGAATGTTACCTCGTTATTGCAAGCGTGGCGAAGCAATGACAAGAATAATGTTTCTAAGATATAAACTGTAAACCAAAGTTTTTTGAGGGCGATTGACATAGCTGCAGACGTATTATTAGGTTTTATTGATGCGATCTAAAAGTGCTTGCGCTTCTTTTGCTTGGGCAGGCGTACCTTGTGATAAGATATTAACCAAAATATCTCTAGCCGGCTCAATATCTCCTACATCGATATATGCTTTGGCTAAGGACAGCTGTGATTGCCAATCTTCTGGTTCTTTAACCAGCTCCAATTTTACCGAGGTAGTTTTAGCTGTTTCATCTTGTAAAGGCTGTTCGCTGATTTCAACAAGAGGTTTTGGTAAATCTTTTTGAGTAAGGGGTTTGTTTTTTATTCTAGGTTCACTGCTCCCTATGCTAATTTTTGGCATTTCCTTTTGAGCTTTAGGTTTATCAATGGGTTCAGATATTTCTACATTAGGGACGGGTAAATCCTTTTGAGCAATCTCTTGCTGTTTATCGTCAAGTGCTTCAAGCTCAAATTTAAAAACAGAAGATGAAGTAGTATCGTTAACAATCTTACTACCTACATCGATTGATTTTTCCATTTGAACTTTTTCTTGAAGCAATGCAATTTTAGACCAAATAATAGGTGAAATATCTTTAAGCTCTTTAGGCACTCGAGCATACCATTTCTTGTAATCATCATACTTTTCTGTTAGTACATATAACTCCAACAGTTTCAATAGTGCTTCCCACGCATCTGAATGGTGCTCAAGGATCTCCAGAAGAATTCTCTCTGCTTGTGGATATCGCTCGTAAGCTATATAAATATCAGCATCCTCTATAGAGGCTGAAGAGATAATGCTTTCAACCTGCTCTTCTGGTCGACGCTCACGAACCGCCAATTTTTCTTCTTCTACCACTGCATTGAGTGCCTTATTTAAATCAAAAGGCAAATCAAAATTTGTTTGCCCTATTTCAACACGTTCGACTTCTGTCTGTTTTTTTCTTAGTGGTTCTGAGATAGGATGTGTAGACACAGGAGAAGGGCTCTTCTTTTGTAGATAGAGTCTTGCTTTCTTTACAAAACGCTCAGAAATAGCATTTGCTAATGATAATAAAGATTGTCGACTAAACCATAACCAACCTACAATTGAGCAACTCAAAATAAAGATAAAAATAAAATATATAACATCACTCTTAGCGTGAGAAGAAGATTTTGTTGTAGGATAATTCTCATCTCCTAAGTTTTGATTTAATTTCTTTGAAACTTCTGCTGAGTTCTGTTGTTTATCTTTTGTCAAAATATCCTTTGGCAACCCAGATAATGCACTGTTTGCTGCAACTTTTTGCTCAATAGGTGGTTCAACTTTTGCTTTTTTAGGATAGTCCGGCACAACAACTGCAAAACCTTCATGTGTAGGAGGTTTAATAGATTCTTGCGAGATCAAAGGATGTTCCGCCAATTCAGGTGTATTTTTCATCGCAGTCCTGAGTCGGTTAATTTCTGCTTCTTTTTGAGCTAATTGTGTTATCAATGTCTCATTTTGATGTTGTAAACCTTCATTTGATCGCTTTAATGTATCTAGTGCTTCTTCTATCATCGTGAGTCTTTGTGATACCGGAGTGGTAGAAGAAATATTCTGATTTTCCTTTAGCTTATTTCCATTTTCAGAAAAATCTGCAGAAGACGGCTGATTGACTAGGGTTAAAGGCTTAGGCGCTTCTTCGATTCCTTTAGCTGCCAGAGAACCTATTACCGCCCCACTTTGAGTCTGCTCCGAAGAGGTTATGTGACCTTTCTGTTTTGTATCTAATGCAACCTGACGACTTAATTCTTCTTCGGTTGGCAAATTAAGAACAACCCCCTGGATCATTTGATGCATATTACCATTCTTAAAAGCTTGTGGATTTTTTTCCACAATAGCTGCAACCCCTTGATGAACCGTAAAGGGACTTTTTGCAACTAGCTTTTTGGCAATACTCCATAACGTTTCATGATAGACAGGACCATACTGTCCACCAAACGAAGTATTTTTACCACCTTTGGCTGAAGCCGTAACCGTTATTTTCTCTTCGACAGCTGCATTTTTCTTTCGCACGGATACGCTCGCCACCAACGGTTGGTTAGCAGAAGATGCTTTGGGTGGATCGAGCAACAAAGTGTATTCTTTTATAATTTTACCATCTGGCCATGTTGCTTGAACCAACAGATCAGCAAAAGGATCTTTGACCGGGTTATCTGTTGTTAATTGAATCACAGTCTTGCCATCAGTGCTTCGAACTACTTTAAAGTGAATACCATTTAACCAGCTAGCTACTTCTAAACCTTCTTTTTGAAATGCAGACGGCTCAGCAAGCGTTGCGATGATATCAGTGAGTTCAATACCTTTTGTATCTTTTAGCGCGATCTCTGCTTCTAATGGTTCGTTAAGATGGGAATGCAATCGAATTTCACCCAAGCCAAGGGCATATGAAATTGCAGGCATTAGTCCGAAAACCAATGACGACATAGATGTCGAAGCAAGTTTTCGAACTATTTTCACTCGTCTCTCCCTAGGTACATCTATTGTTTGTGAATTAGCTCACTATTGTGAAGCAATAAATGTAGATATCAGCTTTTCAAATATAGATTTATAAATATGTTCTTACCAGTATTCTTTGCATTTATTAAGGTAGAATTCTTTCGAAGAGGCTTTAGCTAATTGCCAGCAGGACACACGAAAGCCAAATGATGCTCTTTTCATTGAATGTTTTTAGTTGATTAAATTAATATGCAGCAGCACTCAATATGATTTTTGCTAATATCAAACGTTTAAGGAAAATGAAAATCTTATTTCTTCTTTGAGGAAGGGGAAAATGAGGTCGAAAGAGAAACAGTATTTTTTAAAATATCAATGTATTCATTCACTTTTTTACTACATTCTTCCTGTTGCGCTTTTGTGGGAGCACCGGAATAAAATGCTCTTATCAAAAGTTCAATGGAATCCTGTTTAGCTTTATTTATGTTTTCTTGGCTTTTTGTTAATAAAGCATGCGTCAACTTTGCACAAACCATATGACTATAGAGCAGTTCATCTTTTGGTTCAAGTTTTTCAAAATGAAATATCAATCCATCGAATGTCGCCATCACCTCAGCTCGATTATCTTTAAATTTTAATACTTTCTCTGTTAGTTCTAATAAAGATGTAAACTTAGCCAAATAATCTCTGGTGGGTGCATTTTTTACTTCTTTTACCAAACGAGTCCATTCATTTTTCAAAGTTTGTTCTGCAGATTTTTTCCATACTTGAACAAGCAATTTTCTCTGCTGTAATTGGGTCGTTTTGAGTGCTTCTTTTACAGCAGGTATTTCCATTTGAAGTTTCTTATTTAGAGCAGGATAAAATGGCTCTAGCAATTCAGGATTAGCTTGATAAAGAGATCCCAAAATATACTTTAAATGATTAGGATCATAAAAAACTTCATTATTTTCTTCTCTAATCGAATCTAATTTTTTTCTAAAAATTTTCACCATACTTTCATTTAAAATTGCTTCGGGTGAAATTTCAAAACCATAAAATTCAGTCATAAATTGACTGACCATATCTGCTTGCAGAAGCAAGGATTTTTTAATCATTTCATCTGTCGGTAATCCTAATTTCTCTATACGTTGTAGCTCAATCGCTGCATCTTCATAGGTCAGGTTATAAATAAAGTGTAAAGCATAAAACAATGGTTGATAATGGTTTTGCCATATTTCATCCGAACTCATCTTAGAGAGAGAAGTGAGGCCTGCAAAAGCTTTTAGTAGGTTTAGTTTCTCTTGACTTGACAGAGAATCTTGTAATACTTCAGCAATAAACCTTGCTTGCAAATTACTAGATTTATAAAATTTATTCGCTAAAGCATCATTTTTGAATACACGCCATTTCGTTATCTGCGGTAAGCAAGATGGACCTTCATTTAGAAAAGTTTGTACGGTATCAGCATAATGTAAGAAATCTTCATGTGTTGATGGTTCAAAATGACCTTTATTATGTGATTTTTTTTTGTCCTCAATAGGGTTTCCTGCTTGCGTTATCCATACCCTTGCCAAATGAGATTTATTTCGCTCTTCTAGTAATTTGTAAAACCCTAGAGTTACTTTAGCATTAACATTGTTGTCATCTCTATTTTGCATTAGCAAGAGCGGCTCTTGGATCTTATCTATTTCTTGTACCGGATCCAACCAGGGCTTATACATGGGTCGCTTTAATCTATCACTCATTTCAATCATTTCTGCAGATAAAGAACCATCATGCGAGATATAACCTGTAAATGTTTGAGGATATAATTCGCTATGCCTAATAGCTGTCCTACCTCCAAAGCTACTACCTTTCAAAAATATTTTTTTGTTTTGAATATTTAGACTTGCTAATGCTGGATGTAATTTTTGCGGTTCTTTTTTTAAAGTTTGATAAAATTTATTAATTGCTTGATGGATTTCTGTATGTACCTCTTCAGGCATATTTCTCTGAGACTCAGTTAATTTTAGCAAATCAGGCAAATTTAAAGTAATAATGACTGTCCCTCGTTGTAATAAATAATGATCTAGATTACCAAGATCACCTGGCAGATATGAGATTTCTTTGCTATCTCCATCACCACCATAAACATTTACGACAATATTGTCTATTTCATCTCCAGTTGGAAAATGAATATTGTATCCAATGGGAGAAGAAGAATCACCGTTTACTTTTAATGGCTCGCCCCTTTGAACATCAAGATTATCATTTGCATTTTTATTTGGGTTCTTATAACCATCATTGTTAGAAATAACTTGTATTATCCCTGTTTCGGGTGATTTATACATTTTCTTCTTTTCACTTTTTGTGAAAATCATCGTCGAGATTTCTTTTGTATCATTCCTATACCATTCACAAGCAAAAGCCTCTTGCAATTGCGTCGCTTTACGCAAAATAGATTCAACATTTTCAATTTCAGCAATAACATTATTGTTAGAGGTTTCCTTTTTTAACTTGCCAATTTTCTGCAGCAGCTCTAAAAAATCTTCTCCAAAATCAATCGAAATTTGCTTAACTGTTTTTTCATTATAAAAATATTGGCTCGCATTCATATGGTTAATCAAGAAAATGAATCCATCAGTATCATTTTGTTGTATAGCCCTTACTAAGAATTCAATGATTCGTGACTCATTCAATGGTTTGACACCAGGAATACGTAGAATATTTAGCGCAACATCATATTTCTTTACCTTTAATGCGTATGATAATGCGGTTTCCCCATTTAAGTCAGTAAAGGGTTCAAAATCCTCTGGGAAAATAAAATTAATGTCCTTTTCTAAATCGTTACCCCCAAGAGAAAAAAGATTTCCTAAAAGCCAATGGTCACCATACTTAATAGTAACTAATAGAGCAGTACAGCCGAGCTTTTTTTCCGGAACGTCTATTCCGAGCTTTAGCAACTGATAAATAGTTTCCTTTTTGTTTGCTTTAAACATTTCGACAAATAACTCATCGACATAAATTCCTGCTTTTAAATATTCAATTAACGCTTCATCTAGTAAAGTTTCTTTCTGCAAAATAGTGGTAAGTTCCTTAGTTCGCTTCGCCTTTTGACTAATGCGTAAATGAAGATTAAAGTCTGGCACTTTTATTTGACCAAAATATAATTCATCGATTGTCTCTTGCGTAAGCACATCTTGCAAGGAAGCTAATATTTTTAAAGATTTATTTTTATTCGCAAAAATCAAGTAATTTATGTATCCTATGGCTACCTCTTTTGATAATCGCTCCCCTTCAGCAAAATCAAGCGGGTGATACCCGATTAAAAAAAGATATTCGATAATATCCCATTTTTTTGCTATCACAGCATGGTCAAAAATTCTTTTTGCTGACATCGTAGGCAATAAGTTCAGATATTCAATAATTTCTAAATTGTTTTGCTCTACCGCTAATTTTATACTTTCTTCTTCCTTAAAGTCGGGATCACTAGATAAGTTCAATAAAATAGGAATATTGGCTACATCGTTAGCAGCAAGATTTAACGCACTCTGAAGTGATAATCGTTCGCCTTGATCATATAAAGATTTCGCTAATTGATATTGCTTTTGCAGACAAGCGTTGAGAAGTGTGCCCTTAGAGAGCGTCATGTCTCTACTCCTTGTGCTAATTAAAGCTCAAATGTCTCTTCTTAAGACTATAGATTTAACATAGGTCAGGTACTATATATCTTTATTTTTTAGACTAGATAAGAATAGCTTTGTTCCAAGGACAGAAATAATTGAATTTTTTGCGGCAAGATGAGCTTCATTGTGTGATTGCAACGAAGCTCTTAGATGAGAGACTTAAAGTCAGCTATTAATGCTTTAATAACAATACCATCAGCGCAACCCCACCTATTAGAATGAGGGCCAAAATGCCCATTGTTGTAAAGCTCTTACCCATGTTTTCTTTACTTAGCATCTCTGGATTAGCTTGAATTTGTTTGTAAATACGCCAAACAATAAATAAAGAAATAATGAGTATGCTAATTTGTAAAATCGTATTCATATTTTCCCTCTTCGTTGCCCAAAAACACACAACCAATGATCCATCAACACTAATGCCATCATCGCTTCAGCAATGGGGACAGCTCTAAAGCCCACACACACATCATGTCTGCCTGTTGTTATTACTTCAATAGCTTCACCTTGCTCATTAATGCTTTTCGCCCCGAGACGAATACTAGAAGTAGGCTTAAATGCCATGCTGGCGACAATGGGTTGCCCCGTTGAAATTCCCGCTAAAACACCACCAGCGTGATTACTTAAAAAACCTGTTGGCGTCATTTCATCTCGATGGTTTGAACCTCGTTGCTGAACCGATAGAAAACCATCGCCTATTTCTACGCCTTTTACCGCATTGATACTCATGAATGCTTTTGCAAGATCCGCGTCTAATCTATCATAAACTGGTTCGCCCAATCCTACAGGCACATTAAGTGCCTCTACATTTACTCTCGCGCCTACAGAATCTCCTTCACGACGAAGATTTTCGATAGTAGATTTAATGAGCTCAATTTTTGTAGGATCAGGGCAAAAAAATGGATTCTGATTAACTTGATCCCATGAAAATTGATTAAAATCAATAATAATATTTCCCATTTGGGCAAGATAGCCTCTGATGATAATGTCGGCTCTCTCTTTAAGGAATTTTTTGGCAATCGCACCTGCAGCAACCCTAACCACCGTCTCTCGTGCAGAAGCCCGTCCCCCGCCTCTGTGATCGCGTCGCCCATATTTTTTAAAATAGGTATAATCACCATGACCAGGACGAAATACACCTTTTAACTTTTCATAATCTTTTGAACGCTGATCGGTATTTTGGATTAATAATCCAATCGGAGCCCCAGTTGTTACACCTTCAAATACACCAGATAAAATTTGTACTGCATCGGATTCACGACGTTGACTGGTATAGGGGGTTTGACCAGATTTTCTTCTTTCTATTTCAAATTGTATGTCAGATTCAGTTAATGCCAGTCCAGCGGGACATCCATCAACAACACAACCTACAGCGGGGCCGTGACTTTCGCCAAAAGAGGTAACAGTAAATAGTTTTCCAAATGTATTTCCAGACATAGAAGTTTCTTTATGAAGAATTGATGATTGCTGGGTGTAATGAATATCTACTTGTAAAAGAGGGGGAATTTAAACTAAAAAATCCCCCTTGCCGCTTTCGCGATAGCCCCCTTTACAAAGGGGGAGCTGTACGCACTTAATTAAGTAAGCATGAAATTGAAATCCAGTAACCTAATTACTGCATAATCAAATGACGAAATTCTCGTAATTCATCCGCAGTTAACAAAAATACGCCTTCACCACCATGTTCAAATTGCAACCAGGTAAATGGCACACCAGGAAAATGGGCTTCCAATGCTTCTTGGCTGAAACCTACTTCAACAATCAAAATTCCAGTTGGTGTTAGATAATTTTCAGCTTGCGCCAAAATACGACGAATAATTTCTAAGCCTTCCTCACCGCAAGCTAAAGCTTGTTGAGGCTCATGCGTATATTCAGGCGGTAAAGCATCGTATTCAGCTTTGCTAACATATGGAGGATTACTGATAATAATATCGTATTGTTTTCCTGTGAGTGCCGTAAACAAATCAGATTGGATTAAATGAACATTTTCTTCTAAACCAAAGCGTTCTACATTAATTTTAGCGACTTCAAGTGCGTTTGCGCTGATATCAACGGCATCAACAGTTGCATCTGGAAAAGTAAATGCTGCACTAATGGCAATGCAAGCTGAACCCGTGCAAAGATCAAGAATACTCTGCACATTTCCTTCTTCTACCCAGGGACTAAATTCATCTTCAAGTAATTCAGCAACAGGCGAGCGAGGAATAACAACTCTCTCATCAACATAGAAATTATATCCTGCAAACCAAGCTTCATTGACAAGATAAGGAACGGGAATACGCTCTTCAACACGTCTTTTTACTCTTTCAGCAATGGTACGCTTTTCTGCTTCTACTAATTTCGCATCTAATACGTTTGTATCAATATCGGGGGGAAGGTGTAGAGTTGTTAAAATAAGATTAACAGCCTCGTCCCACCCATTATCTGTACCATGACCGTATACTAAATCTGCCTGATTAAATTGAGTCACTGCCCATCGAATAAAATCTCGAATAGTGACCATTTCTTGAATAGCTTCATTGGTATTTATACCATCAGACATCTTTTAACCTATCTTAATAAAAATACAATCGATTATTCTGCTTAGAAAGTAACGTAAAATCAATAACAATCTAATTTGGTTACTTAATTAGCTAGCGGAACTAAGCAAAACGTTTCTTGTTACAGGATGTTGGTTCCGTTTCTTCAATTTTACTAGAAAAACTAGTTTTTTTTGCATTTTTTGTGTGCTTAATGTGATAGCTTCGGCCACTATACGGAAGGACCGAAAAGCTACATTCATCCTGTTTTTTTTCGATGGAAGAAACTTCTATATTTGTTGACAAACTTTTTTCATTATCGACGTTGATTAAATACTCTTTTCCATTCTTTGTTTGGCAAATTTCTGATGATTGTGCAACCTTAGCCATACATTTTGCTGAGCTAGGCATACCTAAAAGGCTTACCGCCCCTGAAATTCCGCCGCCTAGTAGGATTATCATCGCACCCGAGAGCCCCCACCCTAAATACGCAATAGTTCCACCTACCATTGCAATAAATACGCCTATAGTCGCTAAAAAAAGAACAGTGCTTGTATGTCTGTAATGCTTTTCTTTCCAACGGTGATGCTGACGGCAAGCA
>MKTN01000011.1 GCA_001898235.1 Gammaproteobacteria bacterium 39-13
TTTCCTTTTCTAGTATGTTATTTAAATGATAATTAAAAAAGATCACCGATATTGCTATTGATGAAATTACCAATATAAATGATGGCCAAAACGAAGCATGAAAACATATTGAGTTAATATTATTATTTTTGTTCATTACTACTCACGTAATGTGAAAATTCCAGCTGACCATTTTTGATTTTATAGATTGAGTAAGGCACGTTTTTCACAAAATGATTTGAAGGTTTCTTAGCTAGGTATTCTGAAAATTCGTGCTTATTTTTTGCAGATGAGTTGCATAAGTCGTTTGATAGAATTCGTATCAATTCTATCAGCGCATAGACGCTATAAGGAGGTTTTATATTTGCACCATTAACTTCACTGTCTAAAGAGTTTATTTTGAAGTATTTATCCTTATCACTATTCTGAACCCCAGCTTTTATAGACATTGCTACAGTATCGCTATTAACGCCATAACCATTTATGTAGCTAAATGAATTTTCGCCCCAACCATCTGCCCCGACGAATTTAATTGATGGATTGGATTTTTGGATCTCTGAAATAATATAACCAGATAATTCAGAGTAATTCGGGACAACAAGATAATCTATTTTATGTTTTGCTATATTTTCCTTCAGTTTATCTAAATCAGGCGTGTTATCAGCTACTTCAAGATAAAAAGCTTCATTTCTATTTGAATTAAATTTGCGTAAAGCTTTTGCAAAGTCCACACAATTGTTGCATCTGACATCTACTACGGTGCCATATCTTTTACCAAAGTTACTTTTTTCTATCTCATTGGACATGGCTTTAGCTAAATTAGTTATGCTTGATGACATTGAAAAAATCAATCGATTAGAATTGAAGATTGCATCAGCATTTGCCAACGTTGAAATCATTGGAGTTTGCTTAATTTCTTTAGACGCAGTAATAAAATGATTGCTTCTTCTTGGGCCTATAATGACCCAAGGATTGCTTTGCTCTAACGCTTTCGCTTCAACAATTAACTCTATAGCATCTAAGGTATCGAAATAGGATGTTGTTGTAGTTATTCTATACCCGCATTCATTTAACTTTTTTTCATTTTCGCCAAGCGCATAGAAAAGTGCTGATTCATTTAAAGATTTATACCGATCTGAAGAAGAGGGTATTTTGGGTGACAAACTTTCTAACAATCCAATTTTAACATTTATTAACTTTTCATTAGCTAAAATTGGATTTGAAAAAATGGTTACTAAAACTAAAAGAAATCTAAATCCTTTGAAGAAGTAAATAGGCTTGTCCATAATCGCCTGAAGCTCTTATACATAATTGATTATTATTAATAATTTCAGCATTTCTGACCATAGTCTTTCCGATTCTTTTGGGATCAGACGCGTTGGTCACAGTATGCAAAATTTTATTCGGACCTGCAATTGTGTAAGTGCCCGCATAAAAAAGAATATTTTTAAAATTATCGGCAGGATTGTCTTCAACCGAACCTGAATTGATTGATGTTGAAACGTGACCGGATTTATCATAGATAATAAAGCCGTGTGGTTTTATTCCCCAGTTTTTCTCGGTTCCATCTGGTAAGGTAATTTTAAACTCACGAAGTTCCCATGTTCCAAGCAAAACTTCTTGAGTAATTATATTTTTTTCGCTCATGTACGTGACTCCAGTTCTATCAATTGTTGAAGTATAAGATTTCAATTGCGTACATCCCACAAAAATTAATAATATTTGTAGGAAAGTACTCAATTTTGCCGTCATTATCAGAAAGGATTTGATTATTTTCATAGGTTAGTAATGATACAAATGTTTTAGCTCCTTGGACAAAACAGAGCGTCTTATTTAATTGAAGGAGATCATCTTCTCTTAATTCCCTAGCAAGCGCAGTTGCTCCGTTTGGAGCAATACTTGGACACAATTCTTTATCAATATGTAAAGGAGTAAGAATAGATAATTTTTTTCTAATTTCTTCGAGGTTTGAGCTTGATGGGCCTATTATCTTTTCTCGAGAGTCATCAAGAATAATTTGGCAGTCACTATTATGTTCAAGAAATATCTCTTCTTTACAAATTATTCCTTCAAGACGAAGTTTATGCACAAGTCTTTCTGCAATACGAGGACTTATTTTTAGTCTTTCGGTCTCAACAAACTTAAGAGTACTTGATCTGATAATTCCATCCTGGCAAAATTGATCTTGATTTTTCTTAATCACTTTCTGGCGCAAGAATTTAAGTCGCTTTGCTGGTGACTTAAGAATTAAGTTTTCTTTTATTGTTTCGAGATCATTCATTGAGACTAAAAACCTTTTTACTGTAACTATAGGTATAATAGTTAATTTGATTATTTATGTTTAGTACTGCAATATTGCCACTTTCTGAAATAGTTAAATAAGATTTATAAGAGATATCATTTAACAATTCATCTCGTTTGGTTACATATATTTCATCTTCTAATATGTTTTTGTCACCAAATACATCTTCTGGGCTTAAATAACACTCTGTCTTTAATTTAGTTACTAGCCTTGTAATGTGTGTATAAACATAATCCATCGGACTAGCATCATCCTTTCGCACAAAAAGATCGATTATCTCATTGTTATGCAAGTTTGTGGCTTTTTTTGTGTCTACTTGTGATGTCAATAAAATTATGAAATTACAAGGGAAAAACTCACGAATTTTCTGGCTGAGTTCAACCCCGTTTGTTGTTTCATTTCGTAAGTGGTGGTCGATGATAAGAATAGCTGGTAATTCAGATAAATCCTTTAAAGTTTGCTCAATGTTTACTTGAGTTTTTTCATTTGCATAAAATGTTTGGATAATATCTTTTGGCGTCTCTGGTAGATAACAATGATCTTGAATGTGTTGGAAGAAAGAATTAGAAGAAGTGAATTTTGTAATAATTGCGGAATTACAAATTTTTTTTTCTAAATAATAATTTGCAACATCAAGAAATGCTGAATCATCATCTAATAGAAGAATTTTTGGCTTTGACTGCGCAATCAAGAGATCCTCTCATATTCCCGAAAAGAAAGTTAGATTACAAATAAACTATTGATTGTTTATTTATAATATCACGTTATTAAATTAGTACAATTGCCATTTGAATTACCTCATTAAATTTAAATAAACCATTTAATGATTAAAAAGTTTAAATATACTTTTATGCAAAAAAGAATTATATTTCTATCTGATGAGTCTGTAAGCAGTAAGGAAGTAAATATGAAGCATTCAAAATCACTTCAGCGCTCCGTAAATGTGAGGAGGGGAGAACAAGAGTGTTTTAAAGCCGCGAAAATTGCCTTACAGGAAGGCTATGGTGGATTGTCAAAGATCTTCAAAGTGGATAGGATATTTATGCAATCATGCTTACGGAGTGGGTTCAACACCCCGCAAGCACTAACCAAAAAAATCAACCTAGATAAGAGGTTAACGTTTATGGCTAACAACATTTTAATCGATCTATTCTCAGTTACAAACCTGATCTTGGTAGAAAAAAACACTTAATTCTCGAATTTATTACATTTCGAAATTTGCTTTACTAACCAACAAGGGATTAGGAATTTTCTCATGGTCGAGACAAATGCCTCACGTATTATGCGTGACTCAACTCAAACTAAATTTTATGTCATTTTTACTGATGTCATATTTGAATTTGTATCAAATCATCCAAACCTAAATAGCTTGGAAAAGCTTATCTGGCTTAATCTAGCGAGGAAAAGCAATCTTGATCCCAACTACTCATGTAGCTTAACCCAACAGCAAATAGCTAGCATGGTGAACGTAAGCTATGACTCTGCTTACAGAGCGGTGAGAAGTCTTAAAAAAGAGGGGTTTTTGATTGTTCGTTTTGATGATGTTCAGCGAATCAACGTTTATACACCTATCTTGCCAATAGAAGGATTAATGGCCATTGAAAATGCTCCTAATAGGGTAGGGAAGGGCGAAGGGATGAAAAGAAATAGTTGTGGCAATGTAGATGAACTTCACAAAACTATAGAGAGTGCCCCCTGCAGGAGTGCAGATCCCCTCCCTGTAAAATTGCAGGGATCCCCCTGTAAAATTGCAGGGACCCCCCCTGCAAAAATGCAGCCCCTTTTAATAAATAATAATATTAATAATAAACACAATAATCATAATCAACCTGAGGAAAAGGTTAGCCCTATGACTCCTCAGGATGTGAAAAACGCTGAGGCGTTGGTTTGTGATTTTGAAAATTTGCAAGAACAATATCAACATCTTCGACCTACTGAGCGAATGAGACAGGTAAATTCGCAATTTACCCAGGAAGAGATGAAAATTATTTCGTCAGCTATCATTGAAAAACAAAAAGCACGGGAGCTTCAAGAACATCAAGAGAAGCTTGGTTCAGTTGAATTTCATAATAAACTTCAAGAAGCAAAACACATTCCCAAAGAGCGAGTACCTCATGTTCAAACTAAGCTGGTAGAGTTTGAATTTGAAGAAGAATTTTTTCTCATCGAAGAAGATGTCAAAAATCAAATTCTGCATCATATCCCTGTGCTCTATAGGCAACGAAAAATTAGAGGGATGGCGGGCACAAAACCGCTAAAAACACTGCTTAAAGAAATATTCTATTATGTTACCAAAGCAGGAAGTTTGATATTTACCCCCGTTATACAGCTTAAAAGATTCTATATAGCCCGTAAGATCTGTTTAAAAGGTGATTGGGAACGACCTAGGGGTATGGCCCTTAGCGAGGCAGCAACAAAAGAGAAGCTTTGGCATTCCACTAAATTATATGAAATTAAAAATGCCAATTTCCTTTTTAACTCTATAGGGGCCTCATAAATGAGTAATGAAACAATTTCTGATTTGAGGGAGATGGTAAGAACTTTACGCAAGGAGGGCTTTACAGAAGAAGCGATTGCATTAGCCGCTAACGTAAGCCAGCCCACAATTAGCCGTATTCTCTCTGGTAAGGTTAAATCTGCTAAATTTGAAGTAGCCCTTAAAATTAAATCGATCTTTATTCAATACTGCCAATAATCCTATTGGCAGTTCCTATTTAGAAAGTTAATCCAAAATTATACAGAAATGCATAAGGTATTTCTTGAGAAGCAATAATTACATTTGTAATAATTGCTATAAATAACAGGGAGAATATCATGCATCATAAACCGCAAGAAGTTATAAAGCTCTTAATTAAGAAAGGGTATACAGAGCAATGGATTGCCTCCAAGGCTAGTATTTCACAATCAACAATAAATCGCATCAAAGAAGGACGTACTCAATATCCTCGCTGCAATACAGCCGATAATATACAAAAGATATATCTTAAATATATTGATAAAAGCAATTAAAGACGATTTGAAAAAATATTTTAATAAGGGAAATGTAATGAAGGACGCAAATAAAAAAATAGAATTATTGGTTTTGATATGTTTCACCTCAATCTATACGACACAAGCATTAGCTATAAATGCATCTACTGCAATGCCTGTCCAGGACATTGTTACCTTTCTTAAAGAGGTCATCATTCAGAACTTAGCCTATGTGGCTGCGTTTTGTGCATTTATTATCGCAGCGATAGCAGCAGTTGGTAATAAAATTGGTCCTATTATTGTTGATAATGTAGGAAAGATTGTTTATTTCGCCTTTGGTGGAGTGGTTTTGAGCTATTTATTAAGTGCTGCTGGCGCTACTTTAGGGTAACTATGGAAGATGATTTTTATCTTCCAAGATATCTTGATGAACCTGAGCGAATGATTATTTGGACTGCCCCAGAGTTTATGTGGATATCAGTTTGTTCATTAGGTGGATTACTTGTTAAGCAAGCTGTTGGAATGTTGGTTGGATTAATATTCTCTTTAGTAATTCTAAAATTACTTAACAATGTAAAAAACAAATATGGAAAGAGATTTTTAAGTTTTTGGTGTTACCGGAATTTTCCCCCAATCAATAAAATTGGGAAGATTTTTCCTCCGAGTCATATACGGAAATGGTTCATCTAGGGTTAGCAATGCTAAAAAAAATTCGAGACTCGAAAATTGCGAAATTAAACTGGAAGAAGAACTATCTTAGTATTGGGCTTGGCGCTTCAATCGTTGCTAACCTGGTTTTGTCAATATCGATTAGCACGATGATTGGCAAAGAGAGAATTGTTTTGCTTTGGCCGGACAGTGCTGATGAATTTTGGGTCACACCCAAGAAAGTATCTGCAAGTTACTTAAAGGAGGTAAGTCAGTATTTATTATTAACAACTTTAAATGTGACACCACAAACAGCGCCCTCTCGGAGAGAAATGTTTATGAATTATGTGCATCCTTCAGGATATGGAGAGATTAAATCACAGCTCATATTAGAAGAGGATGTTTTAAAAAAGAAAAATATCTCAAAAATGTTTTCTCCGATTGGATATGAAGTAGACGAAAAATCGTTAAAGGTAAAAGCTATAGGAGAGTTAACAACATGGGTTTCAAAAGAAAAAATATCACAAGAGAGAGTAATATTCACTCTAGGATATAAGATGAATATTGGTAAAGTGCAATTGATTGAGTTTAAGGAAGAGCTTCATGAGAAAAAAATGTAGTCTATTGATATTTCTATTCTCTACCTCAACTTTCGCCATCCAAAATAAATCAGTGATAGATGGAGAGACAATCCATGCCAATATTTCTCAGAACGAATTAACCAGAATATTTATCCAATCAGATCGTATTAGAGAGGTAAAAAGCGCTAATAGCAACTTTGTATTAGAGAAAGATGAAGAGAATGGTCAAATTTTCTTAATGCCAAATTCGGGTCAAGAATCAACCGTAAATTTATTTTTAACAACTGAGCTAGGGAGAACTATATCGTTATCTTTAAAGCCAAAACTATCTACGGCTGAGACATTAAAATTAGAATTTATTTCTTCAGATAGCGCCACTCCTTCAGCCCCCCCTTTTTCCTATGAAGCTAGTATATTTCAGCTAATGAAAGCCATGAAAGCGAGAAAGTCCTTAGAGGGATACATAGCTCAACCAAAATCGGATGTTAATGTGATCGAAAACGGTTTAGAAAAATCTGAAGTAATGGCATATCTGGGGAAATTCAAAGGAAAGATTCTTTCTGTGAAAAACCAAACTGATACCTTAATTAAAGTAGATGAAGAAGAGTTTAAAGAACAAGGTATAAAAGCCATTGCTATAGCAAAAAGAATCTTGATGCCCCAAGAACGAACAGAAGCCTATTTGATTCTTGGAGCTTAAATAATGACAGATGCTCAAATAGTAAAAATCAAACAAATTGCTTTATTTGCAGGGTTACTAGGAGCATTAACGTTATTAATTCATTCATTTTTATCTTGGACGGTTGGTAAGCCTAATGCTGCTCAAGATAAAAGAGCAGTGATTCAGGCTATACCTTCAATTACTAAAAATATCGATGACAGTAGTATATGGATGCAAAGGATTGAGGGAAAGTTGAAAAACTCAGAAAAGAGAAATGCGGAACTAGAAAAAGAGCTGGAGGGGCAACGCGTCCAGATGGACGCAATAATCAAAGGACAAGAAATTCTTTTAGAAGAAATGTCACAAAAACTTGAATTCATTTCACAACAAGCAGCTGAACAACAAGAGAATACAAATCAATTAGATAAAAACATGCAAAATCATAATGCTTGGCCTCCTGGAGAGAATACGACTGATGAGTTTGCTTATGGGGCTGGTAATCCTCCTGCAATATTTTCTACCTCGTTAAAGCTAAGCGAAAAAAACAAGAATCTGAAAATAAACTATATCCCAGCTGGTACTTTTGTTCGGGCGGTCATTTTAGGTGGTGTAGATGCCTCTGCGAGCATTTCTTCTCAAAGCGAACCAAGGCCCGTTTTATTACGATTAGTTGATTTGGGTGTTTTACCAAATCATGCAAGAGCTAACATTCAGGATTGTCATATTATTGCTGCAGTTTACGGAGATATCTCTAGTGAGCGTGCTTATGCGCGAACGGAGAGAATTAGCTGCACTTTAAAGAATGGAAAAGTATTTGAATCTTCGCTCGAAGGCTATATTGCAGGCGAGGATGGGAAAGACGGTGTCAGGGGCAAAGTTATCAGGAGAGAAGGTGATCTATTATGGAACAGTTTCTTTGCTGGCGCAGTTTCTGGTTTAGGTAAAGGAATGTCTCAAGGTTTGGGAACCACTTCAATTTCTCCATTGGGTTCAACCACCACAACCACTGGATCAGATGTGCTTAAGTCAGGCGCATATAGCGGAATTGGGGAGGGGGCTGATCGTTTGCAAAAGTACTTTATTGAAAGAGCTGAGCAGTATCAGCCTGTTATTCAGATAGCCGCGGGTAGAGAGATCACTGTCGTTTTTACAAAAGGATTAACGTTAGATGGAATCAAACTTTGAAAAACAATATATGCATAAAAGGATAATAGTCCTTCTATTTGTGCTGAATCTTGTTGGGTGCACTTCAAGTATGAGAGGGCACTTTGATTGCCCAGGAGCACCAGGGGTTCAATGCAAAAACATCAGTCAAGTTAATAAGATGGTAGACCAAGGTGTCCTTCCAAAAGAAAAGGGCATTGATATGCCGATGGTAAAAACAGCCAATAAAGGCAAAGTATTAAAGCGAACAAAAGAAGAAATTTTGACTGTTTGGGTAGCTCCATTTGAGGATGAAGAAGGAATATATCATGAACCTGGAGTTTTAAGGGCAGTTGTGAGTCCCGCAAGATGGGAGCTCTCAAAAGCGTGATCAACTTGAAATCATTTATTTCAAAAAATTCTGAATTTGCTCCATTTGAACATATATTGTCAAATGAGCTCCCTTTTGATGCATATGATGAAGAAAATCAACTTTTTTATAACAAAGATACAATTAGTTTTTGTATCGAAAGTAATCCTTTAACAGGAGCTAATGAAGAAGTTATTAAAATTATGAATAACTTACTTGTCACAGCATTTCCTGAGGGTTGCATTTTGCAGGTACATTTATTTGCTTCAACCAAAATTGGTTCAATATTAGAAAAGTGGACTCAAAATCGTCAAAATGATAATCCTATATTTAATTACTTGACTGAATCACGTGCTGAATATTTATCGAAATCATCTTACAACAGTTTGCATGCAGATGAGTCTTTGCTGTTACGCGATTTTAGATTATTTTTCTCTGTCATTTTCCATAAAGATGAATCTGAAAATTCTTTGCGAGAAATATTATTAGTTCGTGAGCAATTAATAAGTTCATTAAGAACGCTCTCGGTCCCTTGTGTAATTAGAAATGCTCAAGAATTTATATCTATATTACGAGAATGGATTAGTCCTAATGAAAATATCAAGCCTGAATTTGCCACATGGAATAAACTAGATCCGCTGAATATACAAATTAGTGGCCAACCGAAACCTTTTGAAGTTAAGTCAAATAGAATACAAATTGGTCAAGAATATGAAATACGCCCCTTAGTAGTTGAGCAATATCCTCAACAATGGCCACTATGGGGCATGCAAGGCCTTATAGGCGATGTATTTCACGCAAATCAATCTATTCGCTGTCCATTCTATTCATCATTTTGCGTTTATTTTCCTTCTCAAACTGGACAACGAGATAGAGCTACGCTGAAAAGTACAAGATGGCGACGCTTACATGAGAGCCCTATCCGTCGATTCTTGCCAATAACAGGCTATGTGACTCAGGAATGGGAAAAAGTTAATCAAAAAATTGCATTAGGTGAGAAATATGTATGGGTGATCCATACCTTAGTGTTGTATTGCCGTAAAGGAGAAGGAGATAAGGTCGTAAATTCCGCTGACAACCTATATTCGCTGAATGGTTGGAAGTTAAAGCCTACTTTATATACGGCGCTTCCGGTTTGGCTTGCTAGTTTACCTATGAGCATTAATAAATTATGGATTGAAGCCATGTATAACTTAGGCTTTGCAAAAACCATGCTTCATTCATCAGCTGGTCAGCTATTACCTGTAATAGCCGAATCCAAAGGAACACCTGATCCTAATCTTCTTTTAGTGGGCCGTAGGGGGCAATTATTTGGATGGGATCCATTTCATAACGAGAAAGCAGGCGGAAATTTTAATGTTTGCGTCGTGGGGAAGCCTGGAAGTGGTAAGTCGGTCGTTATGCAAGAAATTCAGCTTTCCATTTTATCAGGAGGTGGAAGGATTTGGGTTGTTGATATAGGTCGTTCAGCACAAAAGACTTGTGAATTTGTTGGTGGTCAATTAATTGATTTTGCGCCTAATTCTAATATTTGTATAAATCCTTTTAGCGATTTAGATACCTTATCTGATGATGACATTAAAATGCTAAAGCCGTTAATTATTAATATGGCTTTGAAAAGACGTAATCCAACAGATCTTGAAGAAAGTCTAATTGAGGAAGCAATTAATGCTGTTTGGAAAGATTATGGCGATCAAAGCTCAATTTCCCTTATTGCTGAATGGTTAGAATCCAGCAATGAAGTTGCTGCAAAAGAATTAGGTAGAATGCTATACCCTTATACCTTAAAAGGTATGTATGGGAGGCTATGGAATGGCAAAAACACAGTTAATTTTGATAACCCCTACGTATTATTAGAATTAGACAATTTGGAAAGCGCCAAGGACTTACAAACCGTAGTACTGTTAGCTTATCTTCATCGGGTGAGTAATGCTTTATTCCTAGGAGATAGGAGTCAACGTAAGCAGTGTGTTATGGACGAGGTGTGGGCCCTTTTAAATGGATGTCGAGTCACAGAGTTTATTCAAGCTTTTGCTAGACGAGCTAGAAAACATAACGGCAGCATAATGTTGGGGACTCAAGATATCAGCGATTTTTTTAGTAGCCAAGCCGGTGAGATCTCATATCGGATATCTGATTGGTTAATTATGTTGCAGCAAAAGGGAGAATCTATTGATAGATTTATTGAAAAGGGACAAAAGAAAGTAGAACCTTATCAAGAAAAATTAATGAAATCTTTAAGGACAGTCAATGGTCGTTATTCAGAAATGATGATATGCGGTGATAATTGGTATGCAGTGGGAAAACTGCTTTTAGATCCCTTTTCCCAGATTCTTTATTCTTCCAAGGCTCAAGAGTTTCAAGCCGTTCAAGATTTACGTAATAAAGGTGTCAGCTTGCCGGAGGCTATATCTATTGTTTCACAGAGAATGCAAAATGGATAAATGCATTAAAATTTTATCTCTTTTATTTGTTCAAAGCCTTTTATGTATTGGGATCCTTTATTTGTATCATCACAGAATGAATGTATCAGATAGAGGGGCAATTATCATAATTGATGTTAAAGCGATTATGAAACAAGAATTAGAGAAACTTGCCAAAATGGATTTAAGCGAAGAACAACAAAAGAAAGCATTAAATCGTTTTTCAACAGCGCTTAAAAGAAGCCTTTCTGAACTATCTTTAGAAACCAAATCAACCATTTTGTTAAAGGATGTGGTTCTTGAGGGGGGTAGGGATGAGACAGAAACTATTTTTAATAAAATGCATAAATATGATTAAAAGATGCAAGGTTAAATTTCTGATTTGCATTTTGATTATGGGATTCTTTTTACCGTTTAGGTTTACGGTTACAAATTCAGTTACTCCACGAATATTTTATATTTCACATAACAAAGATATTAAAAACGGGGATTACATTCTATTTAAACGGAATCAGGAGAACATAAGTAATCTTCCCTTTATTAAAGAAACAATTAAACAAGTTACTGGTATAGCAGGGGATAAGGTAGAAGTGAATAAAAAGGAGTTTTTCATAAATGGCCAATCAATGGGATTTGCAAAAATTCACTCAAAACAAGGGAAGGCATTGGCTATTGGACCTTCAGGCATTATCCCACCTGGTTTCCTATTTGTGCATGGTTCAAGTTCGAATTCTTTGGATTCGCGATATGCCGCGATGGGCTGGATCAATGAGGCTAATGTGGTGCGTGCTATTCCTCTTTGGTAATCAACATGTAATGGCTAAGGATTTAGGTGTGATGGGAAGGACTTACCCAATTATTGAAACAGATTTGATTCAATTCATTACTGATAAAGTTAAAAGGATGCAAAATGGTGGTGAGCTGTCCAACTTGCGGGAGTCATTGAAAAAGCACTCCCAAGAGAGAATTGAAAGACCATTACCGGTATCAGGGATTGCTAGAACAACCATAGAGCGGTCGTTTAACTTTGACCCTTCCATAGTAGCTGCGGAACATATTTATGACCATCAGGGCTCTCTCATTCATCTAAAAGGAACCAGGATTAATCCCCTTGATCAGGTGAGTTTAAGTAAACCTATCTTGATAATCGATGGGGATGATAAGCACCAGGTTGAGTGGGCCATTAATCAAGAAAAGCAGATTGGGGAATCGAAATTGGTCCTGATTAAAGGCCCGGTAATAAGTTTGCGAAAATCTCTTCATAAAAACGTTTTCTTCGATCAACAAGGAGTACTTTGTAAGCGTTTTGGAATTAAACAAGTGCCTGCTCGAATACAACAACAAGGTAAAGCCTTATTAATAGACGAGATGAAGGTTAGCACGTGAGAGTAGGGCTATTTCTTGTTTTAGGATTCTGGGCTCAGGTCGTATTTGCAGAGGGACTATGTCATGGCAAGTTTCTCAATCCTATTACAGATATATGTTGGAAATGTTTATTTCCCTTAGAGCTTGGAAAATTAACATTACTTGATAACTCTCCAAAAGCAACGCCGGAAGTCTCAAAAAGCGATTTGCCTGAATCCATCTGTACATGTCCTGGCATGCCACCCCGAGTAGGCGTTTCATTCAGCTTTTGGGAACCGATGAGACTTGTAGAAGTTGCGCGTCAGCCATTTTGTTTTTCAAGCTTGGGCGGTTTAAAGGTTGATCCAGGGGTATCAGTTCAAGCAGGGGCAATTGATGCAATTGAATCAGGTGAAAATTCCAGCTTTTATCATGTTCATTATTATATCTATCCCTTAATGTATTGGTTGGAGTTATTAGAAGAATCATCCAGTTGTGTTGCTAAGGAGCCATTTGACTTAGCTTACTTATCGGAGCTTGATCCTACATGGAACGATAGTGAGCTGAGTTCAATATTGAATCCAGAATCCTTACTATATGCAAATCCTATTGCACAAGTTTCTTGTGCGGCAGACTGTGCAAAATCCTCTGTTAGTTTGGGATTTGATGCTTTGTTTTGGTGTAGTGGTTGTCAAGGAAGTGTATTTCCGCTAAGCGGACATGTGGCAGCGCATGTGAGTGGAGTCCAAGCCAGCTTGCTATTAGCAAGTCGGACTCTATTTAGAATGCATCGAACGGGAGCACTTCGTGGCAGTATGGGAGAAAAGGCACTTTGCCACACATTTTATCAGCCTGTATGGAGAAAAGCCCAATATCGCACTCAAATGGTTTATCCGATCCCTGGAATGAGTAAAGAGCCTTTTCCATGTAATCCCATAGGAAGGAGTTCAGTTCCTTGGGAACCTGGTAGAGAATTTCCAGTAAAAGGAGAAAATTATACTTATTTGATTTGGCGTAAAAGGAGCTGCTGTCTTGGGTAGAATAATTCTTTTTTTCTTGGGGGTTATTCTACAATCCGTTAGCTTTGCGACTACTTCTAACGAGCATGCAAAGTCTGGTCAATTATTAGTATTTGTTTCCTTTTCCATGTCTAAGATAAGTCTCCAACAATGGGCGACGCAATGCCAAAAAGTTGGAGGAACTTTGGTGCTAAGAGGGTTCAAAAATAACTCGTTAAAGGAAACATTAAGCGCTGCAAACGTAATCTTTAAAGATAGAGTCGAAGGGATGATAGTCGATCCTACCGCTTTTGAAAGGTATGCCATTAAAACTGTGCCCGCAGTTCTTGTAACTGATCAGAATCTTGTTCCATGTAATGAAACTAATTGTCCAATCTCACGTTTTGATGTCATTTATGGAGATATAGGCTTGAAATATGCATTGGAAAAAATCAAAAATGATGGTGAATTGGACAAAAATGCTCAAATATACTTAGAAAGATTAAATGCATGAGATTATTTGGTATTTTATTAGGGATGATCATTGTGTTCACAACCTATGCAAATGAGCCTGAAATGAATGAATGGATCCAAAACCTTAAAAATGATGTGCAAAATGAAGTTTTCATGGCTAACTTAGGTCAAAGTGAAGAATACTTAAATTTAATGGAACAGAAAGATCTTAATAACTCATTTTTAGGTGAAACATCTACGAAAAACTTAGTATCAAATGCAGAAAAATTGCACAATGGAAATGCAATAAATAATTATTTAAATCAAGAACACCCCAAAACAGATAATTCAACTGTTCCACAAGAGTTTGGAGAGATGATTCAACTGAATTTCTTAAATGGTCCCAAATACATCATTAATCCCAATGAACCAATTTTGCTACACGCATCAAATTTACAAAAGCAGCCTTTTGCGGATCAAATACTTATTTCAGGAAATGATTATGAAGAATATCAGTGTGAAGAAAGTGTTCATCAGTTTACTGAAACAGTAAAAGAAATGCTAATTATTGATTTTGAAAAAGCAATAGAAAAGAGTCAGTCTGTTTCCCTTTATGCAGCAGCTAAAAATGAATTTTCGGTTAATATTTCTGCTAACCTGATTACCGGTGAGATTACATCTCAAGGAAATGGCGCTAATTTACTTCATCCAGATTCTAAAGTAGTTAATCCTTTAGGGCAGATACCTTCAGGTGGGCATGTTGAGTTTCGAAGAACTATTCCTTACTCCTTTTGGAATGGCCTCACTGAATCTGTACAAACAACTATAAGCAGCGAGCCCTCCAAAGAAAATGGTTATCAATTCACATTCGGTTTAGCCCAACAAAATTGTAATAACAAACATAAAGCATTGTGCAACCAATTTAGGGGAATGCAACATCATTGGGAAGCGATTATTTATATTCCTCCTAAATATAAAAATGAGTACTGGAAAGGTACAGAAAAAATACAACCTTTTATCGAAAAAGAGTGGTGCCAAATAATAAGCAGTCGTTGCTTGGGCAACTCTCATTTTCGTAATTTTGGTCAAGGCGAATCAGCTTTAAAAATTCATAAAGATTGTTGGGAAAGAGAAACCACGTATCAGTGTGGTATAGGTTCTAAGCCATTACAAGATTGCCATCATTTAAAAAATAAAGGGTGTGAGCAGGTTAGCTCAGTCTGTAAAAAGTTTCATGATAATGTGTGTGCAATATACGAACAACAATATCGTTGTCCTATCAATACTGTGCTGACTGTAGAAGAAGCCAAATTTGACTTAGAAGGGTTAAGCCAGGCTGCTCCACAATTAAAGTTTGAAGAAAACCAAGACTTTGGCGAAGCAATATCTGGTTTAAGTCTTACGGATGCTTTTGTTAAAGAACAGGTTGCTCGAGAAGGTATTACAGGCAATTTCTTTGGTGGCCAACCATCAGAGTGTGAGACTTTACCCACACAATGCTGTGCTCAACGTGGTATTGTAAAAAAATTATTTGGTTGCACTGAGAAAGAAGAAGAGCTTGCTCCCAAAGTTCATAACGGGTTATGTCATTTAATTGAAGAAACAAAAAATGGTATTTGGCATCATAAGAAGAGACATTACTGTTGTTTTCATTCAAAACTTGGACGAATCGTACAAGTAGGGGCTCGTCAGCAGTTAGGACTGGACTTTGGGAATGCAGAAATACCGAACTGTAGGGCATTGAATGCAGATGAAATACAAAATGTTGATTGGAGTCGTGTAGATTTTTCTGAAATTATTCAAGATTTTAATAAAAAAGCTTCTGCCAGTAAACTAAGTTCCCATTTTCAAAATAATATAAGCCAAAAGACTGTATCTCAACAAAAAATAGAAGAAAAAGAATTACTAAGTGTACTTGACCACAAAATTAATGATTTCAAAGCGGTTTCTTCAGCTCCCCTAAATGAATATTATCTCGATAAAGATAATGGAGAGCTCCATGATTAAATGGCTGCTCGTGGGAATGACCAGTTTAACGCTATTTCTATGTTCAGTTTGTCAAGCAGGGTGGCGATCGGATCATGAACGAGGTTGGCATTGGTATGAAAGGGAAACTAAAGAAAATTTTCAAAGCAATGTTAAAAGCAACCCTCCAGCCTCATATGCAGAGCAGCTGTCAAGTTATAGAAAGCAAGGAGAGGAATTAAGGGCCAAAGCAGTGCTTGAAAGAACCCCTGAAAGCGTGAAAGCTTTGATGAATTGGGAAAAGACCATGTGGGATAATTCAGAGCAGTTTGGATCTATTTGGCAAGCGGTGCTTAGAGAAAGCCCTGAGTTAGATTATTCCGTTACGCATCCGACAGCACAATACGCAAGGCATCTGTATGTAGATGAGCAAAAGAAAAACATTAAAAAATCAATTCAAAATCTCCAGAAGAATTATGGGCTGATGTTCTTTTTTAAGGACAGTTGTCCATATTGTCATGCCATGGCACCCATTATTACTTTATTTGCAGAACATTACGGATTTGTTTTACATAGCATTAGCTTAGATGGTGGAAAAATACGAGCTCTCCCAAATATGATCAAAGACAATGGCATAAGTGAGCGTTTCAATATTACGATGGTGCCTGCTGTTATAGCAGTTAACCCTAGCACTGGAGCCTATTTTCCCATTGCTACAGGAGCAATTAGTCAGCAAGAGATTGAGGAGAGAATATTACAAATTGCTGAATATGAATCCTCTCAGTTAGAGAGGAGCCACAGTACATGAAAAGACAGGTCTTGTTAGCTGCATTTAGCCTAGTCTGTAGTTTTACGCTTTTTGCTCAAGATATTGCATCCAATATGGATAAATTCATTAAGTCAGGTGGCGTAACATTTAACGGAACAAATGCAACTGCTTTTAAAGGTCAAGCTGCTGGGGGATATACCTTAGGTTCACTCACTTTAAGAAATCCTACTCGGAGTTATACCCCCATTATGGCTCAAGCACCTGGGATCCGAATGGGGTGTGGCGGAATTGATCTCTTTACAGGTTCATTTTCATATATCAGCTCGGATGAGCTGAAGAAAGCCTTCCGAAACATTGGGACCTCAATGGGAACCTATGGTGTTATGATTGCGCTTGAAAGCGCATGCCCTATGTGTAAAAAGCAAGTGGATCTCTTACATCGTATGGCTAATGAAATTAATCGCTTTAACATTAATTCATGCGAGACAGCTGCGGGTATTGTAGGAGGGATTTGGCCCAAAACGGAAACCGCTCAACGTCATGTTTGCACGACGGCAAGTGGACCTGGTGGAATATTTAATGATTTTGCAGCAGCGAAACAAAAGTGCGGTGCAGGGGATGAATCAAAACGGGTCTTTGAACAAATTCGACAAGCGAGCGAAAAGAAGAATAGCGGTCAAGGTTTATCTGCGAGAGAACAAAAATTAGCGGCATTTGAAGATATGTTGCTAGATAAAGGAAATTTAGCATGGATGATTTTGTCTAAATCTGGATTTATTAAAGAGCATGGACAAGAGCTATCTGAAATGGTTATGTCTTTGTCAGGCAGTTTGATTTTAGATAATACTGGAGAGGCAAATATTTGGCGGCTATTACCTTCTAAAGCAGGGGATGAAGCTGTACTTAATACCTTACTTTATGGAGAAAGCTTTAAATTATCTGATGGTCAGATGATGCACCATTCTTTAGAAGCCAAACTGTATCACTGCGATACTATAGAAACTTATGGATGTTTAAATCCAAATTTAACAAGTTTTAACATGAGCCATTCTCAATCTTGGGTGGGTCGCATCCAGGAGACATTAAGATCCATTCAAGATAAAGTAAGACGTGATGAAGCATTATCAGCACAAGAAAAAGAATTAATCAGTAGTGCAAAATTTCCATTATTTCGTGCAATTAACGTCCAAAGTGCCTATTCTTTTGCTAAGGATGTTATAAACTTAAATGATTATGCTGAAATGCTTGCTTTAGATGTTTTAGAGGAATATTTAGAAGATTTGTTAGATGTAGTAAAATTGGGTAGCCATCGAATCCAAGCTGAGACTGAAACTATCAAAGATTTTCAGGCTGGAATAGCAGATGCTAGAGGCATGATTCGATATTTTCGTGCTAATAATCAACAAAAGATTACCCAAGCGCACGAAATGATAAGACGCATTCAATTCCTTGAACAACAATTAGTAGGGGAGTTTGATGCAGATATGTTAAGAGCTATTGATTACGCTTCAGGGAGAAAATAAGATGGAAAAGGACATCAAACCTACTTTTAATGGGAAGTTAAGAATCGCAAGAACGCTGCTATTTACTTGCTTTATGCCAATTATACCTATATTTATATATATCTTTTCAAAAGAGTTATTTGATTTAACTAGAATGCAAGCATATTCTTTTTTGGCATTTATGTTATTTTCGATTAACGCTTTATGGTATCTCTGTTTCAGACAGTTTTATCGTACGATTTCTTATGAAATTGGTGAGGATAGTATTGTTGAAAATACTAATTTCATTTCAGCAAGTAAAAAAGAAATAAAATATTCAAATATTAAAGAAATTACCTGTATTAAAGGACCACTGCAGCGCTTTTTCAATCTAGGAAATATTATCCTCTACACTCAAGCTAGTTCGAGTGGAGGAAACAATCATTCGGGCATGACATTGCTTGATATTAATGCTGTCGAAGATGTATACGACAAAATTAAGCAAAAAATGTCAGGTAAATAATGGATAGTTTAGAAATCATTACCCATGGTAATGGCGCAATACTGGTTGATGTTTTTAATGCCATTGCAAGGATTCGAACAGGCAATATCATCAATGGCGCTTTTATTGTCATGATGATTTCTGGATATGCTTTCACCTTAATTCAAAATATTGCGGTTTTAAATCCTAAAGAAATTGCTAAATGGACAATTTCTTGGGTTTTAATCTTTGGTGTTGTGTATCAACCAACTAAAAGTGTGCTTATTTCAGATAGAGTTGTTGGTGGACAGGTGGTTGTCGATCATATTCCGCTAGGACTGGCCACATTTGCTAGTATTACAAGTCAATTAGGAGCAAATTTAGCAAGAGTATTTGAAGATCAGTTACAAATTCCGAATGAGGTGCAAAGATATACTAACTCGGGCACTTTAATGTCCTCGAAACTCGCTCTCGCTGCAAGCGAGATCCATATTACCACACCCCATCTTGAAAAAAGCTTCAGAAATTTTGCATTTCAATGCGTAATGTATGATGTTCGTATAGGTTCGACTTATACTATGGATGATCTCTTATATAGTACCGATATTTGGAGTTTGATAAGAGATAACACCTCTGTTGTTAGAATGTTTGAGTATCATGGAAAAAACCGTGAAAGAGAAATATTAACTTGTAGAGAAGGAGCTGTCAGGTTAGAAAAAGATCTAAATATAGAAGCTCAAAATTCTCAAAAAATATTGGGGTGGCGATTTTTCAACTTTAAACAAAGCTTGGAGGACAATGAAGGCTCTCAGCTGGATAGTAACTACATGAATAAAATTATCAAAGACTATCTTCCGGCAAGCCACGAGCTACTTGTTCGTATGTCAGGTCAATCATCTGAAATTTTAAAAAAGCATATGATAATGAATGCCATTCGGGAATCTCCTTTAATAGCTTCTCAAATGATGGATGTTGGAGCTGGTGCTCAAGGATATGCTATTGCGCGCGCTAAAACACAGCAACAAAATACATTTCATCTATTAGGAACAATGGCTGGTTCTGGCGTGCAGTATTTGATGGGGCTGTTCGAGGCGTTATTTTATGGGAGCTTTTTGCTCATCATCTTGATGGCAATGATGCCTGGTTGTCAGGGAGTTTTGTTAAGCTATTTAACTTCTCTCGTATGGATACAATCTTGGCCAACAATTTATACCATTATCAATTTTTTTATGACGGCAAATACGGTTGCTGCTAGTAATGCTACAGCAAGCTTTATTTCAGCAGATGGCACCCAAGGTATTGGGTGGAACCTTTTTACATCACCAGCGATAATCCAGGCTAATTTAGACCAGGCAGCACTGGCAGGTTTCTATTCCTTGAGTGTTCCTTTTATCGCCATTGCTATTGTGAAGGGGACAGGTTCATTTGTTCATTTAGCAGGCCATCTAAGCTCAATTAGCCAAAGTGCCGCTAGCCAGGCAGGGGAGGAAATGACTACTGGAAATTACGCATTACAGAATGTTCAATATGCAAATACATCGTCCTTTAACATGAATGCAAATCATTGGGATTCAGCGCCTAATTATCGTTCGAGAAATGCAAGTTATGAAATGGATTCAGGCTCTCAAATGAGAGTTTCTGGTGATGGGTCTGCAATGCTAGATCAATCGCAAAGCATGTCTCAGTTGTTAACAAATTTACATTTAGGGCAAAGCTTTTCTCAGAGAAAAAATAATTTGCTTCAAGAAGTGCAAAGTGCCTATCAGCAAACAGGCATGTCTTATGTGGATTCTATTGGCGCAGGGATCTCTTCAGCGCTCCAATCTATGAATGCTAGTGGAAAATCTGTTTCAGATGGGCAGCATTTCAGTCATTCGGAACAGGTGGGACAGATTGAGTCATTACAAAAATTCGATCAACTAGCAGATAAATTAGCCTTACATATGGGTTGGTCTAAAGATAAATCAATAAATTCATTGGTTGGAGTTTCTGCTTCATTGGGTCCTTCAGGAATATTAAGAATTCCAACAAAAACAGTTGAAACT
>MKTN01000012.1:0-62002 GCA_001898235.1 Gammaproteobacteria bacterium 39-13
TGCCAGGAAAACTCTATTTATGAAATGTGTCTTTTTAGGGGGAGTCTACGGGTGAAAATACCCCTTTTTCGTAACTTTTTTCTACAACTTTCATTAAAAATGGGATGTTTTCTTCAGAGGGATCATGAAGACAGTCTAAAATGGTTTTTTCAAAACTAATGTTAGATTGCGGTTGACGATGAAGTATATATTCGAAATTAGTCATATTTCCTGCTAAAATTGCTTTTTGAAGCGGTGTTTGACCATCTGGGGTTGCAAAGTCAAACGCGCCAGCTTTATATCCCTCTAATGGGATTTTTAGAGAGAGCATTGAAAGAATAGATTTTTGAGTATTAAGAGTATTTTTACGGTTAATGATTAAGTGGTGAATTTCTTCGGGGAACTGTTTTATCCATTTTTCAAAATTATTTTGATTTTCTAATAATGCTAATGATGAAGATAAAATAAATTCACCATTAAGTTTCTGGTAAGCTTCAACTAGAGAATAGATAACTTGTTTTTTATGCTTATTAAGCGAATTGAATTCAGGATACAATTTGTTGAAATTAATTTTGCTAAAATCATCCGTAGGATATTCTACAATATAATGAAATATTTTATTCATGACGTCGACACGAGTCGACAAATGCTTGAAGTGTGAAGCCTTATGTGCATGAACAGGTAAAATTTGTTGAGATAAATATCTCATTTTTTCTTCGCTGTCCTCATTTAACCATATTAGCGGCTCCTTCTGTTGAGAAAGGAGTTGACAATCACCATTTATATATCTAATTTGCTCCATAAAAGATGAGTAGTCCTCTGGCATTTTCTCTGGAGGATTTCCTCCTAATGGTGTACCGCGCGGACTTACCATCCAAATGCGAAGGTGAGATGTCGCTGAAGAGGTATTAATCGAATCAATAATTTTAGCAGCTTCCTTTTTGGTCATTATCACTGCATTAAGTTCTTTTGGATTTGTCTTAGAAGTTACCATCATAATAACTTCAATCGGTTTTGTATAACCACTAAGAAATTGCTTTTGCTTATCATGTGTTTTTGCAAATTGCTCTGTAATATGAATATTTTCAGAGAAAGAAAAATTAGGCATGACATTGCCCGATGTTAAAGCCTCATTTAATGATAGCAGGATGCCTGGTTTATTGGTGAGTCCTTCTTTGAGAGAAAACCCCTCGGATAAATTAGGATTGACGTTTTCTTCAAAAAATAATTGAACCTGCTCTAAATCTAATTCTTGCTGCATTTCATTTTCGAGTTCATTTTCAAGTTCAGCTTGTAAGTCAGTTTGAAATTCCATTTCGAATCCGAGATGAGAAGTAGCTGTAGATGAATAGTCGCTTGATAGATTTTGTGCACTTTGTAATGATGTTTTTGGACAAGCTAATATACATTGTACTTTAACTTTTTCAAGAGCATTCTTTAGTGTTAATTCATCCTTTTCAGAAAGTGTTAACCCCGTTTTTTTAATCAATTCCTGCCAATTGGAATAAAAGCCACTTTCTAGGTTCTGTAAGTATAGCGTCGTATCTTGTAAGGTAGTAATGTCGCCAAAATTAATAAAGTGTTCTGGTTTGTAGGTATAAGTAAAATAATTTTCAAAATTTCTTAGAAGTTCAGATTTTTTTGAAGGATCCTTTGTTTCGTAAATTTTTTGTAATAGATTTTCTCGGATAACATTTTTAAATTTTTGTGGTGCGCTTCGTAAATGTACTTGTAGTGATTCTTGAATTTGATTGAGTTCAACAAGTTCTAATACAGAATTGAGATCTGAATCTTTGGGAGGGAGCGATAATTTGAGATAATTTGGGCCTACAAGTGTGATTGATTGATCTTTGGCCACTTGGCGCATGCGCTTTACACCTTGTAGAAAGGCATATTTTGGTGTTTTTTCATTAACAGTAACTAGCGCATGTGCATAAGCATCTTGCACAATATCTGTTCCTGTTGTGCGTACTTGATCGTAGTAAGTAAACCTTTGATCAGGGGGGCATTTTAGCCGTTTGCTAATCTCTGCCTCATTAGTCGTATCAAGTTTAATTTTTTCTTTATTTTTAATGTCAAAAGCGTATAGAATTTCCTCATCATTGTCATAATACAATACATATTGAATATGATTATTACTTACGCTTGTGAAATAATTTGCAATTTCTCGTGCTACATTTTCATTTGATATCCCTCTAAACAATGCTCCTACATCTATGATTGCTTGAAGATGCTCAGCATTAGCTAATCGTGGTATAATTTCTTGGAGAAGGTTGAATGGATTATTCACACTCTCTAGAAAATGAACTTGTGTGTTCTTTTTTCTTAAAATATCGACAGTTTCGCCATCAGTACCAATACTTTCTTGTGGTTCAAAATGAAAGTCTTGATGCTGGGCGAGGTAGTTCCATGGCGTGCCATCCATTCCTTGATTAGTTCTTGTCATTACGGCTGCATTTTGCGAGTCACTAGACAACACAGTGGGATTTATTTTTATTTGAGGAAGAATAACTTCTTTTAAGCAATATTTTTTGAATGCAGATGATTTGCGTAATGCTGTAAATGCGAGTTGGTAATATGTTTCATTTTTCTGCGCAAGCATTTCTAGGGTGATATTGCCATCGATGAAAAATGATTCAAATTGAATACTGGCGAGTGTTTTATCAAAAGTAAGCGAGGGAGAGTCTAGTCTTTCGGTCTTAGCTTGTTCGAGGAAATCGTTAATAATTTCTCTCATCAAGTCATCAGGTAAATCGGTTTTTGCCGCCATCATCATTGTATAATTCATGTATTCAATGAAATGACCAAATCTAGCTCGTTCATTAGGTGTATTATTTGATTTATAAGGGATCGGCAATACTTTACTAGCTACAGAAGTGGTTTTTTTAGAAGGGCCATAATGCTCAAATAATTTCTTTTGCAATGTAAACGGCAAAATATCTGATATTTGCTTTTTCAAAAAAGCAATTTCGTCTTTTTCACGTTGGTTTAAGGTAGAGAATTTGCCAAGAATTTCATCAGATTTATTTAATAAATAATCAGATAGAAGAGCGCTATCTTCTTCGTTTAAGTTCAATTTTGCTACTGATTGTGCAATCGGGCTATCGGGATGGGTAACAATATTCTCTGCTAGCTTTATAAGTATAAGTTGCCATAATTCAGCTGGAGTGATTGGTATATTGTTTTGTAAGATATCAAATAATGATGTGTTAGGTATATTAAGAATATCTTCTAGCTGAATATGTTGGAAGAAATAGAAAAGCTCTACTTCAAGTTTGATATCTTCTTTAGGAATATCAATAGGTAATCCAAGGGTATAGTTCAAAAGCTTTTTAGGATCAAGCTCATCATGGATCTCATCAATAATTCTATCGCCACGCTGCTTAATCATAATTAACGTTTTATCTAACCATTTAATTTGTCGTTCCCATTCCTGAAGCGCCTTTTTAGATTTTTCTACATCTTCAGTCGGTATCGGAGGACAGAGCAAAAGCTCCAAATATTTTAATTCAAGAGATTGAAGGCTTTCTCCTGAAGTGACAAGATATTTTTTACCCACCATAACTTGATGAAATTGATGATAAATTTGTTTTAAATCTTCACTAGTCGAAGGCGAATTACGATCAAATTGGAAAGGGATAGCTTCTTGATTAAATAATTTAAGCGAAGTTGCATTCAGATCAGCATAGTTAGTATTAAATAGACTGCTTTTGACCTGGTGAATAACGAGATTTGTCCCATTTGCCTTTTTTATAGCTGCAAGTGGGCTTAGCACCTTACTTTTACCTGCGCCCATTGCTAGACGAATTATTTCATTTTTAAATTCAAGCGTTTGAGGATCGGCTTGTAGTAGTATTTCTAGATATTTGATAGATTGTGGAAAAACGAGAAAACCTTCTTCCTTTTGGAAAAATTGTATTTCTGGCTGAGAAGCGAAATCAGCTAGATTTTCTTCAGTTAAGCATGTGCCGAGTTCAGCAAACGCACTTTCATATTCAGGGGTATTGATTTCATATTTGCGACACTTCTCAAGTGCTTTTTTCTTTCTTTCATACCCTTTAGTTAAAATGGATAAATAAATGAAATCTGAAATGTCTTGATGTAATTTAGAAATATTTTCATCACTCAATCCTGTTGCCTTCTGATATTCGTTTTTATCTGATAAGACATATAATCGATAGATATCTCGTATATCCAATTTTTGTCTGGATTGACCAAAATGCTGTAAATCAAACATGAGTTTATCATATGGATCGCTAGGGCCAAGATTGGCAAGGGCTAAAATATTTTTTTCAAGCTCAGCAAGTCTTTCATGCGCAGAATAAGAAAATTGCTTTGTTTCTTCTTCAATTTTTTCTCTTATTTTATCAGCGTTAAGATATTTGAGTGTTAACTGTTGAACTTTTATATTAAATTCATTACGCATTCTGCCGATTTCTTGATCTAATGCAGTAATCTCAGGAAAATCGGTTTCAAAGGATTTGCTATCAGGATATTTTTCTTTAATTAAACTTTGAATTTTTTCTTCAAGTTGAATTCGTTCGTTTTTATATTCTGCGATAAATTCAACCATATTTGCTTTAATAACAAATTCTGGCGTATCTAAGTCTTTGTGCGAAAAAGTTGTGGGTCTTATTGTATTCGTTGTAGGCAGGGATTGATATGAATCAGGTGTTTTATAAATTTGTTGAATTTTTAATTTTTTCAACGAAGTCATAGGTAAAGAAAGATTAATGTTGTTGGCGCATGAAAATATTTGTTCTACAAACAAGCTCGTTTGAGAATAATTATCATATTCAGGAAGAGAATAAGTCGCGAAATCTTCTGGAGAATGAAGTGCCTTTAATAATATCCCAGCAAAATGAGGTATGAGAGACCTAGCGTTCTGAGAGCTTAATTGGGCGGTAGCTAAAATGGCATTTTCGCAAAAATGCTTCAGCTGTTGTTTTTCTAAGCTATCTTCATTCATTCTAGCGAGGCGGTAGTAGTGCATAAAATTAGTTATGAAATCATGATCTGTCATTCCCGGTGTTGGTAAGACCATTTGCAATGTTGGTTTTGCTAATAAACTTACGACCTCGAAAGAGGAAGTTATTTCTTCTGAAGTGCTTTCAAACGTTCTAGGCGTGATAACGGGCAATAGCACATTGTCAATTGAAGAGGCAAATCGAGTAACTTTTTTAGTTTTCTTGAGTTTTTCTTCAACCTGTAATTGTCGCTGTACTAATGATGGTTTAGTGTTGTTTTGTTCCCTAAGATAAGCTAACTCTTTAGCAAGCTTTTCTGCTCTCAACTGTCTAAATCTTGTTCCAAGAGGGCCTTTTGCTTTCTTTTTAAAATGAATAAGGCTCAACATCTCAAGTTCTTGATCATTAGCTAATAGCATACGTGAGGGAATATTTCTTTTTATATGATGATATTGATAAAGGTTTTTTTCAATTTCACCATTTAGGTTAGTGAAGAATTTTTGGATATTTTTGTTATGTTTTTCTTGATATAAATCTGATTTTGAATTTGTTTTTTCTTGAACGTTTTTTTCAAGATTAAATTTATTTCCTTTGGCTAAATGATGGCTTATTAATGATAATGTATGCGCTCTAACAGCAATGTATTTTGGGTTGCTAATTTTTGCTTCATCGGGAGAACGTGGAACACCATGAATAATTTTTTCAATTATTTCAATTTCTTTTTGTGTCCCTTTTAAACCACCTTTATTGATAATCTGATTAATATATTGCAATGCGGTATCTGGATCATATTGACAAAGACAAAGGTAGGATAAGTATAGCGCTTCATGAGTATCTTGTGCTTTAAATTGATTCAGGTTTTTATCAATCGCTATGGTAAAATAAGATTCGCTAGCAACATAATTCCATGGTTTATTAAGAGATAATTCTTGAATATCTTCTTGTTTATCATCCTTTTTATTGATGGTATCTTCTTTTATTTTCTGATGATTATCAAAAGAAAAATTAAAATAGGCTGTATGATACATGCTGTCTATGCTTTTGAAAGTTTGGTCATCTTTTTTGACATAAAATTCTTGAAAAGGAATAAGAGCGATTTCTTCTTTATTTATCTTATGTTCAAAAATAAGGGGTGCTTTAAGATGAGGTAAAGGATTATTTTGGTTGGGCTTTAATATAAGTTGTGGATCATGACTAAGCGTGAATTCCCATTGCTTTTCTTGATTAACACCATGAAGCTCTAGATTATACCGTGGAAAATAAATTTTTACCTCAGGGCCTTGAATAGAATCATTTTCCTTAATTAAAATTTCAATCATCGATGGATCTTCAAACTGAGAGAATAGGCTATATAGTTCTTCAATTGTAGTATTATCTAATTTATCTTGTGCCCCTTGTAGATTAAGGAGGGCATACCCTGTCTCATTAAGATTTTCATCGAGCTCCTTAATATTATTTTCTGTTGTAATAAAATATTTTTTTTCTGATCTTTCAATTAGACTTTCTCCCGTTTTTCCTTGCCAATAGCGTGTAGAGGCATCAAAAAAGGATTTAGGTAATGCAAATGCTTGTTCTTGAGCGCCCAGGTTACTGGTAGAAGGATCCTTCGGATTCTTCTTATCCACTAAAGTTTGCAATTCGAATATAATTTCTTTTCCATTGACTGCTTTTGAGCAATGATAAGCAAATGGTTTGGATAAATGAGGGGTTTCTATAAAATAACCTTTATTGTCATCATTTATTATTTTAAATTGCTTGGCTACGGTACCACTTTCTGAATGCACAATTGGAGTGACGGTAGAGGCTAGTGCAGTTTTGCCATAAAAATCCTGGTATAAAGGAGTTGCTGCTAGTGTAAATGGAATTTTGCTGATAAGTTCTCCTTTAATTCTGATCTCCCCAGTATTTAAATCAAAGTTAACAATAGTGTTGTCTTTTTCATCTTTTACAGTATAAAAAGGAAAATTATTTTCCCATATAGCTGATACAGGTAGTTCATTTGTCCCTTGGCTTTTTTGCCAACGAGTAATGAATGAAGGGATCTTTTCTTGATTTTTTTTAAATAATTCAACTATCTCTTTTCTAAGTTCGGCATCTTGATTGATGGCTTCAGCTGTCAAAGCTGGTAACTCTCGTAGTGTAGTTTTATAGTTTAAATAATGCTGAAAGACATTAAAAAGTGTTTCCTCGTTAGGGGAGTGCTGTTGCTTAAGAAGTTGTAAACATGTTTTAATATAAGTGAATGAAAGTGTGGTTTGAGATGCTATAGTTAAATTTTGGTAAGCAATTTTCTCTATATTGTTTTTCAATTCAGACAAATGAGTTGTTGAGAGATTATCATAAGGTGAGAGCTGGCTATTAAAGAAATATTGATGAAATGCATATTTTAGTTGGTAAAAGAAAATAGCAGTTTCTGAAATTTCTCCTTCTTTTGTATAATAGGTAATTCCCTGTTCAATGAATTCATTTATTTTATCGAATATTTTAGGGTTTGTTTCTAAGGATTTCAACAATAATCCAGGTTGAAATATATTTTTCTCAAAATAAAGCTGATACTCTTTTTGACTGAGTAATTCGATATTTTCACTAAAAAAATCAATGGTTGCCATAATTTGCAAACTTGGGGAAGAGCGTAAATTCCACATCGCTTTATTAATGAAGCTTTGTTTTGCTGAGAGTTTTTGACTGGTATCTTCTTGGGGGCCATTGGGTTGGGAATAAATAAAATTTGGATGAAACAATATATTCCTTTCTTTTTCATAATCATGAATTTGAAATGAATATTCCTTTCCCAATGGTTTAAAAATATATTCTGCATCACCGAAATCTGCTTCCAATGCAGCGGTGACATTTTTATTTTCAATGGAATGTCCCCATTCCATCAATTTAGCGTTAAGTTTTTTAGAACTTGACTGATTGCCATAAGATACAGTTTTATGGCTTGCATAAATATTGATGCTGGATTCTGTAGGATTTGTTTCAATAGACTTTAATATAGAATAGTCAAACTCTTTTAAGAAGTTATCGATTTGTTTGCTAAAATTTTCTGCATTTCTTTTTAAGGTTATCATTTCTAAAATATCATAAAATTCTTCAGGAGTTGTTTGTTCATTTAAGAATTCAATGAGAGCAACTTCATTACATAAGTCCTTTTCTTTTAATACAGCGATTTCTTCTGTAGTAAAACGCTTTGGGGCTTCTTTATCGAATATTTCTGTTAAGAATTTTTTTAAGCTATTTTCATGTGGGTGTTCCTTAATTAACCTGCTATAGACCTTCAAATGATCAAAAGCGATCTTGATTGATTCCTCAGCTGCATTTATTTGGATAAGTTTTTGATCAAATTTTTGATCTTTGGTCTCCAAAAATGAATTGTTATTTAGATCTCCCAGCATTGACTTATGATAAAAACTCCAAAAGGGGATGATTGAACCTTTAGGGCTTTTGATTGCTTGTGTTGCACATAGTCTGATGGCAGTTTGTGCATTCAATAAAGTAATAACTCGTTTAGGCCCAACTGATTGTTGAGGATCGATATGCTGGCAACTTTCACCATATAATATTAATAGCGCCGAGATGTTTTGTATAAATTTTGTCGCATCTTTAGGTTGCATTTTTGCATAATCATTTATATTTAATGATAATCCAAATAAAAAATTATCAATACTGTCAACAAGCGCTTCATGATGCTGTGATTGTTTAAAGCCTTGGATAGCTTGGATAAAGTGCTGAATATGCTCTTGCGAATAAGATTCAACATTTACAGCTTCTGGCAATTTTTCTTGAGGGGGAGTATATTTCAATGGCGTTGGTTTAAGGAAGTTAGTCTCACTTGCGTTAGTAAACGTTTGTACCGTTTTAGCTTTTTCTGCTAATGTGAGATCTAATACTATCGGAGTGATTTCTGGCTGCGTAGATGGCAAGGAAGTAATAATCCTTCTAATGAGGCTATAAGTTTCTTCAATTACTTCTTCAGGTAATAAAGTAGGATCTTTCTCAATAATTCTTGCTAAATTTTCAATAGCTAATTTAATTTGTTCAACATCTTTGTTGTTCAAAGTATAAGTTTGCTGGGAAAATTTTTCGATTGAATATTTTTTTAAACAAAAAATGAAGGTCCTTGCAGTAAGAGGATTGGGCATAGCGCCTTTGATTAATTCATGCAGTACCTTTTCAGTGCAGGTACCAGAACGTTGCCCCATCGTTATGATTTCTTTGAAGCTAAGATCTACTTCGCGCGGATCAATCGCTTTACCATCAAGATAAGCAATACTCGCAATAGCTTCATGATATAATCTATCAGCATTATACACTCTATTTCTTGTAATATCGTAATTTCTTATTCTACTTTCAACTCTAGGTTTCGTTATTTCGGTAATGAAGAATTTGAGATTTTCCAACGTAACTGAGTTTTTTGGGATCTGAAACGCAGCGACAGGGATGTATCTATCTTTGTCTGCGCTTGGAATTTTAATGTGATTATCTAAGCCGGCACCTGAATTGTAAATCAAGAATACAATATTGCCATCTTTGTCTTTTCGAAATTCATAGACCATGGCATGACCAGAAGGCTCTCCGGACCATCCCCCAGGAAAGAAAATACTCTTCTCATTTACACCTTCTGGCATATCTTGAATTTTTTGTGCGATCCCATGTGCAAAGTCAAGATATTTTTCTTTGCGTTCTTCTTCTGGGACAAACATAATGTCTTCTGTTAGAGTATTGATGCCTTCAACTATAACAAGCATTTCATTTAATTTTTCTTCTAAACGTTCAATTTGAGAAAGTTGTAGTAATTGTGGGGGGAAGCTAGTTTTTCCCTGCTTTATTTCAGAAATAAAATGACTGAGAAATGTAATCGTATTTTTAAACTCTTCTCCTTCTAAGGTTCTAGTGCCAATAAGATGTGCATCATTATTAATATGAGAAAATAATTTTAATGAGAGTGGTGTTTCTTGAGTCTCTTCCTCTGAAGGAATATGAGTATATTCCTCAAATTGAGGTTCAATTTTTTTGATGCGTATAGGAGGAGCGTAAGATGTTCGCAATTTTTCTAAATCAATTTCCTCATCCAAAGGGTTAATTTTTTTCACCACAAGGGAGGGTTGGATATCTTGTGTCGAATTTTGTGTGATTGATTTTTTTTCAAGAATAGCTACGATGTTTTGATCTATATCTTTTTCTTTTGCTATGTCCAGAGCAGTTTTTCGTCCCTTTTTTCTATCTACATCTATTTCTTCTCTAGATAAGAGTATTTCTATTATTTTTGGATCTGCATCGCTATCTAGCGCATATATTAAGGGGGTGCCATACATGAAATTATCTTGGTTGATATCAAGCGTTGAATTTGAAAGGAGCATCTCTACAAGCTCAGGATTACCACTGTTAATCGCATACATAAGCGGCGTCTTTGACATGTAATCTTGCTGATTAATATCAATTCCTGCTTCAATAAAGGTTTTGATGATGTCTATGGAGGCTTTATTCTCTATTGCTTGACTAATAAGATTTTTACCTAGTCCATCGACTTCTTTATCAAAATTTATATCTTTTTTTTGAAGTAAAGCTTTGATAATTTCTATGTCAGACTTAAAAGCTAGGGCCATTTCTAAAGGCCTGCCATATAGCAAAGAAGATGTGAATTCGGCATTTAATGCAATTAAGCCTTTAACGAGTTCTAGATTTGCGTGTAATAGAGCGTGGTGTAAAAGGGTATTCCCAGTGTTATCAGTTAAATTAACATTTTGCTTTGATAGGACTTCATTTGCGAGCTCTGTGGGGATGATAAAGCTTTTTTTGTTTTTAGTGTCCAAAAGGGTGTTTAATAGTTCGATTTGTTCACGGGTCATTCCAATCATGGATTGCTCTTTATATCTGGTTTTATAGCTATATGATGAGACTTGCAGAGTCATACTTTTGTTCAGTTTTTATAAGTAAAGCCTTTTAAAGGAATTGCACGATTCCTAAGGCAGGAATAAGAAGCAGAATGAGTGACCAAATGGAGGAGCCCTAAGGACAAAGGGCACACAAGTTAAGAGATAGCTGTAAATGAACTGGATGAAAGGTATTTTTGACAGGATTTTGTAGATTTGCTTAAGCTTTTATCTCTGTAAACCGATGAGTTTTCAATATCTCTTGGCATTTACAGCCACTAAATAAATAAGGAGTAAATATGCGTTTACAAAATAAAGTAGCCATTATTACAGGGGCTGCCAGTGGGATTGGGAACGCTATTGCCAAAAAATATGCTGCTGAAGGAGCAAAAGTCGTGATTGCAGACCTGGATAGTGATCATGCAGAGCTTGCCGCAAAATCGCTTCGTGAAGAGGGACATGAAGCGATGAGTGTCGTGATGGATGTCACTAATGAAGATCAAGTGAATAAAGGCGTTGAAAAAGTGGTTGCTGCCTATGATAAGGTGGATGTCCTCGTTAGTAACGCAGGGATCCAAGTGATTTCTCCTGTGGAAAGCTTACCCTTGGCTGATTGGAAAAGGATGTTGGCTATTCATCTTGATGGAGCCTTTTTGACTACGCGTGCCTGCTTGAAATATATGTATAAGCAAAATAGTGGCAGTATCATTTATATGGGCTCAGTACATTCTAAAGAGGCTTCTTTATTAAAGGCGCCTTATGTGACTGCAAAACATGGTCTTATAGGATTATGTAAGGTGGTGGCAAAAGAAGGTATCAAACACAATGTTCGCGCGAATGTGATTTGTCCAGGATTTGTTCGCACGCCGCTTGTTGATAAACAAATTCCAGAACAAGCAAAAGATTTAGGGATAAGCGAAGATGATGTAGTGAAAAAGATAATGCTCAAAGACACTATTGATGGCGAATTTACAACAGCTGAAGATGTGGCTGAAATTGCATTATTGTTTGCATCATTTGATTCTAATGCACTGACCGGACAGTCGCTTCTAGTTAGTCATGGCTGGTTTATGCAATAAAAAGTTATCATGTCAAGATAAATGGTTCAGCGTGGGGCATCGCATAGTGTGTCCCATCATTTCTCTTACCATCAAATGCTAAGTAATCATCACATTCAATCTTTTGAGCTTTTCCCAATAGAATTAAGCAAGCAGCGCCAAACATTGAATGAGAAAATAAGATAACTCTTTTTCTTGTATAGAGATGATTTATTTCTTGGAGAGCTTGGTTTGCACGGACGATGACTTCACAGAAGTTTTCTCCCTCTTGATAGACATTATTTCCATTCACTCCAGACTTTTTTACTAGTGAATTTTGATCTTTATAAAATAAATGGCAGCTATCATCAGCAGGTATATCGCAGATGCGTCGGTTATCCCATGCTCCAAAAGACATCTCTCTTATTTTATTATTGACATGAAAGCGATCCCATAAATTATTACGCTGAATAAGTGGGATCCCGGTTTCCTTGGCCCTTGATAAAGGACTATGAAGAATAGCATCCGGTTCCCACCCTTGATGAAAAAAATTCTTTTCAATTTTTAAAGCTACTTCTTCGGCTTGCTGCTGGCCAAACGTAGTGAGTTGATTGATTTCTTCGTCAACATTACCTTGATAAATTCGATGCTCATGATTTTTAACGCCTATTGTAACCATTTTTTTATTAATAGTTGCATTATTTAAACTTTGCCCACAATTTCCATACGTCTCGCCATGACGGACAAAAATTAAGCTACAACTTAACTTTAATGGCGTAAAGTGAGAGGCATATCGTAAATGACCAGTACCAGACTCAACTATAATACCTAGTTTTTCAAGATTATTTTCTTGTAACATTTGGATAAAGATGCCTTCTTAAATTTATTAGATTAAAAGAGCAAAACGAGTAAAATAATTTTCATCAGTCGCATCATGAGGATAACCAGATAGATTGCTGCGGTAATTAGCTAGATCTTGATGATCTATTAATAATTTTTCCTTTATTTTGGTATGGAGAATTACTGCCTTTTGGTAACATTCTAAAGCTTGTTCCCACTGAGCACTATTGCAATAAATTCTTCCTAAACTATTGTAAATATAGGCAAGTTCTCTCATGTCAGACGAGAGTTTTTTTTCAAGCATTTCATATTTACTAATTGCTTTATTATATGCTTCCATGGTTAATTTTTCTAATTGGTTTCGTTTTAAATGATACCCTGCAATGTAATAGTAGCGCGCCATTCTTCTTATGTAATAATCATTATTTATATTCGAAGTGTCTTGAATAATCTCTTGAATTTTTTTTCTTGCTAAAACTTCTCTAATTTGAATTGATATTATATTAGGTGAAAGCAATAAATAGAAAAAAGCAGTTAATCCATCGTGAGTGATTGTCAATTGTTCAACCTGATCTAAATCTAAATTCTTTTGCAGCAAGGTGTCAATATGTCCTTCGTTTGTTCCATCGCCGAATAAACAATAAATTTTATTTTCTTGTATAAAATCTATTAGGTTTATATAGTCGAATTTTCCCGGACAGAGGGAGGCCCATGTTAATAAATTACAATCACTAGAATTTGTCATATTGATATTACAATTTTTGTCGATAACGAGATGCTTCACTGCAGCAGTGTTCCCACAAATGGCAGCATAAGAGGTGATTTGCAAATTACAAAATGCTAAAAAATTGTTCCCATAAAAATTAATTCTTTGAAAAAAAATCTCAATTTCCTGAGGATCGGTTTCGTAAGGGGGATTGGTAATTTTCATTCGTTAACTTATCCAGAAGTTTAATTTGGTGCAAAATACCTTGGATTAAAAGATGATCTTGTTTCTTATCCATGCCTGGATAATTTCCATTTCCATAAGCCCCGTGATAACACAACAGATCTGTATAATCTTGAGATTTATCAAAAATTTCTTTTAGTATTTTGCCTTCAGAATTGGAGGGATCAATTGCTTTAACAGCATATAAAATACCTGATGCGATACCGCGCTTCAATCCAAGTAATGGCATTGTCATTTTGTGTTTTTGATAAAGTTCTATGATACCCATAATACATCCTCCACGAATCAATTTACGTAGAGGATCTCGGCCAACACGTATGATGGGATCATCTTTAATATTTCTGCAATGCTTGAAAAAGGTTGATTTTAGAAATTCTAATTGGCTGTTTTTTATTTCGGGATATTCTGCGCGTAAAATTGGAGCTATCTCATGCTTCATCATGCCTTGGATAAAATGAAGAATCATCGGGTCACGGCTAGCTGCGGCAACAGTTTGATAACCCATTAACCCCCCAAGCCATGCCAAGATAGCATGAGGACCATTAATGAATTTATTTTTGAGAAAAATATACTGATCTAAATTTTTTACTGCTTTTATGGCAGGAAATCTTGATACTTCTGGTACACCATCTGGCACATATAGAACAAAACTTAGCTCAGCATTAAATAGATTAATTTGCAAGCCAAATTGTTTCACTGCTTTTAATAATTTTTTAGGTGATGAAAAAATTTCATTAACTTGTTGGTTAATAGATTTTTTAACATCGAATAGTTGCAATGGTTTGGCATGATTTGAGTGAAGATAGTTTTTTCTTAATTGGGATTTTAATTGTTGTAGCAATATTTCAGTATCTATTTTATTAACAATTCTGTCTACCATCGACGGAAGAAAGTGAATAGATTTTAAAACTTTCTCACAATACTCAGGATTATTTGTTTGCTCTAGCATTGCGGTATAAACAACGTGTCTAGTAAAATCTGCACAATCAGGTTTATTCATTAGAATAAAAATTTTTAATCCTGCTTGATCTGTTTCATATCGAGCGATAAGTCCTTGCGCTATTATATTCGCAGATTGCAATAATCCTTCTTCTGTTAAGCAAATGGCCATAATATTTGATTGGATATAGAGATCATGGATATTTTTATGATTTCTTGAATACACCATTGTGACATTGTTTACGCAAGTAGTTTGACTTTCCTTTGATGCATCATGTTGGATCCTGAACTGATGATTGCAGTTGATGAGAAGATTGATAAATTTATCACTTGATGTCGCAACAATGTTATATTCAAAAGGACTTTGAGAGATAATATCCGCCATCAGCCCCAATCCTATATACCCCCCTCCATGGATCGCAAAAACACGTTTCTTATTCCTTGCAAGACGAGATTGGATTTTTTTATAAATTAAAGCAGCTTCGTTTGAGAGATGTTCTAGTGGGAATGAATTGAATCGAATATTAGTTAATGTTGTATTCTCAATAGTTGCTTCATTTAAAATACTTAGAATTTCTTCGACTTTTTCATTTTTAATCTTTGGAAGCAGTAAAGTTTCGAGAAAACTTGTATTTTTTATTAGTGAAGCAATAGATGAGTAATCTAAAAATTCTTCCCTTGATAAATCTAGGCAAATCCCTTGTTTAAGATGGGCTTTTTCTAGTGCAAGCATGAATACCTCCGTTTGCTTTTTAGCTGACTAATTTTGCATGAGATGAGATAAGACAGTAAACACTATAAAATACGAAGCGGTGCAAAATTAGCTGCCACAAAATCATAATTAATTTGTATAAGAATGATTTTTTCCATGTAGGATACTTCGTATTCTAAGTAATTTTTTTCGTATTGTCAAAAAAGTCCTTATAAAACATGATATTATGTTCTGGATTAATTTACACCACAAAGAATTTTGTTTCTAATATTATTTCGTAGAGAAAGTTTTATGCAAACACAAAATATTTGTCATGATGTATTAGTAGAGCTGCGAAAGATAATGCGAGCGATTGATTTGCATTCCAAAAAATTAATGCAATCTTTTGGGTTAACAGGACCCCAAATGATTATTTTAAAAGAAATTATTAAAGCAGAGCGAATGCCAATTAGTTTATTGGCCAAAAATGCAAGTTTAAGCCATGCAACAGTTACCTCTATTTTAGATAGATTGGCTAAAAAGGAATATGTCGTTAGGGTTCGGGATGTTGAAGACAAAAGAAAAATTTATGTTCAAGCAAGTGAGCAAGCAAAAGAGTTAATCAGTCGAGCGCCGGCGTTATTGCAAGAAAATTTTATTGAAGAATTTATAAAGCTCGAAGATTGGGAGCAATCATTACTACTTTCAAGTCTACAAAGAATAGCAAGTATGATGAATGCAAAAAAGATTGATGCTTCTCCAATTTTGATAAATCATGATATTGAATGATGGCAGCTTACTTAAAAAGTGATATAGGTTATTTCTACGTTAAGTTTCTTCAGGTGTGCGAGCATTAATTTTTAAGGCGTGGATTTCGTGCGGTATTAAATCTTTTAATAAATGATAAATCATTTGATGTCGCTTAATTAAAGATAACCCTGTAAATTGAGAAGAAACAATAATTACTGCAAAATGACTTGCCCCTCCTTGTGCGCCAGGATGCCCTACATGCGCGGCGCTTTCATCAATGACCTCCAGTGTCACCGGTGAAAGTACCGCTAAACGATTAATGATTAAATCTTTACGTGCAAGAGGACTTAGATTTTTCAAGGGGTATTCTTCTCTTGGTTACCTTCTGGGAGATAGCGTGAGACCAAAACACCTTGAACAACGACAAATATAACAGTCAGGCCAAGTGTGCCGAATAATTTAAAATTCACCCAGGTATCCGTATCAAAAGAGTAGACGATAACCAGGTTTAGCACGCCCATAAAAAAGAAAAAGCTGAACCAGCTGATATTTAATTTTGTCCATGCTTTAGGAGGAAGTGATAAGGATTTATCTAACATTTTTTGTACAAGTGTTTTTTCACTGAGCAGTTGGCTTCCTAAGAAGATACACCCCAATACCCAATAAACAACAGTTGGTTTCCATTTGATAAATAGTTCATTTCGAAACAATAATGTGGCGCCACCAAGAATGACGACCATCGCTAATGTAACCAGTTGCATCATATCTGGGCGTTGACCACGGAATAAGCTGGTGCCAATTTGGACAATAGCTGCAACCATTGCTGTCGCTGTTGCAACATAAATGTTATAAAACTTGTAAGCGATAAAAAAAACAATGATAGGCAACAGGTCGTAAAATAATCTCATGCATTCCTCTGTTGTCGAAGTTCCCCTTTTAAGCCTAGGCTAAAGAAGAGCATCCATGAAAAGTTTGAGCACTATATGACCAGATATTTTACCATGCATTGTGATAACCCGCAGCCCCGCCTGATTAAACAAGCAGCGGAGGCTATCCAATCTGGAGAATTAGTGGCTTATCTTACTGATTCTGGGTATGCATTTGGGTGTGCCCTCACCAGTCGGGATGCTTTAGAAAAGCTGCGCCGTTTGAGAGGGTTAGACGAGAGGCATCCTCTTACCTTACTTTGCCACTCTATTTCAGAAGCTGCCCAATATTGTCAGATAAGCAATGAAGTTTTTGCTATTTTAAAACGCTATACCCCTGGTCCTTATACTTTTATTTTGCCTGCCACAAAGAAAGTGCCTCGATTGGTTCAAGGAATAAAGCGTAAAGTCGTTGGGATCCGTATTCCACAACATCCTATTGCACTGGCATTGGCTCAAGCGATTGGAAGTCCTATTTTAAGTAGTACTTTATGGCTTAAAGGTGAGTCAGATCCAATTCACTATCCTGGTGAAATAGCTCAAAAAACGAAGGGAGAGGTAGATCTTATTATTGATGGGGGAAGCTACCAAGGAATGCCTAGCACTGTTGTAGATTTGGTGGAAAGTACACCTAAAGTGATCCGTAAAGGGATAGGGGATCCGGCTCCATTTGAAGGGGCAGATTAAATCATAGCAAGAATAAGCAGTGTATTTACGTCTTAAACCAGGTCTTCTTCAGCCTGTTGAGGCGCTGCACTTTCTTTTTTGCGTAGCAAGAAGTGGATATAGGTAAAAAACTTCTTGAAGCTAGGGAGTTTTACCCTTCCGAGTGCGTAAACCAAAAAACAAATCACTACCAGTGTTAACACTGCGACAAATGCCTCATTTGTATCTGGTGGTGGGGCAGAAGAATTGGGCGGCGGTACCACAAACATCGTTGTCACTAAAATCTCAATCCCTAATAGATAAAATACCGAAAAGTTGGCATACTACCTTTTCTGTAAGATTTAGTCAAAACAAATAATTACAAGCCAATTTTATAACTAATTTTTTTGTGAGAAATGTCTCCTAGCACATGGTTGCTCTATGGCATACAATCCGAGCAAAGTGGTTTTATTTAAAAAGTAAGGTAGAAAAGTGAGTGTAACTGGCTCTGGAAGTGAAAATCAGCGTGTAGTCTCTGGGATGCGTCCGACAGGCCCATTGCATTTGGGGCATTATCACGGTGTGCTTAAAAATTGGATCCAGCTTCAGTACCAATATGAATGCTTCTTCTTCGTTGCAGATTGGCATGCATTGACCACTCATTATGAGGACCCTATCGATATTGAAGAAAATGTATGGGAAACCTTTATTGATTGGTTAGCATGTGGAATTAACCCGGGTTCTTGTAAATTATTTATTCAGTCACGCGTTCCAGAGCATGCAGAATTGCACTTATTGCTGTCTATGTTAACGCCATTAGGCTGGCTTGAGCGCGTTCCCACTTACAAAGATCAACAAGAAAAATTAAGAGAGAAAGATCTGGCGACCTATGGTTTCTTAGGTTATCCCTTATTACAAAGTGCAGATATTTTAGCCTATAAAGCTGGATTTGTTCCTGTAGGTGAAGATCAAGTTTCCCATCTTGAATTAACGCGTGAAGTGGCAAGGCGTTTTAATCATTTATATGGAAAAGAAAAGGGATTTGAAGAAAAATCTCTTGCAGCTGCAGCAAAAATGGGAAAGAAAAATGCCGCTATTTATCTTGAATGCGCTAAGCAATACCGTGAAACGGGTAATGTGGAAGCATTAGAAAGAGGGAAAGCATTAGTGTCATCTCAAGGGAATGTTTCCCTGGGAGACAGAGAGCGACTTTATGGATACTTAGAGGGAACAGGTAAAATCATTTTGCCGGAACCTTATCCCTTATTATCACAGCATCCAAAGTTGCCTGGTTTAGATGGTCAGAAGATGTCTAAATCTTATGGAAATACCATCGCCATTAGAGAAGCGCCAGAAAATATAGAGAAAAAAATACGAGTGATGCCAACTGATCCCGCACGGGTTCGCCGTACTGATCCAGGCGATCCAGAAAAATGTCCAGTGTGGTCATTACACAAAGTGTATTCTTCTGAAGAAACTAAAAATTGGGTAATGCAAGGTTGTACTACGGCAGGTATTGGTTGTTTAGAATGTAAAAAAGCAGTGAGTGATGCCATTGTTGAACATTTGCGACCGATTCAAGAACGCGCCATGGAATATAAAAATAACATGCCTTTAGTAAAAGAAATTGTGCGTGAGGGTTGCGAGGCCGCCAGAGATCTTGCCGAAGAAACGTTAGAAGAGGTTCGGGAAGTCATGGGGTTAGTTCACCGTGAGCGATAAAGTTACCTTAGAGGAAGCGCAAACAGAGAGTGAGAATATGTTAGTTGCGCAAGATCCGAGTGCCGAACAAATCACTGAAGAAGAGAGTACACAGTTTGCTTCACAAGAAGGGCAAAAAAGTGATCAAGAAAATGTTTTAGCATCCCATGCTGATGCAGCTTTGCAAAAAGGGGAAGAGGGAAGCGAAACACAATCTTCTGAAGAAGACATGTCTCCTTTTGCAGTGATAAATGGGGTAGCACTGACTAAACTGCCTGAAGATCTTTATATTCCACCAGATGCGATGGAAGTATTTCTGGAAGCATTTGAAGGTCCATTAGATCTTTTATTGTATCTTATTCGTAAACACAATCTTGATATCTTAAATATACCGATTGCTGAAATCACCCATCAATACATTGAATATATTGAATTGATGAAAGATTTGCGCTTAGAGTTGGCTGCAGATTATTTGGTGATGGCAGCAATGCTTGCTGAAATCAAATCAAGAATGCTATTACCGCGCTCGGAAGAGGCTTCAGAAGAAGAAGATCCTCGAGCAGAACTTGTGCGTCGCTTGCAAGAATATGAAAGAATTAAACAAGCCGCAGAAAGGCTAGAGCAAATGCCACGGCTTGATAGAGATATTATCACTAAGAGTGTGTTTGTAGCTCCCATCGAGCAAACGCTAGCACCTCCGGATGTTGAGTTATCTGAATTATTGAGTGCTTTTTTAGATATCCTAAAGCGATCTGAGCTTATTGCTACCCACAAAGTACATAAAGAGCTGCTTTCTGTACGTGAAAGAATGAGCCACGTATTAGATCTTGTTAATACACGTCGCTTTGTGGAATTTCATGAGTGCTTTGATTTGACTGAAGGTCGTTTGGGCGTGGTCGTCAGCTTTATTGCAGTATTAGAGCTCTTAAAGCTAGGATTAATTGATATCGTCCAGACAGAGCTTTTTGGTCCTATACATATTACCCAGTGTAATTCAGCGATAGAAGATCAAGATAATCCACGCAATGATCAGTTTGCCTCTGCCAATAGATCATCTAATGCTGAAACAGAAGGATTGCCTGACGCCCAATATGAAGAACAAATGCGTCACATTAGCGAGTTTGAGGATGATTACGCATGAAAAAACAGACTAAAGAGACCAAACAAACGAAAAAGGCAAAAGAGTCTATAAAGCCAAAGCTAACTAAGGTTAAGGTTATAGAACCTATAGCACAAGAAGCAGAAGAGCCAATAGAGCTCAAAGAAGCCCAAGAGCCAACAGAGCTAATAGAGCCAATAGAACTCAAAGAAGCCCAAGAGCCAACAGAGCCAAAAGAACCAAAAGAGATAAGTAATCTGAATGGACTGGTCAGAATTGTAGAAGGGGTATTGTTTGCAGCTAGCTTGCCGCTGTCCGTCGATGCAATTATCAAATATTTTCCTGAAGAGGAAAGACCTAAAGCAGATGCGGTGCGTAAAGCGCTTGTTCAACTGCGAGCTCACTACGAAGAAAGAGGCATTAAACTGGTTGAGGTAGCGTCTGGATATCGTTTTCAGGTGGCAGATGAGGTTACGCCCTATATTGCCCAAAGTTTAGAAGAAAAACCGGCGCGATTTTCTCGTGCACTGTTAGAAACACTCGCCTTAATTGCGTATCGCCAGCCGATTACTCGAGGCGAAATTGAAGATATTCGAGGGGTAGTCGTTAGCACAAATATTATCAAAACCTTGGATGAGCTAAATTGGATAAGGGTAGTGGGGCATAAAGAAGTTCCTGGAAAGCCAGCATTATTTGCGACAACCAAATCATTTTTGGATTATTTTGGTTTAAAAAGCTTAGAGGATTTGCCTCCTTTGGCAGAATTGCAAGAATTTGAAATGTCATCACCCCCTACGGGCGATCCTCAATTAGCGGATCCACAGCTAGAATTGGATGTTTCTTTGGAGCAAGATCCTGCTCCTCTTGAAACAAAAAATGAAGAAGATGAAGACAGCAATGAAGGTGCGGCGCAGGCACAAGAAGGACCGCCAGTACCATCGGAAATCTCGTGCGAAAGTGAACAAGAGGATGAAGATGAAGACTATGACGATGAAATGAATGAATTGCATGAGGAGTTTTCCGATGACACGGTTGCATAAATTATTGGCTAACGCAGGAGTAGGATCGAGACGAACCATTGAAAGTTGGATCCGTGCCGGCAAAATTCAAGTGAATGGAAAATGTGCGCAGATTGGGCAGGAAGTGACTATTCACGATAGGGTACATGTTGACGGTAAATTAATCGATCTTGAACATGTATCACCACAACAGCCACGATTTTTAATTTACAATAAGCCCGAAGGCGAAATATGCTCCACCGTTTCAGAAGAAGGTAAAAGCAGCGTATTTGATAGCTTACCCCCCCTTGATCAAGGAAGATGGGTAATGGTTGGGCGTTTAGATGTGAATACCTCCGGTTTATTACTCTTTACTAACAATGGTGAATTAGCGCATCAATTGATGCATCCTAGCTTTCAGGTTGAGCGTCAATATGCCGTAAGAGTATTGGGGCAAGTGACATCACAGACTTTGCTGAGTTTAAAAAAGGGGGTAGAGCTCCAAGATGGTGAAATGTCCCGCTTCAAAGACGTTGTTCCCAGAAATTCAAGCACTGGAGCTAATCAATGGTTTAATGTTACGCTCTCGCAAGGTAAATACAGAGAAGTGCGTCAGTTATGGGAAGCAGTCGGTTGTACGGTTAGCCGTTTGATCCGTATTAAATATGGTAGCATTAGTTTGCCTAGAGAACTTAAAAAAGGGAAATGGCAAGAGTTACCATTGGGCCGCGTCGAGGAACTGGTTGCTTCATTCAAAGCAAAAAAATTGGTTTCTTCCTAATTTTTTCGCTTCATAAAGTGCCATATCTGCTTTCTTTAACAATTTTTCTGGCAGATCTTCTTCTTGAAAATGTGCGATCCCCACACTGATGGTGACGGGGATTTTCGCATTTTGGTAAATAAACTCTTTATGTTCAACCTGTTGACGAAGTCGCTCAGCAACCAATTTAGCGCCTTCTAGCGGTGTATGATTAAGAATAATCGTAAATTCCTCTCCACCATAGCGAAAAACTTGATCAGTGCTTCGATGTAGTTGAGTCATGAGATGACTCAACTTTGCTAATACGAAATCTCCCGCAGGATGGCCATATTGATCGTTAATTCTTTTGAAATGATCGACATCAATCATGAGTAAAGAAAAGGGGGTATGATGCCTTTTGGCAAAATCTATTTCTCTACGAATAGCTTTCTCATAAGCGCCTCGATTGCCAAGTGAGGTTAAGGGATCAGTAAAAGAGTGCAATATCGCTTCATGATAGTGAATAGCATTCCTTAGCGGATATAGTAGATGATGAATGGCATTTTCAACGGTGACTAATTCTTGCTTGGTAAAAGGTTTTTTTCTAGTAATCGTAATGTCACCTAGAGACATATTATCAATGGACAGCGGGCAATGGTGTGCGTGTGCTGTTTCTTGGCCAAATTCTAAGCCATGTTGTGTCAGAATATTTTGATAATGGAAACTATGGTAAGGAATAAACTGTTGCAGCTCTTGGTGGAACTGCTTAATCAAATCATACACATCTAAGGTGGTTTGTAAGACTTGCCCTAAGCGTAAAGATTGCTGATTAAGTATCTCAGCATACTCATTTCGTAGTGGTGAGCTTTCATGAATATAGATACGCTTTTGTGGATCTTTAGGGTTAGGTGTCTTCCCTGACGGCACGAATTTCATGCAAAACCTCCTAGGATGCTTTGCATTTATTATAGTCGAGGATAGAGCTCCACTATCTCAACAAGTAATTGACTGTTAATAAAAACAGTTTAGATACTTGGATATGATCGATTTCCTCCCAAAAGAAAGAGGATAACCCCCTTTCTTAAATTTCCACTTCAACCGCTTTACCACGGATCTCTTTAGCACTTTCGCTTAACAAGTAAAGATAATGCGGCATGATGTCTTCAGGTGCAGGTAAAGACAGTGGATCAATAGCAGGATAGGATTTTACGCGTAACCCAGTACGAACCTTTTTAGGGTTAATGCAATTTACCCGGATATTTGTATTGGTTTCCAATTCCTGATGTAAGCTTTGTGCCAATCCCATAATGCCAAACTTGCTGGCACTATAAGCGCTCCAATAAGCCTTACCTTGAGTGGCCTCATCGGCGGTAGTAAATAAAATAGACGCATGCGGTGTTTCTTGTAACAAAGGCAGTAATGCATGGGTTAAAAGATAAGGCACATTTAAATTGAGCTGGATCACTTCTTGCCACTTGTGTGGAGAAAGATGTTCCATTTGGCAAATTTGTCCCACCATGCCAGCATTATGAACAATCGCATCTAGCCGATTGAACATACCTTTAATGCTTTGTGCTAAGTCCGCAGCATGTTGTGGCTCTGCTCTTAAAAGATTAAGCGGATGAATGGCTGGCTCTGGGTATCCTGCTGCTACAATTTCATCATAAAGTGCTTCTAGTTTTTTAATCGATTTTCCTAAGAGAATGGTGGTAGCGCCATATTTAGCAGCGTGAAAAGCAAGTGCTCTACCAATACCATCGCTTGCACCTGTGATTAATATAACCTGATTATTTAAAGCCCCAGGCGCAAGTGTCGTTTGATTTAATGTTAATTTGTCCATACTTTACCTCAAAAATAATGAGAAAATCTTTTTGCACGTTGTTTTTCACGCCATTTGGTTCGCCATGCAATCCATAATTTAAATAGCGGTGTTAGTTTGTATTGTTGGGTCAGCACAGGAAAGTTGTCGCGCTCTATTTCATCAAGTAATGCCAGCGATAAATTAGTGAACACCAATGGCCCTAAAAGCGAGTAGCGATTCTTTTCTGGTAGCAGTTGATTAGCTTTTTCATAATGTTCTCTGGCACGCGTGGCTTGCATCGCGAGCAATTGGCAGAGTTTCTCATCCTGCTCATGAAAAAGTTGCTCATGGGTAAGAGAACAAGCAACAAGATCTTCTTCCGAAAAATAGCACTTACCTTGACGAATATGTGCGCCAAAATTGAATATAAAATAAATAAGTTGCGATGCTATTCCACAATGTTTGGCAAATGCTAAAGTGTTTTGGTCTTGTTGAATAAACAATTGACAAAATAAGCTATTTTGAGCGCCACCTATTTTTTGACAATAATTAAGTTGCTGCACATTGGTTTCAAAATGAGGATGTTCAAGATCAATTAGCGTTCCTGCGACAATATCTTGGAAACACTGCTCTGGTAATTGGTATGTTTCAATAAGAGGAAGCAGCGCGTGGCTTAAGGGATGTTGTGGGCTGTTTGCATATAAACGCGCTATTTCCTGTTGCCACCAAAGTAGTTTTGTTTTGGTTATTTCAATCTCATTTACATTGGCGAGAATGGCTTTCATTTGCTGACAAAAAGTGTACAACACGCGAGCCGCTTTTTGTTGCAATGGAGATGCAAATACCAGCGCATAATGAAGGGTGCTTGCACGTGGAATGATTTTAGGCTGAAAGTGCTCAGAGACCATGGAGTATATAGGCATCCTCAAACATAGGGCCATGAATTGTAACGTTTCCCTTATCGCTTCGAAAGCTTTGGCTAAGGGAAGTTACCAATCAAGCCTTAAATTAGTGCCTTAACTGATTAATAGTTACAGCATTTGATTTTTAAGCAAGTCATACAGCTCTCGAACAAAGGAGTGTATACAAAATACATCACTTTTGTGCGTGAGCTGCAACAACCATGCTGAAAACTCAGGTGCGATGACCTAGGATGCCGAGCGCTCTTTTTAGGCTCTAAACGCTGAGGTAATCCTTTTTGTCTGAGTGAGAAGGAGGTTGAGCATTACCCTGAAAGGAGGATGAAGCGCTTTGCTGAAGCAGCTCTAATCGCATTTGCTGCCAGCGTAAATGTAATAACAACATTTTGGGAGAAATAGTTTCTTGACTCATTTTTACTGCTTTGAACTTAGACATTGTACCCTCTTATGCTTTCCGTGCTGAGGTACTCTTCAACTGCTTTACTTGCGCCTTACCTAAAACCAAACTGGTTTGAGAATTGACGAGAAAACTGCTGTGAGTATCGTTAAACTACAAAATCCTTAAAAATCCAAGCGTGAGGACTATATTTTGGATTGGAAAATGAAATCTGAGGAGAGGAAGAAACTGAAAGATGTGTGCGAGATTTCTTAAAGAGCCTAAGAAAATAATGTAGAAATTCTCTTCAGTATAGCAAGGAAGAAATATTATGCAAAAAGAAAATGCTCAATATCAGAAATTTTTTCAAGATAATAGTCAGCTTGCCAGTGCTTAGCATCTTCATGACGAGGGATATAACCATACTGGGCAACGCCGCAGGGCATCTTTGCACTCTTGCTGGCCTCTACATCTGTCTTGGCGTCTCCAATATACCAACAGTTCTCAGGCTTCACCTTTAAGGTTTTGCATGCATGTAAAAGAGGCGCAGGATCCGGCTTATTCACTGAAAGCGTATCCCCAGCAACGACGCAAAGCGCTGCTTGCAAAGGCTTAAATTTTTCAATTAATCGGGTGGTATAAACTTGCTGCTTGTTGGTAACAATACCCCAGGGGATCTCTTTATCGGTGATTTGTTGTAATAAGGTGCTTACCCCCGGAAAAAGCTGGCTTTGAAATCCAGTATTTTGGTAATAAAGCGCCAGGAAACGTTCTTTAAGATCATTAAACGCAGGATCTTGTTCAGACAACTTAAATGCAAAGCCAACCATCCCCTTGGCACCAAAAGAAACAAATTCTCTAAGTTCGGCTAACACAACAGGCGGTTTACCCTCTTCTTGAAGCAGGTGGTTTAAGCAATAAGCAAATTCTGGCGCGGTATCAAGGAGTGTGCCATCTAAATCAAATAAAACGGCTTTTTCCGCAGTCATAAACCATCATCCTTTTCAAAATGCATAAGATAATTCACCGAGACATCGTCAGATAAAGTATAAGTCTTACTGAAGGGCTGATAACTCACTCCCTTAAGATTTTTGAGAATAAGATCATAGTCCCGTGACCACGCTGCTAATTCACTAGGGCGGATAAAACGTTCATAATCATGCGTACCCCTGGGTAGCATTTTCATGACATACTCTGCCCCAATAATGGCAAATAAGAATGCTTTAGCGGTGCGATTCAGGGTAGAAAAGAAAAGATGTCCACCTGGCTTTAAAAGCATGGCACAGGCAGAAATCACCGAAAGAGGTGAAGGAACGTGCTCTAACATCTCCATACAAGTAACCACATCGAATTGCCCTGCATGACTTTGGGCAAATTCCTCTGCCGTTACATATTCATATCGAGGAGGGACTTTTAAGGCTTTTGCATGTTCACGTGCAATGTTTAATGCTTTAGTAGATTGATCTATTCCCCAAACCTCAGCTCCAAAATGAGAGAGTGCTTCGGTTAAAATCCCGCCACCACATCCAATATCGACAACTTTCGTATGGCTGTTAAGAGGAGCATGGGATTGAATGAAGGCTAAACGTAGCGGGTTCAAGTCATGTAAAGGCTTGCAATGACCTTCCTTATCCCACCAGTCCAATGCCATATCATCAAATTTTTTTACTTCTTGCGGATCGACGTTCAATATTCACCACTTAAATACAACAAATACAACATTTTGCTAACCCACCTACTTATCTTAGCGCTGCGAAGAGGGGGACGCACAGGGTTTTAATATGCTACAATACTGCGACCTAAACGCACCAGCAATAGAGTTGCTTTCAGGGTTGCAGTTTATTAGCTAACAAAGGATCTATGGTCCATGACAGAGCTCGCAAAAGAAATCCATCCAGTCAATATTGAAGATGAATTAAAGCAATCTTACCTCGATTATGCCATGAGCGTAATTGTGGGACGAGCGCTTCCAGACGTACGTGACGGACTAAAGCCCGTTCATCGTCGCGTTTTATTTGCTATGGCCGAACTTGGTAACGATTGGAATAAGCCATACAAGAAATCAGCCCGTGTAGTCGGGGATGTTATCGGTAAATACCACCCGCACGGTGACACTGCCGTATACGATACCATCGTACGAATGGCGCAGCCGTTTTCCATGCGTTATTTATTGGTTGATGGGCAAGGAAACTTTGGATCGGTCGATGGCGATTCCGCCGCCGCAATGCGTTACACCGAAGTGCGCATGTCAAAGTTTGCTCATGAACTTTTAAAAGATTTAGACAAAGAAACGGTTGATTTTGCCCCCAACTACGATGAAACCGAATTTGCCCCTACCGTGCTTCCAACGCGAGTACCAAACTTGCTTGTGAATGGCACTTCGGGAATTGCCGTGGGGATGGCAACGAACATTCCTCCGCATAATCTGCGTGAAGTCATTACAGGGTGTTTAGCTTTAGTCGATAACCCTGAAACGACTCTAGATGAATTAATTCAACATATTCCAGGACCCGATTTTCCAACCGCGGCCATCATCAATGGCCGCGCAGGGATCCTAGATGCTTATCGTACAGGTCGTGGGCGCGTTTATGTTCGTGCTAAGACTGAGATTGAAGAAGAAGATGGTAGACAATCGATTATCATCACCGAACTTCCCTATCAGGTAAATAAAGCCAAATTAGTCGAAAAAATTGCTGAATTGGTTAAAGATAAGAAAATTGAAGGGATTTCTAACTTAAGAGATGAATCCGATAAAGATGGCATGCGAGTTGTTATCGAATTAAAACGTAACGAAGTTGCTGAGGTCATTATCAATAATTTGTATTCTCAAACGCCTATGCAAAGCGTGTTTGGGATCAATATGGTTGCATTAGTTGATGGTCAACCACGTACACTGAACCTTAAGCAGATCCTCGAAGCATTTATTCGACATAGACGCGTAGTTGTTAATCGTCGAACAACCTTTGAATTGCGTAAGGCACGTGAAAGAGCCCATATTTTAGAAGGTTGGAGTGTTGCTTTAGCAAATGTAGATGAGGTTATTCAATTAATTAAAACCTCAAAAACACCTGCTGAAGCAAAAGAGCAATTGCTTGCAAAGAGTTGGCCCGCTGGTATGGTTGCTTCCATGCTAGAAAAAGCAGGTGCCGAGGCTTCTAAACCTGAAGATTTGACAACAGAATTGGGATTGATTAACGGGGCATATCGTCTTTCAGTCGTACAAGCTCAAGCAATCTTAGATTTACGTTTGCATCGTCTGACCGGCTTGGAACAAGATAAAATATTCCAAGAATATGGCGAAATATTAGATGAGATTAAAAGCTTGATTGAGATATTGGTCAATCCTGTGAGATTGATGGAGGTCATCCGTCAAGAATTGACAGAAGTGAGAGATCAATTTGGCGATGATCGTCGTACAGAGATTATTGCTACTCAACAAGATTTGTCTAATGAAGATCTGATTACTGAAGAAATTCGTGTGGTCACATTGTCCTATCAAGGCTATGTCAAAACACAACCCTTAGATGCTTATCAGGCGCAACATCGTGGTGGTAGAGGAAAAGCAGCTACCACAATGAAAGATGAGGATTTTGTTGATCAGCTCCTCATTGCAAATACACACGATACCATTCTTTGTTTTTCAAGTAAGGGTAAAGTGTATTGGTTGAAGGTATATCAATTACCATTGGGTTCAAGAAATTCGCGTGGTAAACCTATCGTCAATCTATTACCTTTAGCGGCAGATGAAAGAATCAGCGCTATCTTACCTTTGCGTGATTATAGTGATGCAAGCTATATCTTGATGGCAACCGCACAAGGTGTTGTCAAGAAAGTACCTATTAGCGATTTCTCGCGTCCTCGTAGCTCCGGCATTATTGCTATCGGCTTGGATGAAAATGACATGCTGGTTGGTGCTCAAACCACAGATGGTAATCGGGATGTGATGTTGTTTACCAATGCTGGCAAGGTAGTTCGTTTCCAAGAACAGAGCGTGCGTAGCATGGGTAGAACAGCGCGCGGGGTACGTGGTATCAAGTTGCAAGATGGGCAACGCGTTATATCCTTAATTGTAGTGAAAAGTGATGCGTGTACCATTCTAACAGCCACTGAAAATGGATATGGTAAACGTACCGCCATTTCAGAATTCCCCGTTAAAGGCCGAGGAGGTCAAGGGGTGATCTCCATTCAAACAACAGAACGAAATGGTGCTGTTGTGGGTGCTGTCCAAGTTGAAGACAATGAAGAGATCATGCTCATTACCAATGGTGGCACTTTAGTTCGTACTCACGTGCATGAAATTTCTGTTGTCGGTAGAAATACGCAAGGCGTCACTTTGATCCAACTAAGTAATAACGAAAAGTTGGTAGGGTTGCAGCGTGTTGAAGAGCAAGAAATTGATGAGCAGGAAACACAAAACGTTGCATTAGCTCCTCGTTCTATACCCCATCCAATCGATGATAGTGCATTAGAGGATGATGTGGATGAGGAAAGTGATCTCGACATCGATGATGAAGTGGATGATATCGATGAAGAGGAAAATGAGTAACGATTGAGTGTCTCAGATTTTAATTTTCCGTTTCTTTCGCTGACACGCCAAAGCGTAGCAGGTGATGGGTGAGGATGTTAATTCCTCACCCTAGCCCTCTCCCGCTCTCTTGCCGAAGCGTGGCATAGGCGGATAACGGGAGAAGGGATAAGAAAGAGGGAATTAAAATGACTGATCCCAAAAGTAACAAACAACCCATTTATAACTTTGGTGCAGGCCCTGCTTGTTTACCTGTAGATGTTCTTGAGCAAATTCGTGATGATATTCCAGATTGGTATGAAGGGATGTCTATCATGGAAATTAGTCATCGCCTTCCTGTTTTTATGGAATTAACGCAGTCTATTGAACAAGATTTGCGCTCCCTATTAACGATACCTGATGAATTCGCAGTACTTTTCATGCATGGTGGAGCAAGAACGCAATTTTCTGCTGTGCCGCTCAATCTTTTAAATGGTAGTAAAGTAGCAGATTACTTGGTGACAGGGCATTGGTCTGATTTAGCTTACCAGGATGCTCAAAGATATTGCCAACCTCATCTTGTCGCTTCGAGTAAAGAGGAACATTACACCAAGATCCCTGAGGAAAAAGAATGGAATTTTAGTAAACAAGGCGCCTATCTTCACTACACAGATAATGAAACTATTCATGGTGTAGAGTTTCCACATCCCCCTAAAGTGAAGGATAAGTGGCTTATTTCTGACATGACATCCAATATTTTAACCAAGCCAATAGATTTTTCTTCTTATGGACTCATTTATGCGAGTGCACAGAAAAATTTAGGAATAGCGGGGATCACCGTTGTGATTGTGCGTAAAGAGTTGCTAGGCAAGGAACATCCTTTTACACCACCTACAATGAGTTATGCATTTTGTGAAAAAACCCAGTCAATGGGCAATACTTCTCCTGTATTTTGTTGGTATGTGCTTGGGCTTGTTTTAAAATGGGTAAAAAAGCAGGGAAACTGTGAAACATTAGCTAATGCATGTAAGCAGAAATCCACACTGATTTATGATGTCATTGACAATAGTAATAATTTTTACATCAGCCCTGTTGTTAAGGAATATCGCTCACGTGTCAATGTGCCTTTTCGTTTGCCTAGTGCTGAACTTGAAACTTTGTTTTTGAATGAAGCTAATGCGATTGGACTTAAACAACTCAAAGGCCATAAAACCGTGGGTGGGTGTCGTGCGAGCTTATACAATGCGATGCCACTTGAAGGAGTAGAGAAATTGGCTGAATTTATGAAAGAGTTTGAAAAAACCCGGGGATGAACTTCGAAATGTCCTTTGGCACGTCTTCAATGTGAGCGAAGCGAACAAATTTCCCACTTTGTAAAGGGGGAGTGCGCAGCCAAGCAAAGCGCCGGCAAGCACAGGGGGATTTTGGTGGTATGTAAAAAGAAAAATCCCCTGCTCAAAAGCGAATGAAGTAAAACTTCACTCGCTTTTATTGCCGCCCCCTTTACAAAGTGGGCGACTATGCGCCTTCGGCGCCTAAAACAAATTAAAATCTTTTATTGTTGGCAAATCAATGAACTTACTTCTTAACCCCAATCCTCCCTTGCAGGGTGAAATTAGCGTACCTGGCGATAAGTCTCTTTCACATCGTACAGTTATTCTTAGTGCTCTTGCAGAGGGTAATTCAACTATCCACGGATTTTTGACCGGAAAAGATTGTTTAGCTACGGTTGAAGCAATGTGTCATCTAGGCGTTAAAATAGATTTTCTTGATCCTGAAACGCTATTGGTTCATGGTGTAGGATTACATGGATTACAAGCGCCTAAACAGTCTATTGATTGTGGTAATTCAGGTACTAGCATGCGGTTGTTGGCAGGGATTTTAGCCGCTCAACCTTTTACGAGTGTGCTAAAAGGAGATGATTCTTTACAACAACGTCCCATGGAACGTATTGTGTTGCCATTACAACAAATGGGAGCAAAGATCGTTGGCCGTGAAGTTTCAGGCCGTATTTTCTCTCCTCTTGAGATCCATGGAAATACTTCGCTTTCAGCTATAGATTATGAAATGCCTATTGCAAGTGCTCAGGTTAAATCCTGTTTGTTATTAGCAGGATTATATGCGAAGGGACAAACAAGCCTCAAGGAAAAAGGGGCTAGTCGTGATCACACAGAAAGGTTGTTACAATCTTTTGGTGTCGCGTTAAGCATCGCGCAAAACCACATTATTTTAACATCACCAACAACATTAAAAGCACAAGAAATTTATATTCCAGGAGATATTTCCTCTGCGGCTTTTTTTATCGCTGGCGCAGCAATGGTGCCTGGATCTCATATTATTTTACGTCAAGTTGGCGTTAATCCGCGGCGCATCGGAATTATCTCCATTTTGAAATTGATGGGGGCAGATATTACCATCCATGGCCCTCGTTTAATTTGCGGTGAACCTATTGCGGATATTGAGATAAAGGGTACAAAGCTCCGAGGCATCGATGTGCCTTCTGAGATGGTAGTGAGCGCTATCGATGAGTTTCCCATTATTTTCATTGCGGCTAGTTGCGCCAGTGGTACAACACACATTCGTGGCATAGAAGAATTAAGATATAAAGAAACTGATCGTATAGAAGTGATGGCAAAGGGATTAAAAATATTAGGTGTTTCTTTAGAAGTATTCCCAGATGGAATTTTGATAAATGGCTCATCATTAAATGAAGGGACTGTTGTCTCTCATGGTGATCACCGCGTCGCCATGGCCTTTGCAATGGCAAGTTTAGTGGCAAAAGGGTCGATTATCATTCGTGATTGTGACAATATTGCGACCTCTTTTCCTAATTTTTGTGAACTCGCAAATCAGTTGGGAATGTCAATACATTCAATTGAGGATTAGTCTTATGCAAAAGGTACCTGTCATCACCATAGATGGACCCAGTGGTTCGGGAAAAGGGACCTTAAGCCGTCGTTTGGCACAACATTTAAAATGGCATTTTTTAGATAGTGGAGCGCTTTATCGTGTTTTAGCGCTGGCGGCATTGCGCCATGCCGTGGCATTGGATAATCATCCTGCTTTGGAGGTGCTCGCAGGGCACTTGGACGTGGTATTTGAGCAAGAATCAAAACGTATCTTATTAGAAGGACAAGATGTTTCTGAAGCTATCAGGACAGAAGATTGCGGGGGGGCTGCTTCTAAAATTGCAGTCATTCCTGGTGTGAGAATGGCGCTGTTGGAAAGGCAACGAGCTTTTTTGGAGTCGCCAGGACTTGTCGCAGATGGGCGTGATATGGGGACGGTGGTTTTCCCAAATGCCAATTTAAAGATATTTTTAGATGCTTCTTCGCTAGAAAGGGCAAAACGTCGCCAAGCAGAGTTGAAAGAGAAAAACATTGATGTTAGCCTTGATGGTCTTTTTGCCGAGATTGCGGCACGGGATGAGCGGGATCGTCATCGGGCTGTAGCGCCTCTAGTGCCAGCTGAAGATGCGATCATTGTCGATACGACTACCTTATCGATTCCAGAAGTCTTTGAAGCAGTCATGGCAGAAGTTCAGCGACGTGATTTACACCCAGCCTAAAGGCAAGTGTTAAGTCTACTCGAGCTGTTTGGGACTGCGCTCAGACTTTTCTGTGTGCGGTGAAGATTAACCTACAACAAACTTGATGCTCAGTTTTATAACTTATTTCTTGGCATCAAAGGATCATTTTATGAATGCAACCACTGAGAGCTTTGCTCAACTCCTTGAAGAAAACCTATCCTCTGTTGAAATGTCACCAGGTACTATTTTTGATGGTGTAGTTTTAGCAATTAATGAAGAAACTGGGATAGTCACCATTGATACACCTTTTAAATCAGAAGGGTATATCCGTGTTGAAGAATTTTTAGATAAAGATGGGCAGCTTGAAATTGCCATTGGCGACAACGTGCCTGTTGCCTTAGAAGCAGTTGAAGATGGTTGGGGAGAAACCAGGCTTTCCAGACAAAAAGCGAAGCGTCAAGAAGCTTGGAAAGTATTAGATAAAGCTTATCAAGAAAGTAAAGTTGTTAAAGGTATTATTTACGGTAAAGTCAAAGGCGGCTTTACAGTTGATATTAATTCCATTCGTGCGTTCTTGCCTGGTTCATTGGTCGATGTACGTCCCGTACGTGATATGAGCCAATTAGAAGGTAGAGAGCTTGAATTTAAAGTGATCAAATTAGATCAAAAGAGAAACAACGTTGTTGTTTCCCGCCGTTCTGTTGTTGAATCTGAGAACACACAAGAACGTGATGCACTTTTAGAAGGTTTACAAGAAGGTCAATTAATTACCGGTGTTGTGAAGAACTTAACCGATTACGGTGCGTTCGTTGATCTTGGCGGTATTGATGGCTTGCTTCATATCACTGACATCGCATGGAAACGTGTTAAGCACCCAAGCGAAGTATTAACAGTGGGTCAAGAATTACAAGTAAAAGTATTACGTTTTGATCGTGAACGTATGCGTGTTTCACTTGGCTTGAAACAGTTGGGCGAAGATCCATGGGTAGGTGTTGCTCGTCGTTACCCAGAGGGAACACGAGTCGTTGGGCGTGTTACCAACATTGCTGACTACGGTTGCTTTGTTGAATTAGAAGCTGGCATTGAAGGATTGGTACACGTTTCTGAAATGGATTGGACCAACCGCAATGTTCATCCTTCTAAGATCGTTTCACCAGGTGAAGAAGTGGAAGTGATGGTGCTTGATATTGATGAAGAGCGTCGTCGTATTTCCTTAGGCTTGAAGCAGTGCAAAGCTTCTCCTTGGGATGCTTTCGCGGCAACTCATAACAAAGGTGACAAGATTGTCGGTAAAATTAAATCTATCACTGACTTCGGGATCTTCATTGGTCTTGATGGCGGCATTGATGGATTGGTGCATTTATCCGATATCTCCTGGAACACCCCAGGCGAAGAAGCAGTTCTTAGCTATAAGAAAGGCGATGAAGTTGAAGCAGTCGTACTTTCTGTTGATCCTGAGCGCGAAAGAATTTCTTTAGGTGTAAAACAGCTTCATGCTGATCCTTACTCCAACTACTTAGCAGAACATGCTAAAGGTACTGTTGTTGTTGGGAAAGTGGCAGAAGTTGATGCTAAAGGTGCTAAAATCATCTTAGCTGAAGGTGTGGAAGGCTATTTACGTGCTTCTGAATTGGCGCGTGATCGCGTTGAAGATGCTCGTTCAATCTTAAGCGTGGGCGATGATATCGAAGCTAAATTTGTTGGTGTAGATCGTAAAAACCGCACCATTTTGCTTTCTGTTAAAGCGAAGGAATCACAAGAAGAAGCTGATGCATTGCGAGACTACTCTAAGTCTGGCAGTGATGGTGCTACTACTTTGGGTGACTTGCTTAAAGAGCACATGCGCGATAAAGACGAAGAATAACTTCCTCTTTTTCTGTAGAATGAAACGGCATGGAGCTTGTATCCATGCCGTTTTTTTTTGCGTAAAATTTGAATTTCAGGTGCGAAGACTCAGGCGACAATTTAAGCACAAGGAGGATAGGGTGCGGATTATTGGAGTGGTGTTAACTATCTTACTAATAATTGTGGGGATCGCATTTACTGCATTAAATGCACAGTCTGTAGAGATTAACTATTTAATTGGCGAAAAAAATTTACCTCTAGCGGTAATCCTGCTCGCATCATTAACCCTTGGAATTGTATTAAGTGTGCTTTTGATGGGGTTCAGCCTTCTGAAGTTAAAAGCTAAGAATAAATGGCTCGAATCCAAGTTAAAAAAGGCACAAGAGCAATTAACACAATTTCAACAATGATATGAAGAAATAATGTCGACATTTGATTTGCTTGAAATAATTTGTTTGTTATTACCTGTTGCCGCTCTTTCCGGGTGGTATCTGGGTAAACGCTCGCGTGTTGGCGTAAACTCTAAAGGTATTACATTAAGCTCTGATTATTATGTCGGGTTGAATTTCTTATTAAATGAGCAAACGGATAAAGCAGTAGATGCTTTTATTCGCATGCTGGATGCTTCTCCTGATTCCATTGAAACGACAATAGCATTAGGAAATTTTTTCCGTCGACAGGGTGAGGTGGATAAAGCAATTCGCATCCATCAAAGCCTTATCTCGAATCCAAATTTAACTTCAAAACAGCGGAATCAATCATTACTTGAGTTGGCGCAAGATTATCTACGTGCCGGTGTTTTCGACAGAGCGGAATCGCTATTGTTGGAATTAACCCAATCTGTAGGTAATCAACTTGAAGTGAGTTTGCGCCATTTAGTGGATATTTATGAAAGAGAAAAAGATTGGGAAAAAGCTATTCAGATCACAACACGTTTACAAACAGTCACTCGTCAGTCGATGGGAAGTGATATTGCACATTATTATTGTGAATTAGCTGAATCGGCCTGGTCTAAAGGGAAAATTAAATTAGCATTTAAATATCTTAAACAGGGTTTAGAGCATGATGATCATTGTGCGCGAATAAGTTTTATCCAGGGTGATTTTGAGAAAAAATTGGGAAGATTTCGCCACGCCTTACGTGCATACAAGCGCATAGAATTTCAAGACGCTGCCTTTTTACCAGAAGCACTACCAATGATTATTGAATGCCATGAGCGCATAGATGAGCATGAAGCATTGGAAGAATATCTTAATTATCTACTCGAGCATTGCCCTACTATTAGCGTTATATTGATTCATGCAGAAAAAGTGAAGAATAAACAAGGTAAAGAAAAGGCCGCACATTTCCTTGCTAATTATATGCACAGACATCCTTCAATTCGTGGATTGAAGCATTTGATTGAATTTCATCTATCGCGTGTGATGGGTGATGTGCGCAATGAGTTGTTGATGCTGAAATCTCTTGTTGAACAATTGTTAGAAAAAAAGCCCGTCTATCGTTGCGGGAAATGTGGTTTTCCAAGTCGTCTATTACATTGGCAATGTCCAAGCTGCCGTCAGTGGGCCTCGTTAAAACCGATCCAAGGGATTGAAGGAGAATAGTATTTGGTTAGTTAGCTTATATTGTTTTGAACCCAACAACAAATAATGCACTAGATTGAATTGAATAGTTACCTAAATAATTATAAAATTTACAGCAATTTTTGGTAAGTCTCAAGAGACGAAGCACCTGAGTTGTCTGGCTGTTAAGGAGTGCCCATGCCTATTGTAGCGACAAGTAATCCCAAAGTTATTATTGCCTTAGATTTAGAAGATAAGGTGCAGCTACAAAATCTTATTGCTCAACTTGATCCAGCAACTTGTCGATTGAAAATCGGGAAAACCCTTTTTACCCACTATGGGCCGGAATGGGTAAAACAGCTGCAACAGGCTGGGTTTGAAATTTTCTTAGATCTTAAATTTCATGATATTCCTGCTCAAGTTGCAGGCGCTTGTTTTGAAGCTGCACAATTAGGTGTATGGATGACAAATGTGCATGCCTTGGGTGGCTTAGCCATGCTGCAGGCTGCGAAAGCTGCCATTGACAGATCCGCAGAACAACGAGGAAAAAGACCCTATTTAATTGGGGTAACATTATTAACAAGTTCTGGGCCAAATGAATTGAAACAACTTGGAATAACAGCCAGCGTAGAAGAGACAGTGATGCGTTTGGCAGGGCTCTGTTTTGAAGCGGGATTAGATGGAGTTGTTTGTTCAGCAAATGAAACCGCGATGTTAAAAAAAGCATTTGGTGAACAATTTTTATGCGTCACACCAGGTATACGTTTGCCAGAAGATGATAAACAAGATCAACAGCGTGTGATGACGCCGACTTTAGCTGTTAAAGCCGGAAGTGATTATTTAGTGATTGGTAGATCAGTGACACATGCCTCTTTACCACAAGCTGTGTTAAAGCAAATCAACGAGAGTATTATTGCTGCATGAGTTGGATAGCATTTCTTTCATTATTATTTGGCCTAAGCTGGGCTGGAATTGGCGTTTTTCGCTGGTATGCGATTGATAAAGGGATGATAGATTTCCCTAATGCGCGCAGCTCTCATATTGCTCCAACGCCACGTGGGGGCGGCGTAGTCTTTTTCCTTGGATGGTTGATACTCATTGGGGTTCTATATTATTTCCGGATTGTAAATAAGAATTATCTTTGGTTGTTTTCGCCAGCGGTACTCATTGGGTTAGTGGGATTTTGGGATGACTATAAAGATCTCTCAGCGGGTTTGAGATTTTTAATTCAATGTCTTGCTGCTGCTGCCAGTTTATTTATGCTAGGCGAAGGCGGAACATTGGTATTGCCTTGGCTATCATTGCCCCTTCCTTTGTGTTTTCTTGCTATGGTTTTTGCCATGGTATGGATGGTTAATCTTTATAATTTTATGGATGGCGCCGATGGTATTGCTGGGTCTGAAGGCGTGGTGATATTTACTGTAGGCGGTTATCTTCTGTTTCAATATCAAGCTTATGAATTAGCGACCCTCGCATGGGGACTTGCTGCGCTTCTCGCTGGTTTCTTAACTTGGAATTGGCCAACAGCACGGATCTTTATGGGGGATTGCGGCAGTTACTTTTTAGGCTTTATGGTTTCCCTCTATGCGTTGATTAGCTATAAACAATTTAATATGCCACTGATGATTTGGGTGATTTTAACGGCAGTGTTTTGGTTTGATGCGACCGTTACTTTATTACGCCGGATCTTGGCAGGTGATAATTGGCGCAAACCACATAAAAGCCATGCCTATCAGCGATTGATCCAAGCAGGATGGAGCCATCAAAAGGTATTAATAGGCATATGGAGTGTGAATGCAGTGCTATCATTTTTAGCCTGGCTAGTTTATCGCGATCCCAAATTAGCTGCTTTTGCATTCGGAGTAGCAGTTGCTTTGCTTTCATGCCTTTATCTTTTGATTGAAATTGCTAAACCAATGTATAGAACTTGGCATAGCGATAAACCTGCACAAACAGATATCTAAGAAAAAGGAGCTGCCAGCTCCTTTTTTTAATCAACTAACTTTTTAATTTCATCATCTGTCAAGGTTATGACTATAAAGGTATAATAACACCCTGCTGATAAACGGAGTTAAACATGAAAGCAGTGTGGTCTTATTGGCGTAGTCGCTGGGCTGCGTTTGCTCATGACTTGCTCAGTATTCCTGTTGCTTGGATTGGCGCATATTGGTTGCGTTTTAATTTGGGTAAAATTCCTGCGGAGATATTATCTCAAGCATTATTCATTTTGCCTTGGGTTATTCTCTTTCAAACCATCGCTTTTTGGGTATTTGGTCTTTACCGTGGTGTCTGGCGTTTTGCCTCAGTGCCTGATGCTATTCGTATTGTGAAGGCGATTGCAGTCGGTAGCTTAATGACTTTATTAGCGGTTTTTCTGATGACAAGATTAGAAAATTTACCGCGCTCGGTGATCCCCTTATACAGTATGTTGTTGATGGGTATTCTAGGTGGATCGCGCTTTGTTTATCGTTGGTATAAAGATAAAGGTTATCTTTCTAAAACTTCTCAACGAGTGCTTATTGTTGGAGCGGGGCGTGCCGGTGAAAGTTTGGTGCGTGATTTGCTCCGAGATACGAAAAGTAACTATACACCGATTGCTTTTGTAGATGATGATTTGCAAAAACAAGGTAAAGAGCTGCATGGCATTCGTGTTGTTGGTACCTGTGAAGATATTCCTGAAGTCGTCAAGCGCTTTGCATTGGATATGATATTAATCGCCTTACCCTCGGCCAAAGCCAGAGAGATGCGTCGTGTCGCCGGGATTTGTGAGTCAACAACGCTTGCAGTAAGAACTTTGCCTGGAATAAGTGATCTTGTTTCTGGGTTGGTTTCTGTTAAAAATTTGCGCGAGATCTCTTTGGAAGATTTACTTGGGCGAGATCCAGTGACGTTAGATTGGCAAGCCATTAATGTTGCCTTAATGGATAAAGTTGTTTTGGTTAGCGGTGGTGGTGGTTCCATTGGGGCTGAATTAAGTCGCCAAGTCGTCAATTTAAATCCCAAAAAACTGATTATCGTAGAGAACAGTGAATATAATTTATTTTGCGTACAACAAGAATTTATTGAGAAATTTCAAAGAAAAAATGTACAAATTGAATATCACTTGATGGATGTATGCGATATTTCTGCTATTCATCGATTAGTCCAACACTATCAACCGCAAGTAATATTTCATGCAGCGGCCTATAAACATGTCCCTTTACTTGAACCCCAGATCCGAGCGGCAGCTAAAAACAATATTCTAGGTACCTATTCACTCGCACAAGCAGCGATTAATTGTGGCGCTGAAAAATTTGTCTTGGTTTCAACAGATAAAGCGGTTAACCCAACGAATGTGATGGGGGCAACAAAGCGAATTGCGGAATTAGTTTGCCAGTATTTTAATGCCCAACAAAAAACTTTTTTTGTGACAGTGAGATTTGGCAATGTATTAGGATCTCGTGGATCAGTTGTTGAGACTTTTCAACGACAGTTAGAGAATGGTGGTCCTATTACCGTGACACATCCTGATGTCACCCGATATTTTATGACCATTCAAGAAGCTAGCCAGCTTATTTTGCAAGCACTTGCGATAGGCAAAGGTGGGGAATTATTTGTCCTCGATATGGGAGAGCCTATTAAAATAAGCTATATGGCAGAGCAGATGATTCGATTGGCTGGTAATAAGGAAGAGGATATTCGAATAGAATATACAGGCCTACGACCAGGTGAAAAACTATTTGAAGAGTTATTTCATACTCGTGAGCAGCTCGGCGCTACTTCGCATAATAAGATTTTGAAAGCGCGACATCGTTACATGGATCACCAACAATTTGAATTGAGCATCATAGCCTTGCAGCATCATGTCAGTGAGTGTAATGAGGAAGGGATTTTTCAACTCATTAAAGAATTGGTGCCTGAATTAACCAGTACAAGGCAATCTCCGGTACAAACGCAAAGCGCTGCGAACCAAGAAGAGATCTTAGTATAAATCTTAATCAGAGATAGTGAAAAATGTCTATACCTGTCACAAAAGCAATTTTTCCTGTTGCAGGACTTGGCACAAGATTTTTGCCAGCAACCAAAGCTAACCCAAAGGAAATGTTACCTATCGTTGATAAACCGCTTATTCAATATGCAGTAGAAGAGGCTATCTCAGCGGGGATCACGGAGCTTGTTTTTGTGACCAGTAGCAGCAAAAGGGCTATTGAAGATCATTTTGATACCAATTTTGAGCTAGAACATTGTTTATCTTCACAAGGCAAGTCTGAGCTATTGCAAATGGTGCAAAACATTGTTCCAAAGGGAGTAGATTGCATTTATGTACGCCAGCCTCAAGCATTAGGGCTTGGCCATGCAGTTCTTTGTGCAAGACAAGTGATAGGAAGAGTTCCTTTTGCTGTTTTGTTAGCAGATGATTTAATAGATGCACAAACCCCTTGTTTGAAGCAAATGTTAGAAATTTATCATGAAGCCAACGCTAGTGTAGTGGCAGTGCAAGAAATACCACGAGAAGATGTGCAAAAATATGGTGTGATTGCTGTTGATAAGGGTTGGCATGGACAAGGGCAGGTGCAGGCGATTGTTGAAAAACCTAAACCCAATGAAGCGCCCTCAAATTATGGTGTGGTAGGACGATATATTTTAACTGCAGAAACATTTGATCATTTGCAGCAGATCCCTCCAGGACGTGGCGGAGAAATTCAATTGACTGATGCTATTGCGCGCTTACTCAAACATCAAAAGGTGATGGCGTTGCAATTTAAAGGTACTCGTCATGATTGTGGAAGTAAATTGGGCTATTTACAGGCAACCATAAGCTTAGGATTAAAGCATCCTGAGTTGGGAGCAGAATTCAAAAAATATCTGCATGGCTTATTGAGTGATAATATTTTATAGAGTGAAATTGTCAATATACATCCTTTTGCGCTAAATCACTTGCGTGGCGAGCGAGAGAGGATAGTGGCTACACCCATGGCAATCGCATTCAATATACCCCATTTTAAAATTAAAAATCATTATTATCATTACGAGCGTTAGCGAAGCAATCGAGGTATAACATGGATTGCTTCGGCACGATTTGCCCCGCAATGACGAGGTAATATTCTTATGTCTCTCCAATCTTTAAGTTGAGTGCAATTGCCTTATGACACCTTTTAACATACTTGTATCTTCACGCATAAAATGCTTATTGTTTGCAAGAAAAACGAATAATATGATTAAATTATAAAGATAAGTTTTTTGCTTGCAGACACAGGGGTAGAAGTATGGCCTCTAAGAAAAAACTATCCGATCCTCCCAATGAACATGGTTTAGGTTATTTTTTTCGCAGATTATTTGCGCGAAAAAATACTCTACAAGAACGAGTTAAAGCATTAGAGAATGAAATTCACCTTGAGCCTAAGGATTGGCCGGAAGTACAGGATTTTATTAATCGTTTAAATAAACTAATTGAAACTAACACTATTGTAGATTACAACATCCAGCGTCTTAATCAGCGTATTGTTGATGCAGTTGAAAACCAAATTAATGAGAAAGGTCAGTTACAGGATATTGAGCAGCGTTTTAATGCACTAGATATTATTGCTGACAGATTTTTAAGTAATGCTTTAAATAAAATTGTAGGGTTACGCTCGCATCAAAACGATAATACAGAATTCTCACAGGTTGTCGCTCATTTTAAAGATCGTTTGCATCAACGCTACAAAGAAGAACTTGCTTTAAAACAAAAAATGCCTCCTCTTCGCCCTCATTAATTTTGACATACCATCAAGCGTCCCGCTCGTCTTTCTCTGAAATTTTATCTAGATTTCGGATGGCTTTTATAAAGCAGATGGATTAAGCTTTTAAATTATTAGTTAAATAACTAATTTGTAGACCTATTACCAAATAGTGATCTCATGTTGATTATTTAGAGGAGAGCGATTATGGCAAATGAACCTGAAAAGAAAGAAGGTGGCATGTTCGGCAAATTGACAGGTTTTTTAGGTAAGGCAAAAGATGAAGTTTCCAAAGCTGCTGACATGGCTAAACAAGCTGCGGACACTGCTAAGCAGAAAATAGGCGAAGCTGCGGATGCAACTAAGCAAGCTGCAGACACGGCCAAACTAAAAATGGGAGAAGCCGCTGATGCAGCAAAGCAAAAAGCCAGTGGTGTCATGGGTACGGATAAAAAAGAAGAAGACGTCAAAAAAGATGATAATAAACCATCACCTTAAGTGAGGGTTAAATCAAAAGGAGAATAGTTTTTTTAATTATATGGAGAATAGCTTATGCCCACTTTAAAGGGAGAAGAGCACCTGAGCAGATCAGGAGCATTTCAAAAACTTTCAACATTGCAAAAAACAAATCAGATCCTTGAACATCTCATCAATTATTTTGAGCATAATCCACCTCTATTGGATAGCCAAATACTAAAAGCAACCTCAAACATCAATCGTGCTTTTCTTGATGATTTGATGAAGGAAGGTAATACGTCAGTCATTCCTGATAAACCGGAAGAAATGCTTGAAGTATTAAGGCAAATCTTTTTACTTAACTCAAATCAGGCAAATAAGAATGAATCTTCGTGGGATCCCATTCGATTAAGTGAAATGGGTACCAAGACAATTAGTGTGCTACAACGCAGTAAAATACATGATAAAGACGTTAATGTAGATGATATTATCAAAAAATTGTTAAAGAATGAACTTATAGATGAAGCTAAGCTCGTACACGACATTTTTTATTTAGGATACCTTATTCTTGCCAAAAATAAGGATAATACGCATTATAAAGCAATCTTTTCTTCAGTTACTCATATGATCGAACCTTGGTTGATAAAATTAGTTGCCAAGAATGATAAAGAAGAAAAACATTTTTTAGCCGAAAAATCTGTAAATGCGGTGTTTTGCTCAAATATTATGCATAACCTGCAAAATGCAATGAATCATACAAACAAACTAGATCATTCATTTAAAAACGCGTATCCATCGCCACAAGAAATGAGACCTGAAAGAGAAAGTAGTGCTCCAAGTTCTCAAGAGACAAAAAAAATGAGCATCGATTCTTCTTCGACAGGAAAAATATGGGCCATGTTCAGAAAATTGTGCCAATGTGCGTGCAAGAGAAATAAAGGAAATGCAGTGTCATAGAGCGAAACGTTGTCTAAAAAATAAGGGTTATCTATGCGGGCAATGGTATTGGATAAACAAGGAGAAAAACTGACGCTGAAACAGGTTCCGATGCCTACTCTTTCAGGAACGCAAGATGTATTGATTCAAGTGAGTATGTGTGGCATTTGTAGAACAGATTTGCATGTCGTCGATGGTGATTTGAAATTCCCCCGTTTACCTTTAATTCCTGGTCATCAAATAGTGGGTTATGTTAAAGAATGTCTTTCTTCATGTAGGTTTAAAATCGGCGATCGCATCGGTGTACCTTGGTTAGGAGGAAGTTGTGGGCAGTGCAACTATTGTCTTAACAACGAAGAAAACCTTTGTGATAACGCTAAATACACGGGGTATCAGTTAAATGGAGGGTTTGCCGAATATTGTTCTGCAGACAGCCGTTTCTGCTTCTCAGTTCCAGAGGGGTATCCTGATTCTCAGGCGGCACCTTTATTTTGCGCCGGATTAATTGGTTATAGAGCAATGAATAAAATTCGGCAAGCAAAGAAAATTGGCTTTTATGGCTTTGGTGCCAGCGCCCATATTTTAACGCAGTTGGCAGTTTCTCAAGGAAAACAAATTTATGCATTTACTCGTGCTGGCGATAGCAAGACCCAAGCATTCGCAAAATCCTTGGGGGCTGTATGGGCTGGTAGCGTTGATGAACCTTCTTCTTTAGATGCTGCTATTATATTTGCACCCAGTGGTGATTTGATTCCTTTGGCGCTGAAAAATGTGAAAAAAGGGGGAACGGTCGTATGCGCTGGGATCCACATGAGTGATATCCCTTCTTTTCCGTATGAAATTTTATGGGGAGAACGTCATATTTGTTCTGTTGCTAATTTAACTAGATTTGATGGTGAAGCATTTCTTAATTTAGCACCGCTTGTGCCCATTCGTACAACAGTCCATGTCTATTCTTTGGATAAAACAAATGAGGCATTGGAAGATTTACGACAGGGACGTATTGAAGGCGCTGCAGTTATTCAGATCTAACAAGTGAATTATATTTACTTAATTTTAGTGAATAGAATTCACTAAAAACTGTTTTTAGAGCTTCAGCAATCTGTATTTTTTCTAAACCCGTCCGACTATCTGCTGAGATTAACCAAAAATCTTATATGAGGCTTAATATTTCTTTATCTCCTGGTATTATCTCATTTCAATTTGTCATTTAACTAAATATATAAATATACATTGTAGGGGAAATATCATGAAACCAGCATTGCTAGATCTTATAAAACAACAACAAAATACTTATCAGACAGTATTTCTAAAATATCCCAATCACTTTCATCAACCCACTTTTCACTATGATTGGTGGATGTTTCCGTTGAAAGCGCCAAAGACTGGTGTAACAGAAACAACATTGCGATACTCAGTAGATGAAAATGACATGTTGACATTGCTTCAAGATAAAAGATTTACGCAAACCTATCTTGAGAGTATTAAAAAATATTTAGCAAACTTAGCTATGCACGGTTGGAATAATTATCCGATCCGTTTCGCTAAAATGTTGCTCTCGCTTGATCAATTTCTTAAAGTTTCTCAAACTGCTTTGAAAGCAAATCAAATTCCTGGGATCAAAGAAATAAATCAAGAATTAATATCGTTAGCAAAAAATGCTGTCGATTATGCAACAGTAATTAATTCGCCGCATTCTCTGTTAAATACTGGATTTACTTCTTTAAAAAGAACACTGAGCTCACAAAATAATGTTGTTGCTAAACCTGCAATACCTGTGAGGCCAATGGTGAAACAAAATGATAATTTTACTACTGCAAAACCATTAAACTCTTCAGACTTAAGTGTAGATTTTGAGCATAGCATTTTAGATATTGACGCAGATGTCTATGTAAATGCAGCGAGTATTAATCCGCTGTCACCCACCCAATGGGGAGGTATTGCTGGTGCAATATATAATAAGTTGTTAGCAAGTGATCAATCTGTATTACAGAATCATTGGAATCAAATTGGTCAACGTGTTACAGCTGGCAAAGCATTATTCTCTGAGAATGTAGGGAAGGCTCATCAGTTTTCGTTTTCAAATGGTAAAAATGGATTATTGATTCATGCAGGTTCACCTATGTGGAATAATGATCCTAGAGCGCATGCCATGGTCAAATCACAATTGACATCAGCATATCTTTCAATTTTGGAAAAATGCCACGAATATAACAAGACGGCGAATAGAAAAATTTCTAAGATTGCTGTTCCACCATTGGGGGTGGGAATTTATGGTATTCCTGCAGAAGTTTCAGCTCAATGTGCAGTGGATGCATTCAAACGCTTTGAACAAACAAATGAAGGCGCAAATCTTAAGATGGTTTTTGGTTTGTATCAAGGCTTAAATAAAGGATCTGCTGATTATACATTTGGCCAAACTATTTTAGCGTCTCAAAAAACCGCTCAAACACCAGCGGCAAAAAATTTAAAGGTTGCAGAACCGGTTAAAATGACGCCAAAACAACAAAATCTTGATAAAAGAAGACGTCCTTTTCGTCAAGGAACAAATCCACAACAAGGAAAAGAAAATAATCGCTCTAATGGAAACCGCATTGCTAATACTCCCAACGGATTGCTATGGAATTTTGCAACAGCTGGTAAACCAATAGATCATCCTAAACCTGTGATAAAACGAGGAAGAAATCGTAAAGTATCTCCCTAAATTTTTTTAGGGGAAATTTAAGCATATTATTTTATGCTTAGGTTGTTAGATTTTAAAATATCATAAAAAAGCGCGTGAAGCGCTTTTTTATGATCGAAAGATAATGAGTTTTATTGATTGATAGTATTCATTAGATCCCTTGGGATAAAGCATGAAATAGAAACTGTTGTATGCTCAACTTTCATGTTTGTTGAGTCTATTTTTAATAAATATTTCTTAATTATACTGTATTTAAATTTATCTCAACCTTTCTTTTTTATTGACGATTTTCAGTTGTAGAGTACCAGAATTTATTTGTCACTCACCTTGTAAAGGAAAATCGCAATGAAAACTGCAAATATGATTAAAGTTGGTGCTTGCATGATTTGTGCTCTTTTTATTGGTAATGCAATCGCCTCTGAAAGTTATTTAACGTTGGCTTCAAGTAAACCTGAAGCAAAAGAAACTGTCAAAAGCTTATCAGATAACCAGCTCGCAACAAATGTAAGAGAAAAATTTACCAAAGAAAAGTTATTTGGTAAGGATAAATTTGCTGATATGGGGATCCACGTTACAGCGAAAAAAGGCGTTGTTACTATTACTGGAAAAGTCTCCAGCGCATCTGATGTAGATAAAGCTGTTAGTTTGGCTAAATCTGTAGATGGTGTGAAAAACGTTGTCTCAAAAGTGGTAGTGAAAGAAGATAAAAAAGATGTTAAGAAGACCGATAAAAAATAACTAATTAAAGTGCAATAAAAAAAGCGCGTAAAGCGCTTTTTTTATTGAAGAAATACTGTTAATTTGTCTTTTTGATGGCAGTAACAGCGTTAGTAACATTTTCATGAATTTCAAAAATAGAAGAGAACCCACTGATATCAAACACCTCTCTGACATCTTTTGACATATCACAAAGAAGCAATTTACCGCCATACGGTTTCACTTTTTTGGCTGCTAATAGCAATACACGCAATCCTGCACTGCTAATAAATTGTACACGTAAGAAATCGATCACCATGACATGAACGCCCCTGTCAATAATTTCAATCAATTTCTCTTCAAATTCTACAGCCGCAGTACTATCGATTCTACCGCTTAAGGAGACTACTACGTGGCCGTCGATTTTATCTTCTTTAATTTCCATGGTTTACCTTCGCTCACACATGATTAATCTAGTATTTTGGTGATTTTTAATACATTAAAATCGCCTTCACGTTGATATTCAACTTTGTCCATTAACGTCATGACTAAATGAATACCCAATCCGCCGATATCTCGATTTTCTAACGTTAGTTGTGTATTAGGCCGTGTTTGTGTTGTTGGATCAAACTGTACGCCATCGTCTCGCAATTCAAGCTCAACTGCACTGTCACTTAGACGACACTCCAAAAGTACGGCATGCTCTTCTTTGTCAGTATAGGCGTGTGCAATGATATTGGTAATTAATTCATCCACGCACAACAACAATTTATTGATGATAGTGTCTGGTATTTGATGATCATGCAAAAAATATTCGACACGCCTGGCAATACGCGGAGCTTCTTCTGCGCTGTTAGAAAAATGTAAAGTTAAATGTTGAGAACTCGTCATATTGTGCGTATCCATTCTCAGTTTTGTTTCCTAGCTAAATACCGCACAGCAAGCATAGTAATATCATCGCTTTGCGGCCAACCAGCTGCAAAATTAGTGATATCTGATCTTATTGTATTGATTAATTCGCTGACTGCCAAATCTCGGTATTTATCAAGGTTACTAGTAAGACGTACATCACCATAAAAACTTCCATCTGCTGTTTCTGCTTCGGTGACACCATCCGTATATAAGAAGAATAGATCACCTTCGTTCAATGTGACTTCATCTTCTTTATAATCGAGATCTTCCATGACGCCCAGAGCCATACCATGAATTTTCTTGATGGTTTCAATTTGTCCATCTTTACGAACAAGATGTGGTGGATTGTGTCCTGCATTGCAATAGGTTAGAAGACCTGATTTTATATCTAGTGTCCCGTAAAAAGTTGTTACAAACATCATATTAGTATTATCTTTTTGCAATGCATTATTTACTTTGGTCAAACATTCACCAGGTGTTTTAGTACCACCATTGGCATGTGCTCGAATAAGTGTACGTGAAACGGTCATGAATAATGCAGCAGGAACACCTTTGCCTGAAACGTCAGCAATGACTATTCCTAGTTTTGAATTTTGTTCATCTAGCCAAAAGAAATCATAAAAGTCGCCACCAATTTCTTTAGCTGCTGTCATTTTAGCAAACATTTCAATATTGCTATCAGAGATAAAGTTTCGTGGTAAAATCGATTGCTGAATTTCGCTCGCTACGTTTAGTTCGTGCAAAATACCTTCTAGACGAGATTTTGTTCTTTGTGCATCGATGAGACTTTGAATATGATTGAGCGTTTTATCTATGGTAACGTTAAGATCTTCAAAGTTAATCGGTTTGGTAACAAAATCGAAAGCCCCAAGATTCATTGCCGCACGAATGTTATTCATGTCACCATAGGCAGAGACAATAATTGGAATGACATCTGGAAATTTTTCATTAATATTTCTTAGTAAGGTCAATCCATCCATTTCTGGCATATTAATATCAGAGATAACAAGCCTAATATCTGGTTCTTTAGCGAGCACGTCTAGCGCTTGTATCCCATTGCGAGCAAAGGATAACAAAAATTTCTTTTCTCTTAATTGGCGACGAAAACGTTGTGTCATTAACACTTCGACATCTGGTTCATCGTCAACGATTAAGATTTTTGTGCCAATCATATTTGTTTCCATCACTAAACCACACTGTGTAAATACCGCTCGCCCCTAGATGCGATGTTACAAGCACTGAGTGGGCGGTATATCTTGTTTGTATACTGCGCGCGGAATGAATCCGCGCTTACAATCAGGGGGAAAATCGCGATTTCCCCCTGATAACCCCCATCGCGTAAGGAATCACCTCTTCGATGCTTTGCATCTGAAGTGAAGTGAGCATATCCCCTTATTTTTTAGGCAACGTAATAATGAATTCTGTAAATTCACCCGGTGTTGATTCAATCTCTAATTTACCGTTGTGCTCTGTTACCACAATATCATAGCATATAGGCAACCCAAGTCCGGTTCCTTGTCCTGCTGGCTTTGTCGTAAAAAATGGTTCAAAAATTTTAGCCCTTATGCTTTCAGGAATGCCATTTCCATTATCTTTAATCTTAATAATCACATTATTTTCATCTTGGGATGTTAAAATGGTAATGGTGGGCATAAAATCAACATTTTTTACTTTACTTTTCTCATTGGCTGCGTATAAACCATTATTAATAATATTAAGAAAGACACGACCAATACTTTGCTGATCAGCCAAAATAGGTTGAATAGTTTTATCGAGATTTTTTTCAATTTTGATGTTTAATTGATTATTCTGTGCACGCATACCATGATAAGACAAATTAAGATATTCTTCTAAAAGAGAATTGATATCAATCAAAGATTTTTCTACTTCTGACGTTCTTGCTTGAATAAGCATGTTTTTAATAATTGATTCTGCTCGCTTACCATGTTCGTTAATTTTTTTACAGTTGGTGACAATATCTTCAATGATGCTATTCACTACTTGCTTTGTTTCATCATTGACAGATTCTAAAGGCTTTACTAATTCTTCTTTTAACTCATCCATCAGTTCAACTGTCATATCTGAAAAATTGTTGATAAAATTAAGTGGATTTTTGATTTCATGAGCAATACCTGCAGCAAGCAAGCCTACTGAAGCCATCTTTTCTTGTATCATTAACTGATGTTGCACTTCTTTGAGATTTTGTTCAACCTGCTCAAGCTCCTCATTTTTTTTATCGAGCGCAGATTTATGTTCATGAATACTTTTTTCTAACTGTTCTTTATGATGCTCTAGGTCATTCAGTGAAGGTTTAGCCTGTGGTTTGTTATGGCGGCTGTAAAGATAGAGCAACACAAAAGTTAGGATAGTACTGGTCGTTAATGCTATTGCGATACCATTTTGATGCTGTAAATACGCAACAAAAATCCCGCTGATGAGTAATATGACTATCAGTAGGCTGATGGGATTTTTGATAAGAAATCGGTAAATTTGCATTAAACGTGCCTTCACGCCTCCCTGTTGGAACGACACAGCATCAGGGTTTTTTCCCAAGCCTGTACAGCTATGATAATAATCAGTACCCACAACGCTTTTCTTGGGAATTAATAGTAATAATAGACTATGTTAGCAACTATGCTTTATTTTCACCTAAATATATAAGCAGAGATGTAAATATATTTAGAGTGGTTGGGTTAAAAACGAGACGAGTTCTGGAATAACTTGTTGCGGCGCTTCTTCCATTAACCAATGCCCCGCATTTTTAATGATTTTTCCTTGTATATTATTGTTTACCTGACGACCCTGTTCAATTAAAAATTCTCCTGATGCTTTTTCTCCGGTTAAGACTAACATGGGCATAGTCAATTTCTTACTAGAAAATTTTTCAAAATCAACGGCATCTCGTTCGAATGCTCTAAAAACTTCAAACCCTGCTTTCATTGCACCTGGTTGCGCATATGATTCAGCATAGAAACGTCTATCTTGTTCAGGTACAGACTTTGTTTTATCTGCAGCAAAATCATTCCAGAAATGTTCTAAATAGATCCGCTCTCTTCCTTCCACAAGTTTCAGTGGGACTTCGCCATAAAAATGAAAATGCCAAAGATCGCGCAGTAACCAAACTGCTTTCCAATTGCCAATACCTGGTAGGAAGGCATCCATTAAGACTATGCGATCTACTGTTTCAGGGAATTGCGCTGCATAAGCATAAGCTACCATCAATCCAATGTCATGCCCCACTATCTGTATATGTGAGAGTCCTAATGAAGTAATGAGTGCATGGATATCCTGTGCCATGATCTTTTTATCATAACCCTCTAAAGGCTTTGAAGATTGTCCAAATCCACGTAAATCTGGTGCAATCACTGTATGTGTTTTTGCAAGTGTTTCGATTAGAGGTAACCACATATGACTTGTTTGGGTATAGCCATGTAATAAGACTATCGGGTTGCCTTTACCCTCAGTGAGGTAATGGATTTTGAGACCATTGACATCAGCAAAATGGCTTTTCATCATTTTCTCATTTTTAAACGGTTGGGCGTAAAGCTTAATAATAGACGAGTTAGATACATACAAGTAATTAACCTTAGTCCCTATCTCTGTCACTGGATGAATTAAGGGCAGAATTTTGCTATCAATGCAGGAATGAAACATAAAAAAATAACTCAGCCTTCTTTTTTAAAGTATGAAAAAATGAGACTATAGATTATATTTTTGAATGCAAATAAAGAAAGATATATCAGTAGCGCTAGCGCCTCTTAAATATTTAACGGAAATTATATGAAATCATTTCAACACAAAGTAGTTGTTATAACAGGTGGTAGCAGTGGAATTGGAAAGGCCACAGCTGAATCGTTCTATGACAAGGGAGCAAAGGTAATTATATTTGGTCGTGAGCCATTAAAATTACAAAGCGTTGCTGATGAGTTTTCAGGGAATATTACCACCGTTCAAGGAGATGTTTCTAAACTTTCAGATTTAGATAGGCTTTACAAAACAGTTATTGATTCTCATGGCAAGATAGATGTATTAGTGGTGAATGCGGGAATTGCAGGTGGCCAGATAATTGATGAAGTTGATGAGCAACAATTTGATCAAATCATGAATATTAATTTAAAAGGCGCTTATTTTACCGTGCAAAAGGCAGTACCTTTTTTCAGTTCAAGTGCTTCGGTCGTTTTAATTTCTTCCATGGCATGCCATGGTGGATGGAAGGGGTTAAGTGTTTATTCGGCGGCTAAAGCTGCAGTGAGTGTGCTTGCAAAAAGTTTCTCAGCAGATTTAATAGAGAGAGGGGTACGAGTGAATTCAATTTCCCCAGGTTTCACCGATACGCCTATATTTACTGATAGAAGCGTCATATCAAAAGCAGCAGATCTTGTTCCTGTTAAACGGTTTGCAACACCTGAAGAGATAGCAGATAGCGTAATATTCTTGGCAAGTAACCCTTATATCGTCGGGGTAGATTTACTGATTGATGGAGGGGTAAGCACACTGCGACCAGATTTTCGTTAGAGGCGTTATTTTAGTTCATTCAATATGCTAGACAATCGTTTTGAGTTTTAGACATGCTATATTCTTTGATTCATTTAAGGTATCTTTGCTTTATGTAAATGAATTGAATGGAGTATATCATTGAAAAAAGGGACTTTGTTTTTTCTTTTGCTTGCAACAGGTCAAGCATCTGCGTACCAGGTTGTTGATGGTCGTAATTTTATCTTTTCAGAGCTCTTAGTTTGGAAACTACGCGAAGGTTCAGCTGAAAATTGGGCTCAAACCATTTCTCCTGCAGGAACAACCCGCTCTGCTTTTCTGCATGATGCTCCTTTTCCTTGGGATGCTGGTTTTAGGTTTGGAATAGGTAGAGAAAGTAGCGATCATTTGTGCAACAGTGCTTTAACCTACACACATTATCAAACGACAGGTCTCCGAGATATCAGTACTATCTTTGGCGGTATTGACTCAGCATTTACCGGTAATTTTTTTGCTAATAATCCTAGTGGAACTGGGTTTGGCCCTAACTATCATCATGCAGAGATAGATTGGAAGTTTTTATTTAATACTTTTGATTTATCACTTTCATATAAAATTGATATTGATTCTATTTTAATTATTCGCCCTATTTTAGGGATCAAAGCTGCGGTTATAAACCAAACACTTAATTCTCATTGGTTAAATCCAACTGTAGCAACTACATTTTCTGAAGCAACAGAAACGCTAAAAAATAATTTCTGGGGGATAGGACCATCCATAGGACTGGAAAGTATTTGGCCAATTTATAGAAGGGCGGTTGCTAGTTTAAATTTATCAGGAAAACTTTCTACTGCAATTTTAGCTGGGCGTTGGTCTTTTGAGGATAATTATTTAAATGGAACGCCCACCTCTGTCACAGTTAATATGGATAATATTTATGGTGCAACGACGATGGCAAGTGCTTTTATAGGACTTGAATGGGTAGGTGAATTTTCTAACATCAATATGATGGCTCAATTGGGATATGAAGCCCAAGTCTGGTTTAACCAATTACAATATTATTCTTTCAATATGGGAAAACTTAATCACCTCATGTCTTTACAAGGGGGCGTTTTAGATTTTTATGTTAATTTCTAGAAAATTAAATTTAAACATGGTTGCCATTATTTTTTTGTTTAGTATGAAGCCTTGCGAAGCTGCGTTGACACCATTTACGGATCTACTGATTTGGGAAATTTCTGAACAAACTTCATCTATTTGGTCAAACATCACTACAACCCCTGCTAGCAATGTGTACGATTATCGAATTCAAAATACCGATTTTGACTGGCAACCTGGGTTGAGAGTAGGATTTTTATATGAACCAGAGCAAAAGTATTGGGATTCAAGATTATATTGGACTTATTTTTCAACCGATAAAAAATACAAATTACCTGCCTACGGGCAAATTGTTAGCCCCGGTTTTTTTAGTGGTTTTTTAAGTCTTGATACTTTTTTTGGTGTAGATTTTGACTGGCGAATTGCAATGAATATGCTTGATTATAATATTAGCCACGAATTTCCTGTAACTGATGGCATATCATTACGTCCTTCTCTAGGCGTAAAAGCAGGAACCATTCATCAGCATATTCATGTTGATTGGGATGCTGATGTGTATGGGGCAACTGAAAAAGTTAAAAATAATTTTTCTGGTATAGGACCAACATTTGGAATGGATCTAAAATGGAATTTTTTTAGGAATTTTTTGCTAATTGGAAATCTTTCCGGTGCATTTATGTGGGGAAATTGGAAAGTTTCTGATATGTATAATCGACCAGGAGCTTTACTTGGCATTATTACACCGACCACTATCACAACAGACTTAAACGATGCAAAGCTCGGAACGCTAATGTTTAATTATTTTCTAGGGCTAGAATGGTTTTATCGTGGGCGTTCAGATCTATCTTTGCAACTTGGTTATGAGATGCAATTTTGGCCTAATCAAGTTCGTTTAACAATGTTTCAGCAGCTTCCAACACATGGTGATTTAACATTACAGGGTGCAACGTGTCGCATTCACATCAATTTGTAGCTTTATTCGGGTTGTTCTTCTCGTCTTGCGTGCATGCGGTTGAATTTTTTGCAGACGCGCTTTATTGGCATACAACAGAAGCAATCGATTGGGTATATGCAAATGATCAGCATCTTCCTAATCAAACAATAACTTATAAAACGCTTTCATTTGATTTTGAACCAGGTTTTAGGTTGGGTATAAACTCACAAGGAAATTGTAAGGCCGCTTTGTATTATACTCGATTTCATACCCATAGTTCAGATGCTGTATTTGGTAACGTTATTTCTGGTTTTATTAGCGACAGAATAGCAAATTTTCCTAATGGTCATTTTTTTCAAGCTGGTCAAATTAATATTGCTATCGATTACAATATGTTTGATGTGGATTTAAGCAAATCATTTTATTTTGGTGAGCGGGTAATCTTTGCACCAATGCTCGGGATCCGTGGGGGATGGATAAATCAAAAAATTCAATCAACCTTTCAGGGTTCTGTTTCTGCTGTAGAAAATGTTAAAAATGATTTTATAGGATTAGGACCTAAAGCAGGTGTTGATACCCAATTATCGCTTTTTTGTGCTAATAACACTGACTTTGGTTTATTTGCTGATTTTTCAGTGTCTTATTTATGGGGACATTGGAAAATACGAGATGTTTACGTTGATACTACGCCTGCAACAGTGCGGGTTATTGTGCCCAGTCGACATATAGGTGCTTTAGCCACCCAAGCTATTTTAGGCCTACATTTCAATCATAAAGATCTATCGATAAAACTTGGTTATGAAATAATGGATTGGTTTGAGCAATGCCAGTTTTTTGATAACGGAACAGGTGCCCATAGCAATAATCTTGTTTTGCAGGGGTATACCTTCAGACTTTCATATAGTCTTTAATCTTAAAAGACATTTTGCACGGTCTCAGATGTGCAGTAGTAGAAATTCATCTTACTTACTTGATTAATGCAGCAAGTTGTGTTAATAAGGTGATCCCTAATTAACAAATGAAGATCTTAAATATGGCATCTCTCTCAAATTCCGTTTTATGGCAACGCATGCATGAATATTACGCACAACTAGGGACAGAGGTATGGGAAGATGAGGTTGTGCCACAACAAATCACCAATAATACTTACTTAGCTAATAACTACGCTAAACTGATTATTGCACAAATTCAGGACTACATTTCAGCGCATGGTGAGCCTCAGGATGATTCGCCTTTTTACATTCTAGAGATAGGGGCAGGCCATGGTCGACTTTCATTTTATTTACTAGAAAATTTGCGTGAAGCTTTCGATGTTTTTAATTGGCCAAAAAAATGGCTAAAGTTCATTATGACTGATATCAGTCTCAAGAGCATTGAAACTTGGCAAGTACACCATGCATTGAAACCTTTTATCGATGAGGGCTGGCTGGATATTGCAGTGTATAACGCAAGCCAAGATACAGAAATTAAATTAGAGATATCAGGTCAAAAAATTAAAGCTAACTCAATTAATAAGCCCTTATTTGTAATATGTAATTATATTTTTGATACGTTGGCTCATGATGCATTTCAAGTAATGAAACATCGCTTACATGAAGTAGAGTTGATAATTAAAAATCATGACCAACTCGAAAAGGGTGATTTAAAAGATTATTTTAAAGATGCGCAATATGAATTTGTAAAGCATGCCATTAATACAAACTATTACAATGAATATCCAATCTTAAATAAAATATTAAAGGCCTATGAAACTGAATGTGAAAATACAACCTTTTTAATGCCTTTAGGTGCCATTCAGTGCATTGAGAATTTAAAGAAGCTTGCTCAAGGGCCTGTCATGTTTTTGGTTTCAGACAAAGGAGTGACGGACAAAGAGTTATTTGAAGAAGACGCAGAACCAGATATTTCCTTTCATGGCTCTGTATCAATGATGGTAAATTTTGATGCATTGAAGCGCTACACAGAATTGTGTGGAGGGAAGTGTTTATTAATGGGAGATAAAGGTGCAGATTTTCAGGTCGCAAATTTTATCTTTCAAGCTGATTATAAAATTCCCAATACAACTTATGCTTTTGTCAATAGTTTATCTTGTTTTAGCCCACAAGATCTTTTTGATATCTGCTATATCGATGATGAGCCTGTTAAAAATCTTAAATCGCTAGAAGCTGTTGTTAATATTTTAAATTTGGCGGAATGGGATCCTAGTATATTTTACGATTACCATGAGCAAATAATTGAAAAGTTAGAAGATGACGATATTACGGTCGGCGTCCAACATAGTATATTAAATGGGCTTGAGCGTGCATGGCGTTATTTCTTTAAACTAGAGAAATCTCAAGATCTCCCTTTTGCAATTGGCTCTACGCTTTATCATATGGACTTTAATGAAAGAGCGATTGAATTTTATAACCATTCGTTAGATTTTTTTGGGAAAGATAGAGATACCTATTTTAATCTGACGTTGGCGTATCAAGCGCTAGGAGATTATGTGAAGGCACAAGAAATGATTGATGAATCGCTTAAAATTGCGCCTAAAGATGCAGAAATAGCAGAATTGCTAAGAGAGATGGAGCCAGTTCAGGAACGTACGATTTAGTGCATGGAATAATACAAGGCTTGCACCAACGCAAGCCTTGATTTTTAATCGGCCCGACAAGAATGTTGTTCGATTAGCTTTTTATCGCTTTCTAATAATTTTTCCCAAACAATCTTAAACTTTTCAGGTTCAGCTGTTTTCATTTCACTTGTGAAAAAATGCATATCTTCTGGATTAGCATGCGGAAATAGAACATTTAGCATGCCCAACATATCATCTGGCGTCATTTTTTGATAGGTTTTCGTTTGTAGTTTTGCTAATTCTTCATCCGAATACAGAGCCTGTAATTTAGGCAGCAATATTTTTTCTTCTTCATATAAATGTTTTAGCATTTCGCTATAGAACAAGCGGTAAGATAGATAGAATTCATTACCAAGATGTACTTTGTTAGCATTATGTTGAACGCTGATAATATGCTCTAATTCTTGAGCTAGACTATCTAGCGCCTTTTCATGCTCTTTATGCTCTTTTTCAATAGAGAATTGTATGTCACAGTTTTTTTGTCGTAATAAATCATGTATGTAGGCATCTTCATATTCGCCATGATGCTTTAATAGATGAGTTAAGCCAATCAATTTTTCTTTAAGCGCTTCACAGGAATTTATGTCTAAAAAATCTGTTTTAGCGGCGGCTCGTTCAAATTCTGACAGCTCAAAGCAAACATATTTATGGACACGATAAAATCGATAGCGCATTTTACTTTTCCTGAAAAATGGAGGCAGATTTGCAATAATAATCCAAGCCTGACTCCAATTCAAGGTATGAGATGGGCTTAAATTTCCAGTATAGAAGTAATGGGGCTCGTTCTGCTTCTTTGCAAGATGTGCTGAAAATGCAATAATCTTAGATAAGACTCACAATTAAAAAACGACCAGATGGACATGAAATTACTTTCAGAACAACACATAATAGATAGTCTTAAAAATGATTATGGCATGGATGTTGTATCAGTAACATTTTTACCGTGGGGCGCAGATTCTAATGCAGCTGTTTATAAAGCACAAACACGCGATAAATCCTATTTTTTAAAACTGAAACATGGCCATCATCATGATCTTGGTGTTGCTATAGTAAAACTATTACATGAGTCTGGGATCTCGCAAATTATTTCCCCTATCAATACTATTTATGGTCATCCTACTCATCTTATTGGGCACTTTACACTCCTTCTATATCCATTTATTGAGGGTATGAATGGATTTGAGCATCCGCTTACAAATGAACAATGGATTACGCTTGGAAAGGCAATTAGGGAAGTGCATGATATAAATGTACCTTCTTCCATTGTAAGCCAAGTAAGACGAGAAGATTTTTCGCCAAAATGGCGCAATAACTTACGTTGCATATTAGATAAAATCGATGTTGAACCGTCGGGTGATGAAATAACATCGAAAATTTGGAAGTTTATAAAAGAAAATAAAAAAAATATTTGCCATCTTTTAGACAAAGCAGAAATGTTCTGTCAGAAAATCAGTAACCTTCAAACTTCCTTCGTACTTTGCCATTCTGACATCCATGGTGGCAATGTATTAATTGATAAAAATAATACACTTTATATTGTTGATTGGGATGAACCTATCATGGCGCCTAAAGAGCGCGATCTGATGTTTATCGGAGGTGGTATTGGTAATGTGTGGAATCAAGCGCATGAAGAGGCATTGTTTTATCAAGGCTACGGTAAAACCACACTCAAAAAAAGCATTTTAGCTTACTATCGTCATGAAAGAATTATTGTGGATATTGTTGAATATACAGAGCAATTGTTGTTATCGTCTGCTGGTGGCGAAGAACGGAAAATTATGTATCAACATTTTATGGATATGTTTGCACCAAGAGGAGTAGTGGAGATTGCACTCGATTCATTTATCACTGATTAAGTTCTGTTTGATATTACAAGAAAATTGAGCCTAGAAACTGTTAAACAATAGCCACTGACGTAGTTTTTTCCTATTTACTGCTTTTAGTTTGTATTTTATGGTATTAGTTCACTTGTAAGAAATGAAGGGAATCGCCATAATAGCCGCTGTTACAAGATGATGTTTGGTTATTATGAATTCAATCTCATTCTCAAATTTAGCACTTCATCCAGAAATATTGAATAATTTGGAAACCCTGGGTTACCAAGAGATGACTCCCGTCCAGGCAAGAAGTTTACCTCTTATCCTTAAAAATCATGACATTATAGTAAAGGCTAAAACCGGAAGTGGTAAAACGGCTGCTTTTGGGCTAGGAATATTGTCCAAAGTGGATCTCCAGCACTTTAAACCACAAGCATTGGTTATTTGTCCAACTAGAGAGTTGGCGGATCAAGTGGGCAAAGAAATCCGACGCCTAGGTCGCTTAATCCCGAATTTACGTGTGCTAACACTCTGTGGAGGCAAGCCCTTAAGGATGCAAGCAGAGTCTTTGCGACATGGGCCGCACATTCTGGTGGCAACGCCAGGACGACTCCAAGATCACATTGAGAAAAGAACGCTAGATCTAAAACACATTCGTACCCTCGTTCTAGATGAGGCTGATCGAATGGTAGATATGGGGTTCTTTGATACGATTGTCGATATTATCAAGGTTCTGCCTTCTAAAAGACAAACCTTATTATTTTCTGCTACTTACCCTACTACAATTGCAGAGCTTTGTCAGTTTATTCAAACAAATCCTATTGAAGTCACTTTAGATACTCAAGATAACTCTGCAGATATTTTACAATTCGCTTATCAAGTAAGTGAAAAGGAGAAAAATGAAGTCTTATTTGCTTTATTTAAGCATTATAGTATGCAATCGACGATTATTTTTTGTAATACTAAAAAGCAATGTGATGAAGTAGCGATGTATCTTTGTGATAATGGATTGTATGCTTTACCTATTCATAGCGATCTTGAGCAAAGAGAAAGAGAAGAAATCCTCCTTCAATTTGCTAATAACAGTTGCCCGGTTTTGGTGGCAACGGATGTTGCTGCGCGTGGAATAGATATAAAAGATCTCCCTTTTGTGATTAATTATGACTTACCCTCTAGCCCAGAAATTTATGTACATCGAATTGGACGCACTGGGCGCATAGGAAAATCAGGTATTGCCATCAGCCTTTTTGGAGATGCGCAGAACTTTAAGCTCGAGACCATTGAAAAATATATTCAATCTGTCGTAACAAGAGAAACGAAAGAATCATTGAACACGACAAAGAATGTAGCGATGGTTCCTCTCATGCGCACGCTTTGCATTAATGGTGGGAAAAAAAATAAAATGCGCCCTACGGACATCCTTGGTGCATTAACTGGCGAAGGGGGATTAACAGCTAACCAAGTAGGCAAGATCGATATTTTTGATTTTCATTCTTATGTTGCTATCAATCATATAGTCTCTTCTCAAGCATTGCATAAATTGCAACAAGGTAAAATTAAAGGGCGTACCTTTAAAGTTCGATATCTCGATAACTTTGATAGTGAATGAGTGCGCTCTTTAGCTTTTATTCCATAAAAGTCAGATTGACTTCCTTGCTTCAATTAAATGAGCAATGAAAAATTGTATCTTTAACAGTATTTAATTCCAGTGTCGATTTAAGATTTTTTAACCGAAATATATAAGTTGCTAACCATAAATATTTATTGGTTGGGATTTGTAATTTAAATTTTTCTCAAGGTTAATCATATGACCGAATCGATTTTTTGCTCAAATTGTGGCACTCGCATTGAAGCAAGCGCTTCTTTTTGCAAAAAATGTGGTTATAAAATTGATGCTGATCCGCAACCTTCTGAAGAAAATGAACATACCTCATTTATCATTTCCCAAAAGTCGGCATCAACTGCTCTTCTTTTATGCTTGTTCTTGGGGCCCCTTGGAATTCATCGCTTTTATGTAGGCAAAATTGGTACAGGATTACTAATGTTATTAACAGGGGGCGGGCTTGGGATTTGGGCTTTAATTGATCTGATTGTTATAGCTAATTGTCAATTTTCTGATTCCCATGGTCATCTTTTAGTATTTAAAAGAGGTAAGGGTTCAGTATTAAAAAGGGTGCTCAGCATTCTAGGATTAGTCATCGCCGGGTTGCTAATATATCTTACTGCATTGATCTCTATCGTATTTTATGCAACCAGCGGCATAAGTAGTGTAGTTCATGATGAACTTGCTGCAATCCGTTCTGGTGATTATGAAAAGGCTTATTCATATACTGCTAAAGAATTCCAAAGCACAACATCTTTGAGCGATTTCAAAAAATCAATTTCTCAAATCCCATCATTGAAAAATAACATGAGCATCTCATTGAACGAAAGAAAAATAGAAAATAAAATGGGAACAATAAAAGGAATGCTTAAATCAAGTGATGGCGCTATCACACCTGTAGAATTTCAATTAATAAAAGAGGGGGAAGCATGGAAAATATTAATGATACATGTTATTCCTCAAAGTGGAATACAATCTGAGGTTAAATCTAACAAAGAAACTAATCATTCACCAGTTAAACCTCCTTCATCATTAAATGAATATAGCGACAACAAAAATAGATTTAGTGTAAAATATCCTTCTGATTGGGTACATGAGCAGCCTAATAAAACAACAGCATTTTTTGGTGAAAAGCAAGAAAATTCCTCATCATTCTATTTTGCAATTAGCATCCAAACAGTCCATCCAATTAAAAAAGATGTTCATATTAGTGCTCAAAAATATTTGGAAGCGGTAAAAAAACAAGCTTCAACAGAATTAAGCAATTTTAAAATCATCAGTCAGAATGAAATGGAGTTACCACAAAATCCAAAGCGTTTCAAAGGTGAGGGACTTGTGTTTACCTATACTCGTAAAAATTCAACTATTAAGCAGATGCTCATTATCATAACAAGAGACGATGATTCTA
>MKTN01000012.1:62075-132507 GCA_001898235.1 Gammaproteobacteria bacterium 39-13
TGAATCATGGAATATTTACTAAGTATCAAAACAAAGACCTTTTGCTACTTAATATTTTTATGGAATATTTGTCATGAGAATAATGATACATATCTTAAGTATCGTACTAATAGTAATACACTCTAGTACGCTGTTTGCCGGCACTCCTCAACTTAATTTGAATTGCAAATCTATATCCGGTCATACTGTCATTGTTGGATATCCTCGAGGAGAAGGTTATGATATTAAGATATCTGTGGGTGATGCTGTAATCCGTTATGTCGATATATGCCTTGATACTGAGTGCTCTAAAAAAGAGAAATATGGTGATCTATTCGTTGTTGAGGCACTGCGTAATAAAGTATTTACCATATATTTTGTTGAAACACTTGATTCAGGTAATAATTTTATTTTTACAGGATCCTTTTATGCACTTCCAAACACTGTGAAATACTCTAAAACAACAAATGGGTACCGTGCAGAATATAAAGCAATTTACGATGGCGCTGATCCTCGCAGTAATAATTCCCCTAAAACATTTGTAAAAGAACCGATTGAAGTAGTATGCACCCATCAAGAAGAACTCTAGTCGAGCTAATAGCATTGGAACACTTAAAAAGCAGCATTTGATATTTGGCTCTCTAAGTGGGACGATTTTGAACTTTTCAGCTTGAGATTATTGATACATACCTTTGTAGCCAAAAATGTTAAGACAGCATCACGGGTAAATAAAAGCTCAGCCAAAAGAGACTGCGATACTTATCTACGGGACTATTTATTACTTATTCCAATTTGAGATTTTTCAAATTCTAAAACTGATTTATATTTGTGAGCATGATCAGACTTTTCTTTTTTCAACCACTCAATAGTGGCATCTTTGCCACATAAATCTATAATATTTACTTCTTTACATTTAGACTCATGCATTTTGATATACTGTGTTATATCAAAAACATTGTTGTTAACAATAATCCAACAACTATTTGCATTGTTATGTAATTGAATTTCTTCTAACGGTATAAATTTCTCTATCGCAACACAAGGCCATGATAATAATGTGCTTAAAAAAACGATTAAGTAAAAATATTTTTTCATAGTAATCCCTCTAAATTGATATTTGTGCTTCTCACACCCTTGGCTTTCAACGCTGATTTAAGATTATTTTGAAATCCTGGGTGTCCACATATACGAATTAGCTTAAATTGCATGTTATCAAATGGTTTGTGGTTGAAGTTATCAACAAATTGTTGTCCCGATCCTATATAAAATTCCCAGGTAAAATTTGGATTTTGCTTCATGCAACGGTTAAGCTCTCCCTTAAAGAAAAAATTACTTTCTGAACTGTCACAACAAATAAAATGTATTTTTTCAGAAAATGCATTCGGAAAGGAACGAATCGCTGCAAGAAAAATGGCCGAACCAATACCATACGCAATCCATAATTGCGATTGGTTCATTTTCCAAAATGCTGTGCCAAATGGTGCTAAGATACGAACTGGTGAAGGAAGTGAAATAGTATTCAAAAGTTGCGTATCTTTGCCGCGATCTTTGATAAATAGTTCAATATAGTTTGCTGAAGGTCGTGAAATAATTGTAAACGGATGCCAAATGCGTGAAAAATTTTTGGAAAGAAATTTAAGATAAACGAAATGTCCAGGCTCAAATTTAAAATGTCGAGAAGCAAGATCCGTAGGATAAAGTTGAAGTAAAAATAACTTAGGACGGATCTCATAAATTTTTTTGATAAGATATTTTTTCCCCCAGTTAGAGAACCCTGGTAATACTATAGATAGTAGTAGGGCAGTTGCGCTAAATATAGTTAAAGATAGATACATTAACCATTCTTCGAGCTTATTGGGCTCGAGAAAAATGAAGGTGTGAATTAATGCCGTTACAAGACACGCGGCGCTTGTAAGATGTATACCACGCCATTGCCTATAGGGAATTAGCCTGCGAAACAAAGCAAAAATAGTTATTAGAATAATCCCTATTAGGGTAATCCAACCGGTTAAAATGGCAATATCATTCCATCGGAAAAGTAAATTGATATGATTTATGTAACGCCAGAATAATTGAATAAAATGGCATGTCATAGCTATAACGCTAATTATGGCGATCCAGTGATGCCAACACAGTTGACGTTTGAGTCCGTCAAAAAATTTATTAATAATTGGAATTCTTGCTGAAAGATAAAAAGATGTTATGAATAAAATCAAAGCGATATACCCGCTCAGACGCGTCATATAGTGAGCCCTTTTTGATCTGTAATCGCGATTGTGTTTTGAGCGTTAGTTAGTATGACTTATGAAATTCAATTTAAAATATAAGTTTATTAATAATATTGTGCAAGCGTGGAAGTTGTGTTTTTTAGATAAGCATTTTGAGTTAGGGTGTTGGCTCTTAGAGCTTTTCCGGTTGAGATCGCCTATACGATGTTTAATATCGGAAATAAGTTGTCAATAAAGTAAAGATTTAGTAGACTGAAAAAATTTATCCAATCGTCAAGTTTAAATATGCAACTTATTAAGATTTTCTATTTTGGCTTCGCTCTACTGTTTTCCTCAATCGTGATGGCTGCTGAAGCAAAGGAAGAAGTTAAAGACTCAAATAAAAAAAAAGAAGATGTCAAAGAAGAGGTTAAAACAGAAACGAAAACTGACGGTGGGTTCGAAATATATCGTTCGCAAGATGATCGCTATTGGTTTAAATTTCACGGCATTGCTAAAGTGGATGCTGGTTTTTTTACATCAGACTTTGAAGATGAGCAACAAGAATTTCCGAATGGAACAAATATTCGTGCTTTAGAAACTAATTTCAATGGCGGGATTGGTGAGGATTTATCATATTCCATTGTTTTAGGCTTTGAAACCGGTACGGTTACAATTAACGACACATTTTTTACTTATTCCGGATTTAAAGACACTGAAATTAGCATCGGACAAATTATATCTCCCTTTTGCTTGGAAAATGCAAATAGTTCCAAATGGATCCCATTCATGGAAAGGAGCTTACCCGTTATTGCCTTGAGGCCTTGTATGGGTATTGGTGCTAACTTCAACACGTGGGGCAAACATTATGGCATCATATTCGCCTCAGCAACGGTTCCTCATGGGCAAAACAAAGATACTGCGATAATTCATCACCGTTCAGACAAACTCACTCATACCTTAAGAGCATTCTATGTGCCTTTAAATGAAGACAATAAAGTTATTCAGATAGGGGCTTCGGGAGTCTACGCTGATACCAACGCGACGTTTAGAGATAATTCTCCTAACATCGATGGGCGCCGTTTTGCTAGCCGACCTGAAATAAAGGCTCGAAATACCCCAAATACCGTAGATTCCGGTAATAGACTTCTTGTTGATCATTATGATGAATTTGCTTTTGAATTAAGTGGACAAAGAGGCCCTTTTGTCATAGGCGCTGAATATTTACAAGCTTATATACATCGTTGGTTTAATCCCGGCTTGCATTTCTATGGCTGGCATGCTCAAGCCGCTTACGTGCTCACAGGTGAAAGCAGAATATACAAAATCAAAAATGGATCCTATGGTCAAATCATACCAAAAGGCCCTTATGGCGCTTTTGAGGTGGCAGCGAGATACAGTATGGTTAACTTAAATGATGAAGATATCCACGGCGGGAAAGAGAATAACGTGACTTTATCTCTCAGTTGGTACATTAATCAAAATCTTCTGATCATGGCGAATTATATCAATGCTAGCATCGATCCGACACAAGCCCTAGGTGATAACTTCAATCCCAGTCCTAATCACCGTCATTTGAATATTTTTGGTTTGAGAAGCCAAATAGTGTGGTAATTAGCCATCGCTTCTAGAATCTTCACACCATAGGTCGCAAGTTGAATTTGAAGCGTCATGAAGCACTGTTGTACTAACGCATTTGCCATTTGCTTTTTTGTTGAGGAATTTTATTTTATCTCCTTTGCGCAAAACGGCACAACTCGTTTGAGGCTTCCAATGTAATCCATTAATGATATAGTCACCATTGTGCAATACTTTTTCTATTTTATATTCCTGATTAGCATAACAAGTTGTGCTCAATCCTAATAAGACAAAAATTGGATAAAGTTTCCTCATTTATACTCCTGATCAAAAATATTTCAAATCAATTATAGATCTTCTGTTTCACACCAAAGCAAACAAGTTGAGTTTGAGTTGAGATCAATTATTGTCGCTGTAACGCATTCCCCATTAGGGTTGCCATTAACAAATTTAACCCTATCGCCCTTTGCAAGAGTCCTACAGGAAGTATGCGGTTTCCAGCTAACGCCATTGATAATGTAGTAACCATTATCTAATACTTTCTCCACCTCATACTCTGAGGTTTTGCCAAGACAGCAGGTGGTGAAACCAAACAGGACTATAAATATAAAATGCTTATTCATAAAAAATCTCTACATGCGGTTTTTGCTGTATTTTCTTTCTAGATTGTCAAAACATTCAGTAAAACACTTAATGTTTATTAATCATGATTATCGCGTATACATTCATATCCTTTAATTTAAATATTAAATTTTACTTGAAAATTTTCGTTCGCTTCCGAAATATCTATAAGGTGCCTTTTAATTAATGATGAAAACATGCATATAGATCCTCCAAAATCAGCCTCATCCAAGCTAAGAATGTTTCTATGGCCTATTTATGGCAGAGAACATATGAAGTTTGTGCCAATGACTATCATGATTTCATTAATTTTGTTTAATTATACAGTTTTAAGAAACATGAAAGACACATTAGTCATCACGGCTACTGAAGGATCAGATGTGATTGTTTTTCTAAAATCTTGGGGTGTTTTACCTTCAGCAATACTCTTTTTCTTTATTTATTCAAAATTGAGTAATATTCTAAAAAGACAAACTTTATTCTATGTTTCGGTTAGTTTCTTTCTTATCTATTTTGCCGTGTTTGCGTTAATTCTATATCCTCATCAAACAATGCTACACCCGCATCAATCGGCAGATTGGTTAATTACCCATCTCCCCTCAGGGCTTAAAAGCCTGGTAAATATGTACAAGTATTGGTCTTTTTCTATTTTTTATATTTTAGCTGAACTATGGGGAAGTGTTGTATCTGCATTACTCTTTTGGCAGCTGGCAAACAGTATTGTAAAAGTTTCGGAAGCTAAACGATTTTATGCACACTTTTATTTATTAGCTAATTTGGCAACGGCATTTTCAGGTGTGGTTTCTGCTCATTTCTCCAAAAAAGGGATCAACATAGAAGATCCTATCGCAAGCTATGGTGTCACAGTAAATTATCTTGTTTGGACAGTAGTGGGTTGTGGACTCGTGGTAATGTTTTTATATTATTATTTGGATAAATATGTCATACCTGATCCCACCTTAGTTGATCCTAGTGAGTCTGTTCCCATGAAAAAGAAACTTAAAATGGGAATGAAAGATAGTATTAATTTTATATTCCATAATAAATATTTAGGATGGATTGCATTGTTAGTCATTTGTTATGGAATTTCAATTAATTTAGTAGAAGTTGCCTGGAAAAATCAGGTTGGATTGTTCTTGCCAAACCCAAGTGATAAACAAGCATTTTTTGGTATTTATAGTACGGTAGCAGGCTTATCAACCGTTGCGGTTATTTTGATTGGTGGTGGTTTAATGCGGTGGTTAGGGTGGAAAGTCGCTGCTTTGATGACACCTATTGTAATTGGTGTTACAGGCGGTTTGTTTTTCTATTTTATGATATTTGATAAAAGCGCTGCAACATTGGTGACAAGTTTAGGTACTACTGCATTGGCCTTTGCTGTTTATACGGGAGCGTTACAAGTTATTTTGAGCAAAAGTACTAAATATGCTTTATTTGATCCAACCAAAGAAATGACATACATACCTTTAGATGAAGAGTCTAAAGTCAAAGGTAAAGCTGCAGTAGATGTTGTGGGAGGACGCTTGGGTAAAGCGGGAGGCGCCTTTTTGCAACAAGCAATGTTAATATTCATAGGCCCTATAGCAGTGATTGCGCCATATTCAGCAATTTGCATGATTATTTTTGTATTAATATGGATAGTTGCTGTATTTAAACTTCATACTTTATTTGTTAAAGCGGGTGGGGAAAAAGCTTGGAATCAATAACTTTCTTAAGAAGAAGTGTTCTTGTACGTATAAAAATAGTTTAATATTTGCCGTGAAAATCTACTGAGTTAAATTGCAAGTATTAAGCTTTGAAGTTGAGTTTTACTGCAGCGATATCTGATGGTTAAATTGGCTTCCCGCGTGGGACCATTTTCGAACTTTTCAGGTAGAAACATTTAAAATCTGATCCGAACGGGTAGATTGTAAAACGATCCATTGACATTGGATGGTTTTATGTCAAACATATGTATATGTTTTTGATGATTGTGCGAGAGGATTTGAGAGCCAACTCTAGTCCTGCTTAAGTGAAACTACGAAAATCCGATATACTTATTATTAACAAGAAACATCTCATTGTGGTACAAGCTTTCCTTCTCCTTTGATGTTATTTTATATAGTGACATTTATTGACATGATCATGGCTCCTATATTTTTAATGGTTTTTTGATATCGCGCTAATGAGGGATGGGGCATGATGAGCAGTGTTGAGCAAACAATCCAAAAAATAAAGCGGAGGATATCATGACTTCGCGTTTCATCAGCAAGCTCTGCAAGAAGGTATGGGTTCGTGCTGCCAGTTTTCTTCTACTCGCTCTGCTTACTGCATACCTTGCCCGCGTATTGTCGCCCTATTTGCCAAAGGACTTCGCTTTTCAAGCTGGCGCAGACTCCGTAGCAGCCCTGCTCAAGGTATTGACTTCCTCGATGCTTGCGGTTACAACGTTTTCACTTTCGATTGCGGTATTCGCCTTCGCCACCGCTGCAGGATCAGCCACTCCACGGGCGACTGTACTTTTGCAAGAGGATCGCACAACCCAAAATGTTTTGGCTACTTTCTTAGGCGCATTCCTCTTTGGCCTTGTAGGGCTCATATCTCTCTACGCCAAGATATACGATGCATCTGGCAAAATAGTCGTTTTTCTCTTCACCGTTGTCGTTATTGGACTCGTTGTTATCACACTTATTAGCTGGATAAATCATCTGATGCAGTTCGGAAGAATGGACGATACGCTCAGTCGGGTGGAAGAGGCAGCGACTGCTGCATTGCGTGCGCATCTGGATAATCCTTATCTCGGTGGTCAGTCGATCATCGGTGCGGCACCTCGAAGAGGCATTGATATCCGAGCTGTCGAGACAGGCTATGTACAGTATATCGACATGGAGGCTCTACACAAATGTGCTGAAAAGCTTGACACGCAAATCTATGTGCGTTGCCTTCCGGGGCAATTCATGTCCTGCGGTGAAGTGCTTCTCTCTTTAGAGTTTGTCGCTGTCACAGAGTCTCAGGAAGCCGCTATGCGTCGCGCCTTCACGATTGGTTCGCGACGTACCTTCGAGAGTGATCCCCGCTTTGGCCTGATAGTCCTGTCAGAAATTGCCTCGAAGGCACTGTCACCTGCGGTAAATGATCCCGGCACCGCAATCAGTATTCTAGGAAGGTTTGTACGAATCCTGTCACATTGGCATGAGCGGACTGATGTGGATGTCGACTACAAACGTCTTTACATATCATCTATCACGGTAAATGATGTCATAGAAGATGCATTCAGACCAATTGGACGTGATGGAGCCTCGCTCGTGGAAGTGCAGATCAGATTACAAAAAGCTTTGTTGTCGCTCTCTCGAATCGCGCCAGAAGTTTTTGCAAATTCCGCCTCGCAGATGTCATTAGAAGCCCTTGAACGAGCTGAAGCGACATTGGTCTTGAAATCCGATCTTAAAAGTATAAGGGCGATAGCCTGTTTAATACAGCCGTTGGTTAATACAAGTTCTGCTTTTCGTTAGAGATTATCGATTCTCTCATTGAAAAACGCTAAATGAACGATAAGCTAAAGTCATTGCACGACTTTGAATCTACGCTACCCGTGACTTGCAAGATCTTGTTGAAAAAAATATGTTACTGAAGGTAGGAGAACCCAAACGTACGCGGCATCACTTGAATATCAACTCACCTAGTAAAAAGTAAGGTGGCAAAAATTGCGATTATTTTGTTAGTAAATTGTAAGTTGGCTCCCGGCGTGGAATCATTTTCGAGCTTTTCGGGTGAGATTCAGGATAGTATTAATTTAAGTGCTGGATGCCAAATTTACATAATGCAATATAATCTATTTGAGCAAAGCAACTAAAGAAAGGGCGGCGGCTATCATAGCAAATATTAAAACCTATTTAACTGGGCTGCGTTTAGAATAGAACTAATCAATATCGTTTTCTACTTTGCCTTTTATTATTTTCAATTGAAAGCTGCCCTAATTTTTAAGGTGCTTTTGTATCTGCAATTTCTTTAGAGTGCAAGAGATTTCGTCTTTTGTCTTCTTTTGTTGCAGATGTTCTTTGAGGGAAAATAACATTGAAATGCGCTTTGATATTTCTAATGCGTTGTGGCGCATTGAGTTCTTGCTCCCAGCTTGTAATTTTATCAGCGATTGTTAATGCATAATGAACATGCTCTAGTTGAAAACCCTTTAGACTCAAACGATGGTACTAATAGAGCTTGCTGGCCTAAAGAGATCATCATTGCAAAACTAAGGCATAGGAGGGCAGTTGTTTAAGATGGGAGCTTCAGACAGTTCAAGTAAACATTCAAAAATCTGAAATAACGATTTGAGAATTTCGAATTGTTGGATTACGAAACAGATTGTTTCATCTCATTTCTAAACAGTGAAGGGTATGTGAGTAGCTGAGATAGAAGATGGCAGTACGAAAATAAGTTGGCTCCCCGAGTGGGACGATTTTCAAACTTTTTGGCTTGATATCGCCGATACGTTAAATATCGGAAATAAGTTATTTACCAATGAGATACCCTTGAGTGTTCACACCTAAAACTGTTGAGGTATAAAAACTAGTTAACTTTATTTTTAGAGCCACTTCACACAACCTTGTATGTCCGTATACACTCCGACTAGCCAGTAAAGGCTTTAAAGCTCGCTGCTTAGTTGAGCCCCTTGATATGATTGCGCGCCATGAGGCAACTATTCGGAAATTCCGAATAGTTCAATACTAGAGGGTATCAGAATGAGTGTTCGAGAAAGTAAAATACAATTAAATAACTGGAAAAATCATTAAAATGAAACTATTTGTCATATACATAGGCGGGGCTACCAAAACATCTTTAATTGAGCTTCATGATATGCGATTTGTTGTGGCTCAATCTATTGAAGAAACTTACGATGTTCTTCGAAAGACTTGGTGGGGTACGGCGGAAAGTTTGCATTTAGATGCGTGGGGTGAGTTAGTCTATGCTGATGGTTACGATATAACAGTACAGCCTAAAGGCAATGTTGCTTCGATTGATGAAAAACTCTATTTTTTAAACTTAGGGGGCTACGATAGCAAACAGTTTACAGAATTGCATCATAATGTCTATATTATTGCTCGGGATAAGCAAACAGCAAAAATAAAAGCCAAGGCACAAATCCAGCATTGGGAAGTACCTCATACCGATAGCAACTTTGAAGTTGAAAATATTATTTCTGTTGGGGAATGCCTCGAAAGATCAGGATACGAGCTAGTGCTAACCAAAACAAGTAATCCAAAACCATTTGTATTTACTTGTAGGTATACGCCAATAGGGTTACAACTTGAAGCGGCTTGCTAGAACTTATTATTAGATCGCTAATGCTGAGCTGCAAACGCCTACTGCGTCATTTTTAAGTTTAAATATTAAAAAAAGGACATCCAATTATTTTCTTTTTAATTAAATCTGCAAATAGCAAGAAAGTGATGTTTGATGTAGAAGTGCTAAATAGTATATTTCAGCGAGCATTAGAAAAGATAGAGTAAGCAAAAGGTAAAAAAAAATAATAGAGAAGAACGGCGAAAAATATCACATTCTCATTAAGCCAATTTTGAAGTGTTTGCTAATTTTTGAGAAGTAATGTTTTTAGATTTGTTTAGCAAACTAGAAATTGGCTCCCCGAGTGGGACGATTTTCGAACTTTTCGGCTTGAGATTCTAGAAACTGTTAAAAAGTGGCTTGAAACGCAGTCGTTTAATCTCCCAATAAAAATGTATAGAAAGAAAAATTAACCAGACCTTATTTTTGTTTTGCAGCTTTTTGAGTAAAAATGATACAGATAATGATAAAAGCAATTAGAACTAAAGAAGCCGTATATCGACTTAATGCTAGTCCGCCGGCATTTAAAGGTTTATCAAGAAAATCACCAAGGACTGCGCCAAATGGTCTGGTTAGGATAAACGCCGCCCAAAATAGGAATGTCCTAGAAGTAGTAGTCCAATAATAGAGTGCAGATAGAATGACCAAGGCTGTACCAAAGATAAGTGCTGCAAAACTATACCCCATACCTGCAGTATCTGCCATCCAATCGCCTAAGGCAGTTCCCAATGTTTGGGAGAACATGATTGTGATCCAATAAAAAACCTCCTGCTTTGGGCTAACAACAGTTCTTACAGAAACTGATCCGAGGATGTAATACCAAAGGGCAAGTGAGGTCATTAATAGGGTAAACAATAACGCAACACCACCAGCATAACCAAAACCAAGTGAACGATCAGCAAAATCAGCAAGTGTTGTTCCGACAGTTGTGGTAGCGACAATTGTAAACCAATAAAGAGATGGATGAAATTTTGTAGCCTTAATTTGTGCGAATACTGCAAGAAGGAATACGATCCCAAAAATAGCTGAGCCAATGAGATATCCCATTCCTAAAGACATTGTGACGGCATCACCACCTGTTTCACCAAGCGTGGTTGCTGCAATTTTAGTAATCCAGAACATTAAAGTTATTTCTGGAAGTTTTGTTAAATTATCTTTAGAAGTATGTTGCAAAATTGTCCTTTAAATAAGAATAACATTTATATGATCTGTTTCTTTAAAGAATAGTATTTAGACTGGATAAGGAGAAGAGCTCAATGAACTTAGGTTTAGTACTGGAATTTGTTTGGTGAGTTTTCTTGATAAATGTGGCTCCCCGAGTGGGATGATTTTCGAACTTTTCGGGTTGAGATTGCGGATACGTTAAATATTGGCTATGCGCTCAATAAGATCCTGCCTATAACACTTGATGCCTCATAACGCCCTTCCACAAACAATTACCTGCTGAAAGGCCGGGCACTTGTAGCGTCTGATCCATAACCACAATAAAGGGCATTTACCTAAATTACAATTGATGCAGATTTGAGCCCGTTTAAATCTTGACAGATAGTAAACGTTTACTTACTATGCGTCATCATGATGAACGCGATATCGACTGAGAATTTAAGGTATGTTAACTAAATCAACAAAAGAAAGAATAAATATAAGTGCTATAACGCTTTTCGTTAATAAAGGAATTAAAGAAACATCAATTAGAGATATTGTTCTAGAGGTTGGTTTAACCGAAGGTGCTTTTTATCGTCATTACAAATCTAAAGATGAGCTGGTCATCAAGTTATTTTTAGAGCCCTATTTGAAGCTAACAGGTGAGATTGAGCAAGTGCTTGTACAAAATGGCTATTTTGAACAAAAACTAGCTAGATTAATAAGATTTTTATGTGAAAGTATAGATAATGAACCAATTTTATTTCAGTATTTACTCATCACTCAGCATAACTACCTGAAATATATACCTCCTAATGCAAAAACCTCTTTTGCCATTGTTGAAGATTTTTTTCAAAAAAGCATCGATGATAATTCTTGCAAAATACAAGACCCAACTTTTGCTGCCACCGTATTTTTTGGGATCATTATTCAATCATTTACATCTAGGATTTACAAAAAGATCGATAAAACCATGATGAAAGATTATGAAAATATTTTACAAGTTATGAAAGATGCAATGATTAAATAAAAATTCCGAGGTTGTATGTTGCAAAATGTTAAAATATTGGGAACAGGAACGTATTTGCCCGAAAACACAATATTATCTTTGGAATTAGATAAACAATTTAATAAGCCCGATGGTTGGGTACAGAAAAAATCAGGAATTTGCAAGAGATCCTTTGCCAGCTTTGAAACATCTTCTTATATGGGGGCACAATCTGCTTTAATGGCGATTAAAAACGCCAATTTAAAATTAGATGATATAGACTGCATTATCTCTGCTTGTGGTGTTATGGAGCAGGCGATCCCGGTGACTGGGATTCTAATTAAAGAACAGTTAGGGATCAAATCCTCTGTACCGTGTTTTGATATTAATTTAACCTGTATTAGCTTTATGGTTGCTTTAGATATTGCAGCGGGGTATCTGTTATCGGGTAAATATAAAAACATCTTGATTGTTTCATCAGAAATGCCTTCTAAGGGAATAAACAAAGAATGTATTGAGACGTATACAATTTTTGGAGATGGTGCTGCAGCAATTATTTTATCAAAGTCAGATCCATTAGATCAAAATCAGCTCATTGATTCAAAAATTGAAAATCATATTGAGGGAATAAATTTCTGCCAATTGCAAGGTGGAGGCACCAAACACAATCCTATTAATGGTTCAGTTAATTTAAATGAAACGCACTATTTTAAAATGGACGGTAAAAAAGTATTTAAATTATCTAGTAAATTATTTCCGCAATTTGTGTCAAATTTTTTGAAAAGCAATAATTTCTCAATTCAAGATATTGATTTAATTATTCCTCACCAAGCAAGTGGAGCAGCACTTGAAATCATAAGAAATAAATTAAATGCAAAAGAGGATCAGTTTTATAACAACATTTTAAATGTTGGAAATCAAATGTCTGCTTCGGTACCTTATGCATTACATTGTGCAATTCAAAGTAATCGTGTCATACGTGGGAGTTTAGTCCTATTACTGGGTACAGCAGCTGGTTTATCTTTTGGCGCAACCTTATTAAGGTATTAATATGAAAGTTCTCGTAACAGGAGCCACAGGGCTTTTAGGCCGGCATCTAGCTAAAAAATTATGCAATATGTCTCATCATGTTATTGCTTTAGGACGTAATCAGGATATTGGGAATGAATTGAACCAAATGGGAGCATCATTTGTTCCCTGTGATCTTAGTAATCGAAATACTATGATGACTCACTGTTTAGGGATAGATGCTGTTATTCATTGTGGTGCGCTCTCCAAACCATGGGGAAATTATTATGATTTTTATGATGCAAATGTTATAGGCACTAAAAATATTATTGAATGCGCATTAGAGCGTAATGTTAAAAGATTTATTCATATTTCATCTCCAAGTATCTATTTTGATTTTAGAAATCGGTTAAATATAATTGAAAACAGCAGTTTGCCAAAAAGATCGGTCAATCACTATATAAAGACTAAAAAAGAAGCCGAAAAAATAGTAGATGACTCAGCAAAATACGGCCTTGAAACTATTACCCTACGGCCTCGTGCAATTTTCGGGCCTTATGATACCACCCTATTCCCTAGATTGTTAAATGTGATTAAAAACTCAACATTTCCTCTTATTAATGATGGAAAAGCTGTTGTCGATATTACTTACGTTGATAATGTAGTTGATGCAATCATGTTAGCTATACAAGCACCATCTAAAGCAGTTGGACATAAATTTAATATCACTAACGATCAACCAATGGCACTTAAAAAAATCATGGACATGCTCTTTGAATTATTAGAAATTGATATCAAATATAAGAAAATACCAAAGTATTTAGCAATGGCAATGGCAAGTTTAATGGAAATAATAGCTAAATTTTCTTTAGATCACAATAAAGAACCTAGATTTACACGATACAGTATAGGGGTTTTAGCAGTTGATCAGACACTTAATATTCAATTGGCAAAAAATTTATTAGGATACTCACCTAAAGTAAGTATAGAGCAGGGGCTTGCGACCTTTGCTACCTGGTGGAAGGCAAATCATGATAGATGACATATCCTTTTATACAGCGGGATGTTGTTGTCAACTGGAAGCCTTCGCTGTCAAAGGAGGAAAGTGGCGTAAAAAGCAATTTCCTGCTCTTTTTGCAGTCATTAAGCACCGCAATGTTGGCAATATTTTATTCGATACAGGATATAGCGATCATTTTCATTCTGCCACAAATACCTTTCCAAATAAGTTATATCGTTGGACGTTGCCTGTGCAGCTTTTATCTAATGAAAAGGCAGTTTCCATTTTGAGCAGGAATAACATAAAGTCGACCGAGGTTAATCATATTATATTGTCGCATTTTCATGCCGATCACATTGCGGGAATAAAAGATTTTCCTGAAGCGATGTTACATGCTTTAGAAGCTGGATTTAGGCAGATCCAGAATCAAAAAGGTTTATCTGCCGTTAGTAAAGGATTATTAAAAACGCTTCTTCCAGTGGATGTGGCATCCCGAATGCAATTCATTGATACGGCGCAGAAGTGTGTATTACCGAAATGGATGGCACCATTCAAATTTGGTTATGATATTTTTAATGATGGATCTCTAATGGCGATTGATTTGCCAGGTCATGCTTTAGGCCATATGGGTATATTAGTAAATTATAAAAAACCCTATTTTTTAGTTGCTGATGCGTGCTGGGATAGAAAGGCATTTCAAGATCTTAAATTCCCAAGTAAATGTGTTAATTTTTTAATGGTTGATGTAAAAGCGTATACTAAAACAATTCAGCAATTGCATGAACTACACTGCTTGAATCCTGATCTTGCTATTATTCCATCGCACTGTGAAGCTTCTATTAATGAGATATTAAATTTATGATGCGGCTAAAAATACTTTATTATTATCTAAAGTCAAAATTCGCCCTTCAACCAAAGACAAGAGCAGAATTAGATACATTACAAAAGAAAAAATTTTTAGATTTTCAAAGAAAAGTATTGTCTAAATCTAATTATTTTAGACCTTTTTGGGAAAAAGACTTATCTAACTACCCGCTCATGAATAAAAAAATAATGATGGATTTTTTTGATGAGATAAATACGTCAGGAATTAGTGCTAAAGAAGCATTGCAAATTGCGATTGAAGCTGAAAACTCACGTAACTTTAAACCTATGTTAAAAGATCATATTGTTGGTTTATCCACTGGAACATCTGGCTCAAAAGGGTTATTTATTGTTAGTCAAAATGAAAAACTATTATGGTTGGCTGAAGTTTTGGCTAAGTTACTACCTACCAGGTTGTTCTATAAGCATCGTATAGCCTTATTTATGCGTGCAAATTCTAATCTTTATGAGTCACTAAGTTTGTCTGGGAGAATTTCATTCAAGTATTTTGATCTGAGTGATGATTTATCTGCCCTGATGAAAGAATGTGAGCGTTATAATCCTACAATCCTGGTTTGTCCTCCTAAAGTACTTAAAATGATTGCTAAAGCTCAAAAAAACGAAATTATTAATGTTAATCCAATAAAAATCATTTCAATCGCTGATGTTCTGGAAGACCAAGATAAGCAATTTATTGAAAATGAATTTAAGCAAATTGTTCATCAAATTTACCAATGCACAGAGGGATTTCTAGGCGCTACATGTAAATTTGGAACGATACATTTAAATGAAAACAATATTCTTGTTGAGAAAGAGTGGATAGATGAGAAGGAAGGTAAATTTATTCCTATCATTACAGACTTAAAAAGAACAACGCAACCTATTGTTCGATATCGGTTGAATGATGTGTTAACGTTAAAAAAAAGAGCATGCAAATGTCATAGTCCTTATGTAGCAATTGAATCAATTGAAGGCCGTGAAGATCAGATATTATATTTTAAAAGTGCATCTAAACAGACACTAGAGCCAATTTTTCCTGATTTTATTCGAAGAGCTATCATCATGACAAGCAATGAGATAGAAGATTACCAAGTAACTCAATTATCTCCTGCCGAATTGTGCATTGGGATCTCTCAAAAAAATGATAATGAGATCCACTCAGAAATTTACCATAGCATTGTAAATTGCCTATCTGCAAAAGGTTTAATCATACCTAAGATTGATTTTATTGCTTATAAAGAGACTAAGCTTGGTGATAAACTGATGCGAATACGTCGGGAGTTTACTGTTGATGAATAACAAAAATTCTATGAAAGTGTTAATAACTGGCGCAAGAGCGCCCATTGCACTTGACTTAGCAAGAATATTTCATAGAGCACAACATCGGGTTTACATGGCAGATAGTACCCGTTATCCTCTTAGTAAGAAATCAAATTGCATTGCTGAATATATCACATTACCTAGCCCTCGATTGCAACCTACGCAATTTGTGAACTCCCTCAAGCAAGCTCTCAAAGAGTTTCAAATTGATATGCTTATTCCGACATGTGAAGAGATTTTTTATATTTCTCAATTTAGAAATCAATTTCCTTCTGATTTAATTGTTTTTTGTGATAATTTTATAAAGCTAAAATGGCTTCATAATAAATATACATTTATCCAAAGCTGCTCAAATCAGCCAATCTATACCCCTAAAACATACCTTATTGACGAACATTTATCTCTTGATGATCTGGAAGATATTAGATATGTCATCAAGCCTGTTTACTCAAGATTTGCAACACAAGTAATACTTAATGCAAGTAAGAAACAAATCTTAGAATTGAAGAAATCAAAGCCGAATCAATATATTGCGCAGGAATTTATTGGAGGTGCTGAGTATTCGACTTATGGAGTAGCGCTTAACGGAAAATTGACAGCGAATGTATGCTATCATTCGCTGTATCGAGCGGGGAAGGGAGCTGGAATATTATTTCACAATGTATATATTCCAGAGATTTTCAATTTTATAACCGAATACGTTAAAGAAAATAATTTTACCGGACAAATTGCATTTGATTTTATTCAAGATAGGAAAGGTAATGTCTATGTAATTGAATGCAACCCTCGAGGTACTAGTGGTCTACATTTTTTTAAACATGAAAAACATTTTTCAAATGCTTTTATTGATCCTATGGTGCTATTGATACCCGACATGTTGCGTTATAAAGCGCTTAAGTTGGCTGTTTATTGTTTTGCGCTTCCTAAAATAAGAAATTTATCTGGTTTGCGCAATTTGATCAAACACCTCAACCTATGCCAAGATATAATTTATGATAAAGAAGATAAAATACCTGCATTTTATCAATTCTATTCGTTGATGGTTATATTCATAAAAAGTTTAGCGGCCTTCAAAAGTCCTTTAACTATTTCGACATGTGATATTGAATACGATGGATAATAACTTATTTGTACAAGCTGATCATTCTATTTTTAAGTTTAAAACCTTTTCAAATGAATTGCTTCATTGGTTGCATGCGTTTAGACATGAAAATCCCTCTAAGTTTATCGATAACATCCAAACTGATTTTCAAATCATTAAAGTAAATAAGACTATTTTGCCACTTTCTGTTAATAATAAAGAATATCAAAATAGTTATGTTGTTTCTCCTTATACTGCATTTATTTTATATTCATTCGATGAGATTAAGAAAATATCTAATTGTTTTGTTCGTATAATCCTTAAAACTCTTATTCTTTTGTTCGATAAATTCTTTAAAGCCTTTAATGTGAATCGTGTGGTTATGATAAATAATTGGTTGTTATCAACTAATCTTTATCCTGAGCTTCAAGCTCAAGATGTCAAACAAATCATAACCTTATTGTCGCAGCGGTATCCGAAGCACGTTCTCGTTTTCCGCTCTCTGAATGGTTATTCAAATGCTACGCTTATATCGAATTTAAAAAAATTGGGTTGCATTCTATCTGCAAGTCGCCAAGTTTATGTTTTTGATCCTAGTAAAAATAATTATTTAAAAAGGAATAATTGTAAGAATGATTTAAGATTGTTAAAAAATTCGTCTTATAACGTAGTAGAGCATGATGCGTTAAATGAAAATGATTATCAACGCATTGTTGAATTATATAATATGCTCTACTTGGAAAAATATTCTGTTTATAATCCTCAGTTTAATTATAAATTTATAAAGTTAGCACATCAAAAGCGATTTTTAACTATGATGGGTTTTCGAAACAGCAATGGTAGGTTGGATGGAATTATTGGCTATTTTAAAGTGGGAAATATTATTACTGCGCCCTTGGTTGGCTATGACATACACCTTCCTAAAGAAAAAGGGCTTTATCGCTTACTGATGATTTACTTATTAAAAAAGACTAAAGAAGAGAATTTATTATTAAATCTTAGTTCAGGCGCCTCTGGCTTTAAGAAATTAAGAGGAGGGCAACCTCATATAGAATACAGCGGAATTTATGTCAAACACTTACCACTTTATTCAAGATTATTCTGGCGATTTTTACAATTGTTGACGAATTATATTGCGGAACCCATATTAAAGAAGTATGAATTATGATGAATAAAATCAAACATAATTGGTTTATTGTTTGTAAAAGTAATGCTTTGAAAAATAAGCCAAGGCGGGTTATGCTTTTTGGAAAAGCGATTGTTGTTTTCAGAACTAAAAGTGGAATCAGCGCACTCGAGGATAGATGTCCTCATCGGAATGCACCACTTTCATGTGGCAAAATTATTAATGATAATATTCAATGCCCTTATCACGGTTGGACTTTTAATAAGCAAGGTGAATGTATTGATATTCCAGGCTTGTGCGTAACTTCGCACCATTCACTACGTACTGTCCCATGTTATTTTACCTTAGAATATCAAAATTTCATTTGGGTTTGTCCTGTGCTCAATTACAAACCCTCTGATTTACCCTATTGGCCAACGGAAATGGATTTTCAAAAAACAATATTACAGCGCACTGTTAGAGCAAGCCTCATCAATACACTCGAAAATTTTTTAGACGCAACACATACGCATTTTATTCATTCAGGTCTTATTAGAAAGAACAATAATCGTCAAAGTGTTAAGGCGTATATTTTTAGAAGATCTCATCGTGTGGATATTCGATATAACAATGAATCTAAACAAAATGGGTTTATTTCTCGTTTCTTTGAAAAAGAGCGCGTTGAAAGTGTGGGGCGTTACCTATTCCCCTCCCTTGGCCAAATTGAATATAGGAATAAGGAAGGAACAAGTTTACTGATTTGTTTATATTTAACACCTATGGATAATGAACACTTAGCAGTCTTTATTGTCATCCATTCTCCTAGATCTTGGATACCACTTTTTGTTAAAAAAGCATTTATTTTACCTTTTTTAAAAATAGCTTTAAAACAAGATTTAACTATATTAAAAACTCAAGCAGATAATATAAGTTTTTTTGGGAGTGAGTCTTTTACTTTTTCACCACTCGATTTAATTCGATCTCATATTACTCAAATTATTGAGAATGAAGGAAATGCGCCTATGGTAGAAGAAAATACCATAGTAAATATTTAGAAAATAACTAAATGCGATTTGATTGTCATTTTTTGGAGCTTGCATTAATGTTAGTTAATGTCCTTAGGTTCTATGCCAAGGAAAAGCCCAATGAAATTCAAGAAGCTAATTATAGTATTTGTATTTATGTTAACCCAATCAATTAGTTATCGCTTTGTTTGATGTTGTGTCAGTACCTTTATTTAATAAACTCTTGTTTTGTTCAATATAATGGGCTGATAAACGAGGAGCACTTGTGATTTGCTTGAAAATATATTCATTTGCATCAAATATGTCTTTCAGTGCTGATTTAAATCGTGGGGGATCAGCATGAAAATGATCATATACATGGTTAAATGATTTAGAAGCTGTGTCGAAGCGTTGCTCAGCAAGATAATTTAAAGTTAATGCCCGATTAGTCTCAAATTCTTCATCTGGATGAAACTGGACGGTTCCATCTTCAGCCATAATGTAAACGAGCCCTTCCTCTTTAAACACTCGATTTACAAAGAGTTTAAATTCATCACCTATTCTGTTACCTCTTGGGCGTTTGCCTCTTGAATGTTCTATGATGGCTTGATAAATGATTCTGATAGAGTTCAAACAATCGGTAAGCGAAATAGATTCAAAAAAATCTACAAACTCAGGGGCGGCAATACCTCATGGAACATCTAAGCCGGCTTCCGTTTCTATTTTGCTGGTTAGAAATTCACTTAAATTATTATTCAGGGCTATAGAAGAAACTTCTGCGCCAATTTGCCGCCTCATGGTGTTGCTGTCTCTAGTTAAACCTGATTGGCTAAAGTTCATTTGCTTAGATATTTGTTGAGTTGATTTCTTGAAGATTAGTTTAGACTTTACTTAACGACCAACTAACAAAATGGTAATGAGTGCGACTCGGATGGGTAATGAAAGTTGTTACTTATTGCCAGCAATTGCCCCGGGAGTGTCCCATGGCTTGCTCTAGAAATAAAAAAAGGGCGCTAGGCCCTTGAATTAGTTGGCTCCCCGACGCGGACTCGAACCACGGACCCAGTGATTAACAGTCACTTGCTCTACCGACTGAGCTATCGGGGAATAGCGCGAAATAGTACTTTTCTCCTGTACTTAAGTCAAGCCCCTTTAGCCCCCAGAAAACTGAGGGCTAAAGGGAGAAACTTAACTAAACGCTTTTTTCATGCGTTCAATCGCTTTTTCTAGTATATCCATACTGGTCGCAAAAGAAAGTCTCATAAACCCTTCGCTACCAAAAGCAGAGCCAGGCACTAAAGCGAGCCCTACGGTTGTAATGAGGTGTTCAGCAAGTTGCAAGTCTGAATTGATATTAGGCATGCGATCGATAATGTCTTGAACACGAGGGAAGGCATAGAACGTACCGTCGCCTGGTGCGCATTGCACGCCGTCGATAGAATTGAGTTCTTTAACCAAATAATCGTGACGTTGTTTAAAGACTTTAACCATTTCATGCACTGTCTCCATACCCCCACGTAAAGCCGCCTCTGCAGCCGCCTGAGCAATGGAACAAGGATTAGAGGTACTTTGACTTTGGATATTTTTCATCGGCTTAATCAGCGACAGGGGGCCGCAGCAATAGCCAATGCGCCAGCCGGTCATGGAGTATGCTTTAGAAACTCCATTGAGAACAATGGTTCGATCGTATAAGTCAGGGCAGACCATGACGATGTTTGAGTAAGGCTCATCAGTCCATAGTATGTGCTCATACATATCGTCAGTTGCAATGAGCACGTGAGGATGCTTGAGCAATACTTCGGATAAGGCAATTAACTCTTTTTTGCTATAAGCCATACCTGTAGGATTGGAAGGGCTGTTCAGGATCAACATTTTTGTTTTAGGGGTAATAGCCGCTTCAAGTTGCTCTGGGGTAATTTTAAAGCGCTGATGAATGTCGGTCTGAATGAAAACAGGGGTGCCATCGGCTAGCAATGCCATATCTGGGTATGAAACCCAGTAAGGTGCCGGAATAATGACCTCGTCACCTTCTTGGATAACGGCCTGCATTAGATTGTAAATACATTGTTTTCCACCTGTGGAAACAATGATTTGGTCAGGGTTATAGCGTAATTGATTGAAATTTTGCATTTTCTCGGAAATTGCCGCGCGTAAGCTTGGGATCCCCTCAACGGCAGTGTATTTTGTTTTGCCATCATGAATAGCTTTAATGGCCGCTTCCTTGATATGCTGAGGAGTATCAAAGTCAGGTTCCCCAGCACCAAGCCCAACGATATCCTGACCGGCAGCCTTTAATTCAGCGGCCCGTGCAGTTACAGCTAGAGTAGGGGAAGGTTTGATGCGCTTTACACGGTTTGCAAGTTGTATGTCCAATTATGTACCCTCAGCAATTTTTACATCAATAGATTCAGGCCGATTACTATGCCATATTTAAGGCAATTTTTTAAGAATTTGATTCAAAATGATAAAGCACAAACGCGACAGTAAAAAATTTAGATTGGCAACGAGCTTTAAACCGGCTGGTGATCAAATTGCGGCTATTGCTGCATTGAAAGAGGGCTTGCAGGAAGGATTGCTGCACCAAACATTGCTGGGCGTCACAGGATCAGGCAAAACCTTTACAGTGGCCAATGTCATTGAAGCGTTACAGCGTACCACGCTTATTTTGGCTCCCAATAAAACGCTTGCTGCTCAATTGTATGGAGAAATGAAAGAATTTTTTCCTTCCAATTGTGTAGAGTATTTTGTTTCTTATTATGATTACTATCAACCAGAAGCCTATGTTCCTTCCTCAGACACCTATATCGAGAAAGATGCTTCAATAAACGAACATATTGAGCAAATGCGGCTTTCTGCCACCAAAGCGCTCCTTGAGCGTAATGATAGTATTATTGTGGCAACGGTTTCCGCGATTTATGGTTTAGGGGATCCTAATTCTTACCTCAGTATGATGTTGCATGTAAGCAAAGGCGACAGAATTGATCAGCGTCAAATATTACGCCGGCTTGCTGAGTTACAATATACCCGCAACGATTTAGAATTACGTCGAGGTTATTATCGCGTACGAGGCGATGTGATCGATATTTTTCCTGCAGAATCGGAACAATATGCAGTACGGGTAGAATTATTTGGTGATGAAGTAGATGCCTTGAGCATTTTTGATCCACTCACTGGCTATGTGCAACAAAGTGTACCTCGTATAACCGTCTATCCGAAAAGCCATTATGTGACTCCACGCGAGCAAGTGTTAGATGCGGTAGAAAATATTAAAATTGAGTTAAAGCAGCGCTTAGAAGATCTGCGCAATAATCAAAAATTGGTCGAGGCTCAGCGTTTAGAACAACGGACGCAATATGATATTGAGATGTTGCTCCAATTGGGGTATTGCAATGGTATCGAAAATTATTCTCGCCACTTAAGTGGACGTAAAGCAGGGGAACCACCTCCTACATTAATTGATTACTTACCACCTGGTGCGCTTTTAGTCATCGATGAATCTCATGTCATGATCCCACAATTGGGAGCAATGTATAAAGGGGACAGATCACGTAAGGAAACATTGGTTGAATATGGATTTCGTTTACCTTCAGCTTTAGATAATCGTCCTTTGCGCTTTGAAGAATTTGAGCGATTAATGCCACAGACTATTTTCGTTTCAGCAACGCCTGGTGAATACGAGTTAAAATTGTCGGGTAAACCTGTAGAGCAAATTGTAAGACCTACGGGATTAATCGATCCTAAAATCGAAGTGCGCCCAGTGGGGACCCAAGTGGACGATGTATTATCTGAGATCCATAAGCGGGTTGAGATCAATGAAAGGGTATTAATTACCACCTTAACCAAACGTATGGCAGAGGATTTAACCGACTATTTAGCTGAGCATGGTGTTAAGGTACGTTATCTCCATTCTGAAATTGAAACCGTTGAACGTGTAGAAATCATACGTGATTTGCGTTTAGGGGTGTTTGACGTGTTAGTGGGGATCAACTTACTGCGCGAAGGACTGGATATGCCCGAAGTGTCGTTAGTAGCGATTTTTGATGCTGACAAGGAAGGATTTTTACGCTCAACCCGTTCGTTGATTCAGACGATAGGGCGTGCTGCTCGACACATTCACGGTACAACTATCCTATATGCCGATAAAGTGACATCATCGATGAAAATGGCGATGTCAGAAACCGATAGGCGTCGAAGAAAGCAACAAGAGCATAACAAGAAAAATAATATCACCCCAATGTCAGTGACAAAATCAATACAAGATATCATGGAAGGGGCTTTTGTTGGACGTAAAATTTCAAATAAAAGTGCAAAGAAAGCACAAAACCAAGCTGCCTCGAATCCTGTTATCGAAGAAATTCGTCAATATAGACAAAATCATGCTGCTATTACACCGCAAGAGTTTACCAAGCTGCTCAAAAAATGGGATGCTAAAATGTATGAGCATGCTCGAAACTTAGAATTTGAGCAAGCAGCCATGATTCGGGATGAGATTAAAGAACTGAAAGAATCTGCTTTCAAAGAAGATTTATAGTCTTCGCCCATGAATTTTCGAGAGGACTTTCGCTATCTCGCAATCCTCATAAAAACGAAGGGATTCTTCTTTCATTGATAAGGATATTAATGAATGATCAGATTTAAACGGATGCACCATATTGTCAATCCTGAAGATCGCCTCAAGCTAAATGAGGTATTGAAAATCTATCAAGGCGCCTTTCCCTATCATCCTGAGTATGCTGCGAAAATTGCCAAATTGATGGAGAAAGAACATCACAAGGATTTTAGCCCTATTCTGATCCTTGCTGAGGGACAAAAAGGCAAGGTATTGGGTTTTAGTTTAATTTATTATTTTCATAAATTTCACTATGCCTATTTAGATTATATTGCCAGCGATCCTAAAAGAGCGCGTCATGGTATAGGATCTGCTTTATATGAAGCGACGAGAGAATTCTTGCTAGGAATGAAAACCATTGGTTTTTTTATGGATGTGCCAACGGATGATCCCGCCCTTGTACATGAAGGGACAGATCTTAAGATCAATCGAAAAAAATTGGCTTTTTACGAACAATACGGCGCATTGCCTATCATCAATACTGCTTATGAACATATTTCGCATAAAGCAAATGGAGGTTATTTTACTTATTTAGTGTTTGATAACCTGAAAAAACAAAAAGTATTGAAACGTACTATTTTAAAAGAAATTATCGCAAAAATTTTATTTATCAAAGGTGGGATGAAAGAGCAAGACCCGAAAGTGCAGACTATTTTAAGATCAATTAAGGACGATCCTATCCAGTTTAGAAAATTGCATTATCTAAAGGCTCCTTTGAAGCCTGTCACTCCTAAAAATAGGCTAACCTTAATTGAAGTAGTTAATACCGGCAATGCTTATCAAATCCATAACCTGAAAGAAAAAGGCTATGTTGAACGACCAGTAAGAATTGATTCTATCGAAAAGGGGCTTGCAAACTTAAATTGCATCTTTTTAAAACCTAAAAATTTCTCAGAAAAATACCTTCGCAGGATCCACAGTGAGAAGATGATCCGTTATATTAGCGAGGGGCAAAAGAACATCAAAGCTAACGGTCTGCTTTATCCTAATGTATTCCCGATCCGTCGACCAGAAAATATTCCGCAAAATTGGGACATTAGAATGGGCTATTATTGCATGGATACCTTTACGCCTTTGACCGCAAATGTGTATAAAGCAGCTAAACAAGCCGCAGATGCAGCTTTAACCGGGGCTGAAAGATTATTAAAAGGAAGTAAATTAACCTATGTATTATGTAGACCACCAGGGCATCATGCAGAACGAAAAGTATTTGGCGGATTTTGTTACTTTAATAATGCGGCATTAGCGGCAGATTACTTATCTTCGCACGGAAAAGTCGTTGTGCTGGATATTGATCATCATCACGGGAATGGCACGCAAAATATTTTTTATGAACGAAAAGACGTTTTTTTTATTTCAATTCATGCCGATCCACGATTTGCTTATCCTTATTATGCTGGGTTTGCAGATGAGGAAGGGCTGGGTAAGGGAAAAGGGTACAATAAGAATTTTCCTTTAAAAGCAGGAACAAATAATGAAGCTTATTTGCATACTTTAAGTAAAGCCTGTAATTTAATTAAAAAATTTAAACCTCGTTTCTTAGTTGTTTCTTTAGGATTCGATATCATGCAAGGCGATCCCACAGGTTATTTTACAATTACTCAAGCTGGCATGAAAAAAATTGGTCAAATGATTGGGCAGTTGAATTTGCCTTTTCTAATTATACAAGAAGGGGGATACTCCAAAAAGAATTTAAGAAATGGCGCCTTTTCTTTTTTCGATGGACTATCAAGAGATCTCTAGATAACTAATGATTAATCAGTAAGCAATTATCCCAATTTTTTCTCTTGTAGCGAACAAAATAACTGGCAAATAGAATGAATGAAAAGATTGTAACTAGTTGCAATGTCATCGTGGGTGCGCCTTCCATTTTAATAACAAACCAATAAACGGGACAAATGCAAAATAACCAGGTGCCAATAGAGTGCATAAACATGATGAAGCGTGTATCGCCAGCAGCGGTCAAAACGCCGTCGATAACCCATGCCATACCATCAAATAGAAAAGCAAGCCATAACCAGCGACAACTTGTTTCTACAAGTTCCCTAATATTCTCTGAACTACCATCATTGCTCGACAGGAAAAAATCAACTAATAGATGGGGGGAAAACACTAAGGGGATGGCCAAAATCAATGCTAATACAAACTGTAATTGCAATCCTGTTGTCAGAACTTCAGCGATCTGTTTTTCTTTTTTGGCGCCGATGTAATTGGCTGCAATAGCGGTTACACCTTTTTGTAACCCTTCAGTAATAAATGAAAAGAACGCCCATAAGCTTAATCCTATAGACATCACCGTAATATGCGCTATTCCTCTTTTGGCCATCATATACATGATCAATGCCCAAGCTGCCATTGAGGCTGCATGACCTAGAGTATTAGGGGTGCTTATTTTAATGCATTTAATAAACAATTTTTTGTTAAAATGAAATTTATGGGTATGAAAACGCTTTCTGTTATCTGAATTAAGAAAGATGCAGAATAATCCAATGGCAATACTTGCTTCAGCCAAGCCAGTTGCAATAGCGGCACCTTTTGCACCAAGCGGCGGAATACCCGCTACGCCAAATACTAATAAATAAACTAAGACAAGATTTAATATATTGCTAAAAATAACAGAATAAGTCACCGTTTTTACCTGGCCTCGGCCGATGAAAAAAGCAGAAAGTGCACTCGTCAGTGGGAAAAAAGGACTAAAAATCATCATCCATTTAAAATAAGGTTCGCCTTCTAGGGCTAACTCTGGCGGGATGAGAAAGGAATGACCAAATAAACCAATAGGGATCATGATAAAGGAAGACATAATGGAGAACCAAATCATCTGCCAAACAGGCTTTCCTACCTGTTCCCATTTTTTAGCGCCATTATATTGACCAACAAAGACTTCCGCAATCATCGCAATGGACATTGCGCTAAACAAAAATAAAACGATAGTGCTCCAGACTGTTGTTGCTGCCAACATCGATTGGGTGTTATATGTCGCTAAAATGATTCGTTGGAAAAACATCATTAATGTGCCTGAAAAAGCAGAAAGCATCAGCGGAAGGCAAATTTTCCATAAGGTGCGCAAATGGCTGTGAGTAGGATTTAGAATCGCTGTATTTTCTATTTCATTGACGTTTGCAGACGATGATGCCAGCATGATGTTACATTCCACCCGTTGTTTATCATTAAAGAATGCAATCCTTGCTACACAAGAATTTATAAATTTATATAAGAAAGTGATTTTTTTGATGAAAGAAATTTAGAAGTTTAATCATTGAAACTATCATGTAATCAGTAATTATTATGCCATAACGAGGAAAGTTTATTTTGCCATTGATTCAGGTAAAAAAGCTTACTGTCAGAGAATAAGAGGATATTCAACAAAATTTAGAATGAGTGTGTATGCAGCAAAATGAATAAGGTATAGAAATAGTTGGATTTATCGCAATGGTATTATTCAGTTAATTTAGGTTCATCCTCATCCTCATTTTTATTTTCATCCTCATTCGTGAGTGAGATCTTTTTATCTTGAAGATAAGGTTTAGATTTAAAATGATCAAAAATGAGTTCATGTCTATCATCTTGTCTTCTTTCTTTAGAAAAAGAAACAGAACCTGAATGGTGTTCTTTGTTGAAGTTTGCTTCATCTTTTTCTTTGATTTCTTCATGTTTTTTTTCTTCAGATTTTTCATTCGCTTCTTCCGCTTCTGAGCCTTCCTCTTTTTCGGGCTCTTCCTCTTCCTCGGCTTCTTCCTCTTCTTCAAGTTCTTCCTCTTCTTCAGGTTCTTCCTCTTCCTCGGGTTCTTCCTCTTCTTCAGGTTCTTCCTCTTCCTCGGGTTCTTCCTCTTCTTCGGGTTCTTCCTCTTCTTCAGGTTCTTCTTCTTCCTCGGGTTCTTCCTCTTCTTCAGGTTCTTCCTCTTCTTCAGATTCTTCCTCTTCCTCGGATTCTTCCTCTTCCTCGGGTTCTTCCTCTTCTTCAGGTTCTTCTTCTTCCTCGGATTCTTCCTCTTCCTCGTGTTCTTCCTCTTCTTCAGATTCTTCCTCTTCCTCGTGTTCTTCCTCTTCCTCGAATTCTTCCTCTTCCTCGTGTTCTTCCTCTTCTTCAGGTTCTTCCTCTTCCTCGAATTCTTCCTCTTCGGCTTCTTCTTCCTCGGGTTCTTCCTTTTCCTCAAGTTCCTCCTCTTCTTCTGGCTCTTCTTCCTCAGTTTCTTGCTCTTTTTCAATTTTTTCCTTTTCTTCGGCTTCTTCGGCCTCTTCTTCCTCCTCTTCACCTTCTTCCCAGATGGCATGGCTTAATAATGTAAAAGCGGTGCTATACGCATGGGTAAATTGGTGTTCAGCAGTTGATAAGCGTTGTAATGGTTTTTCGGGCTTGATCAAAATAGCATTCAAATGATGAACGCCATGTTGTGCCAGTTCATGAGCTGTATGGAGGAGTTCATTTTTTGGAAATTGTATTTGCATTTTTTTGATATTACGGTTCAGTCGAGCTAATTTTGAAATCAGTTTATGAAGAATTGTATTAACTTGGTTTGTTGCTTCAGTTTCTGAAAAATGTGTGGGCAGCTCGAATGATAAAGCAATCTCTATTCCTTTATCTCTTGCTAAGGTTAAAAAGGTGATATACCTTTTCAAAAAAATCTCTTTGTCTATATCGCTTGTGGTTTCTCCTTTGAGCGTCATGCTTTTTATTTCTTTAAAATGTTCTTTTAGCTCGTGTGTTAATTGGATCCAAAAATTTTGTGGATCTTCATTTTTCTTTAAGGAGCGGGTGAGCGTAGAGTTGATAAATTCAATCTCTACGATGATGAGCTCAAACGCGCTATTTGTTTCCATCTCAATTCCATCTTATAACATTAGTAATAAGACAGCGCTTCAAGGAGCAAAGTTCCAGAGCAAAATGGGATAAATTTAATTAAAACAAGAAGATAGATGTATTAAAGATGAAACCATACGATGCAGATACACAGATCCGTAGAATAAATGGAGCCAAAGTACAATTAGAATTTTTACACATGACGAGGAGAGAAACGTAAGAGGTAACAAATTAAGCGTCATCGCGCCTTTACTATAGCAAAGGCGCGAGATTTAGTTGAAAAGCAAAGATCAGGCTTTCGCTTTTTCTTTAGGCATTTCGACACGGATATGCAGTTCCTTTAATTGTCTTTCCATAACTTCTGAAGGAGCTTGCATCAACATATCTTGAGCTTGTTGATTCATAGGGAAGGCAACTACTTCGCGAATATTAGGCTCATTCGCTAATAGCATTACAATCCGATCGATACCTGGTGCGCAACCACCGTGAGGAGGCGCCCCGTATTTAAAGGCATTCAGCATGCCGCCGAATTTTTCTTCAACGACTTCTGCACCGTACCCTGCGATTTCAAAAGCTTTATACATTACTTCGGGTAAATGGTTACGTATAGCGCCGCTGGACAGCTCGATGCCATTGCAAACGATATCGTATTGGTACGCTTTAATGGTTAAAGGATCTTGATTCAAGAGCGCTTCTAACCCGCCTTGAGGCATGGAGAAGGGGTTGTGTGAAAAATCTACCTTCTTCAGATCTTCGTTGTATTCGAACATGGGGAAATCGACTACCCAACAGAATTCAAAGCGGTTCTTATCGATAAGACCTAGTTCTTCACCAATACGCGTACGAGCAAGACCAGACAACTTTTCAGCGGTTGCTTTTGGTGCGCAGACAAAGAAGAGTGCATCGCCGTCTTTACAGCCGGTTTGTGCTTTGAGTTGTTGCAATCTATCGGCGTCTAAGAATTTAGCAATAGGCCCTTTGGCTTGTTCAGGCGCAAAAATAATATATCCCAAGCCTGGGGCTCCTTGGCTTACTGCCCAATCATTTAGCTTTTCAAAGAAGCTGCGTGGTTGGCTGGAAGCATTAGGAGCAGGAATAGCACGAACGTGAGAGCCCTTTGTAATTGCTTTAGCAAAAGCATTGAATTCTGATCCATCGAAAATCGCTGTGACATCAGCCATCCGGATGGGGTTTCTGATATCAGGTTTATCAGAACCAAACCAAACCATAGCATCTTCATAACGAAAACGAGGGAAAGGTAAGGCGCTGATTTGTCTACCCTTGGCAAATTCAGTAAAGACGCCATGCAATACAGGTTCAATTGCCTGGAAAACATCTTCCTGGGTAACGTAGGACATTTCAAAGTCTAGCTGATAAAACTCACCAGGCGATCTGTCTGCACGTGCATCTTCATCGCGAAAGCAGGGTGCTATCTGAAAATATTTATCAAATCCTGACACCATCAATAATTGCTTAAATTGCTGAGGTGCCTGTGGTAATGCATAAAATTTACCAGGGTGCATTCTGCTTGGCACTAAAAAGTCGCGTGCACCTTCTGGTGAACTAGAGGTAAGAATAGGAGTTTGGAATTCTAAAAAGTCTTGTTCAATCATTCTTCTGCGTAAAGAAGCAATAATTTGCGACCGTAGCACAATATTGGCGTGCATTTTGTCGCGTCTTAGATCTAAGAAGCGATAACGTAATCTTGTGTCTTCTGGGAATTCTTGATCGCTATTCACCTGAATGGGTAGCTGATCGGCTTGAGATTCAATATGGAAAGAATCTATCACCACTTCAATGCCACCTGTAGGCATTTTTGTGTTGATGGTTTCGGCAGTTCTTTTGACCACGTGCCCTGTAATCGTCACAACGCTTTCATTGCGAGCAGCTTCCGCTGCTTTGAAGGACGCAGAGGTGGTTTCAATGACGCATTGGGTTACCCCATAATGATCCCTGATATCAATGAAGAGCAAATTACCATGATCTCGTTTACGATGGACCCAGCCGGATAAACGTACAATCTGACCTTCTTCGGAGACGGTTAAGGCGCCGCAAGTATGTGTTCGGTAACGATGCATTTTCAAACTCTTCTAACTGAATGTGGGATATAAAGAAGACAGACTTTAACTTATAGAGGCTAGATAGTGAAGAGCGACCTTGCTTTATTGCTAAAAAAGATGTTATCTTTTTCCCCTCAATTTTAGGCGCGTAGCTCAGTGGTAGAGCATCACCTTGACATGGTGGTGGTCGGTGGTTCGATCCCACTCGCGCCTACCAAGCGGCTAAAACAACCCATCGCGAGTCAACTCGACTCAATTCTCAAATAAATCCTAAAATTAACTTTCTAACTTATTTCATGTTAATTTATATTTCAAAGTCTTTGTTTTAAAATTTTCTTAGCAAACTAGCATTATATGTGTCGTAATGTTTATCAAAGGAGCCCATAGAATTTATGGGAGATGCTAAACGACAGGCAATTTGCTAATGTGATTAGCATAGTGACTTGATAAAGAACGATGTCGGAAATGATATCTAGCTCTCTATGAAAAAGAGTTACTAGCGAATTTGCATTACTTCAGATATTTATAGTTCGCAACTAAGTAACATTGAATTTGAAACAAAATTTTCTTTCTTGTTTATCAGTGCCCTATCTCGTTAACTTCTAAAAATACATATTCATTTTCTGGAATAACAATAAAATCAAAACATCCAAATATACTATTTAGTTTTTTCATTAACAAAATGCATTTAAGCTCAATATCTGTAGGAATGGTAGTTGTGGGAAGCAAATTTTTTAATGAGGCAATAGTCCTCCAATCAAGCGCTCGCGAATTACCAATTTTAACTGCAATACATTTATCTTTTAAAAAAATTATTCTTAGTTCAAATTTTTTTAAGTAGTATTTGGCAGTAGGAGAAAGCCAGTTTGTTTTGTTTGCTCATTAATTCTTAATCTCAAACCAATGACTTGCAGGTGTTGTATTACCTACTATATTCTATTGTTCAATTATCTATTCCATACACAATCGATAGGGACATCGTATGACCTCAAAAGCTAGTAAATTTTTTGAATTAATTAAAGGAAAAGGCAAGGTATTAACAACAAGTTTCGATCATTCAAAAGAGAAAAGAAAGAGCGAGAAAAAAGGAAAAGAACAATTTGCAATGCCAAAAGAATTGCAAAACCCACCTGAAGAATTTTTCTGCCCCATTAGTCTTGAAATGATGGAAGATCCCGTGATAACGCCAGCAGGATTTACTTACGAAAGGCAGGTAGCAGAGGATTGGATCGGAAAGCATCATACAGAGCCAACACTTAGAGATAGTATGAAGATGGAAATCAAAGATCTTACACCAAATAGGGCATTAAAATCAGCCATAGATTGGTATAAAGCATTGCAAAAAATGCTTCCTCAAGCTGCTAGAAGTGAGAAAGAACTAAAACTTTTTTAACTTTAATATTGGGAGATCTATCATTTAAATAGATGTCCTTTATTCTTGCTATAATGACATGATGGAGCCTGCTTTTTTGGGGCTGGTTCCATGAGAATGGATCAGGACTAAAAATGGAAAATCATCTCTCTATTTTCAACTGGGCAACGAATTACCTTAACTTGCAAGGTTATTCTGTATTGTATTCGCCTGAAACAGTGGTGGAAACACCTTGGTCTAGCGTGTTCCGATTTTCAACCTCGAAAGGGAATGTGTATTTAAAACAAACAGCACCCTCTCTATTCTTAGAGCCAAAGATCATGCAACTATTGACGGAATTGCATTGTGGTGTACCGATTGTTATCACCATTAATGATGAGCTGCATTGTTTTTTGATGAAAGAGGCGGGCGAGTCGCTGCGTGAATATTTAAAGGCAGACTTTCAACCGAACCTACTCCATCAAGCAATTAAGCAATTTACCGCTATTCAACGCTCAACAGAAAATCAGATAGAAGTTTTTTTTGCACTTGGTGTCCCAGATTGGCGATTAGATAAATTAGCTACATTGTATGAGAACATTATTAATCAGACAGAATTTTTAAAAGCAGATGGCATCACAGATAAAGAGCTAAAAATTTTGCATGATTTGAGTCCTAAGGTTTTAGAGCAATGCGAATTACTATCTCAATATCAGATCCCCGAAACATTAGTTCAACCTGATTTTAATACTAACAATATTTTGTTTAATCAAAATACTAAAGACATGACGTTGATTGATTTAGGTGAGATAGCCATCACACATCCATTTTTTTCCTTACATAATTTTCTGCTGCAAGCGACCATCCATCATAGTGTAAAAGAGCAAGATAAACTTTATTATCAGCTTCAGGCATCTTGTCTTGAAAATTGGCTAGAGTTAAAGACAAAAGATCATTTATTAGAAGCATTTGGCTTAATTAAAAAGTTATGGCCTATTTATTCAGCGTTAGCATATTATCGTTTAATGACTAGCGTAGATCTGCCTGCGCTGAACGCTTATTATGCTCATCGCCCCAATCGATTTGCTGGGTATTTCAGGCAATATGCTGCTTCTTGTGGGTTTTAGAAATGAACCTTTCATTCTTAAGACATAGTCCCTCTGAGTACTTGCACCAAAGAGGGACATAATACACTTAAACTTTTTTCACAAATTCTGATTTAAGCATCATGGGCCCAATGCCTTCTATTCTGCAATCAATATTGTGATCACCATCTACAAGGCGAATAATTCTTACCTTAGTGCCAATTTTTGCCACTGATGATGAACCTTTTACTTTTAAATCCTTTATTAGCGTAACATGATCGCCATCATGCAGCTGATTTCCATTTGCATCTCTTACAATAAAAGTATCGGCTTCTGTAGAAGATGCTCCGCCACTAGGAGCCCATTCATGCCCACATTCAGGACAGACATAATGATCTCTATCCTCATAAACATATGCAGATTGACATTTGGGGCAGGGGGGTAATTCTTTGCTATCACTCATTTGATTGCTAATCTCACAGAATAGTAAGTATGTTTAACAAATAACTATAATACTACCAAATATGCCATGCTGCAATCCAACTTATTTAGAATTCTAATTAACTAGAATAATCTTATGGATCAAATTTAATCGACTACTTTTTTTGCATCTTGAACTATATTTATTTCATCACTCCACTATTTTCTACTGATAACCATGAGCCATTTATTCAGAAATAGTTTGATCATTGCAGGACTTGTTGCGGGATACTGGGTATATTCTACCTATTGGCAAGACAAGTGGGTTGTCACAGCATTTATTACCGATCTTGATTCAGGAAAAACAATTCCTGCCACTGATAAGCATGTTCCCACTTACAAGTCTAAAAGAGAATGCGTAGAAAACTTAGGGCACGACATGAACACTTATGGAAAAAAGGTTGTGTCAGATTGGGAAAATGCCACTTCTGCGAAATATCAGGTTGAATTCAAATGTTCAGTGCAAGCACAACCTGAAGGGTTTCTTGCTAGATTTCATTTAAAGACAGAAAGTTAAGATCTCTCCCTCTAGCCTTTCCTAAGTAGGAAAGGCTTTTTTTATTCGATAAATTCTCCCTGCCATTTGAACATGATTAAAGCCAAAAGACCCTCACCCTAGCCCTCTCCCACAAGTGGGAGAGGGGATAAGAATATGGATCCTTTCCCGTTTGAGGGGATAAGAATATGGATCCTTTCCTGTTTGGGGGATAAGAATATGGATCCTTTCCTGTTTGGGGGATAAGAATATGGATCCTTTCCTATTTGAGGGGATAAGAATATGGATCCTTTCCTGTTTGAGGGGATAAGAATATGGATCTTTTCCTGTTTGGGAGATAAGAATATGGATCCTTTCCTGTTTGGGAGATAAGAATATGGATCCTTTCCTGTTTGGGGGATAAGAATATGGATCTTTTCCTGTTTGGGAGATAAAAATATGGATCCTTGGGGGGATAAGAATATGGATCCTTTCCTGTTTGAGGGGATAAGAAAGTGGGCCCTCTCCCATTTTGGAAAGAGGATAAGAATGTGGATCCTCTCCGGTTTGGGAGAGGACAGAAGATAAAATGAGCGGATCTTTTCGTCTGCGCAGCAGACAAATTACCCTCTACCGCTTCGCGGGAGAGGTCGCAGCGTAGCTGCGGGTGAGGGGGGCTACTTCTCACGCTGAGAAAAATTCATAATGTCACGATTGCTGATGACAAAAAATAAACTAATAATTGCCATCAGAATAAATAGAGCAATAATGATCCCAATATTTCGAAATGATCCTACATAATATAAACCCGCAAGCTGCAACCCAATCGACTGAAGAATGAGGCTGCCTGCATATACAAGCCCCGACACTCGCCCTTTTAATTGTGGCATCAAATTTAAGCATATAGGGTAAATAATCGTAGAAGGGATAATTTGTCCAATAACAAAAAGTAAAAGCGCAATGGTAATAGCGAGAGGCTGTGTGCTATTCACAAAGGCAAGATAAGCGATTAAAAGCAGACTGAGAGTGAAAATGCCATTAGAAAGATGCAACATTTTTTTGTGATCAAATCTGTGAATCATCAAACCATAGCCTACACTTCCCACTGCGAACGAGAGTGCTAATGCGCCTTGGTAATAACCAAAATGGGATAGACTGACGCCTAAATCTTGCATATAAAGCAGCGGCGACATACCGACAAAAATCCAATAGGGAACAAATAAAAAGACGAGATGGACCATCAAAAATATCATCGATTTTGATTGGAATAAAGGCATGTATCCTCGTAAAGAAAGTGTCTCTTTTTGTTCAGGTAGCTCATAAGTGGGAATAAAAGCTAAAGTCATTAATAAGGTGATTATTCCTAGCAATAAAAGGGTTGTAAAATTACCGCGCCAATGGAAGTAAAGGGTAATATAACTCCCAATAACAGGTGCGATTGCGACAGAAGCGTTTTTTAACCCATTAAGCATAGCAATGTAATATTGTTGTTTTTTCAAAGAATAAGTGTCAGCGATAATTAAAAAGCTCAGAATAGCTGGCGAGGCAATACCGATCCCTTGCAAAAAGCGGCCTGAGAGTAGTACCGCATAGAAAGGAGCCCATAAACAAAGAATACTACCGACGATAAATGTGGTAAGCCCAAGCAAGATGATGGGCTTTCTGCCAAAGCGATCGGCTAAAGCACCGACAAAAAATAGACCTAGGCAGTAACCAAAAAAGTTGATAGATAATAAGGCTTCAACCCAAAATGGAGTGAGAATAAATTCATTTTTTAGCTCAGGAAAACTTGGCACAAAAAGATCAAATTCCATTCCTACCAATAGATCCATCAAAATGATGGTGAATAAGATGATGTTTTTATTAGAAGTGGTCTTCATCGTAGGTTTAGCCTGATCCTGACAAATGTTAAATAATGGTAATGGTAGAACATAAGATAAACCGTCATACCGCTGATTGCTAATCTCACACAAAAAGATTTTCAAATTTAGTTAGATAGTTGGTTGTTTCGCGAAAGAACCCTAAAATTGTAATCTAAATCATTGAAAATTTAACCAATGATCGGCGGCAAGTTTCAATTTTTACAGAAAGAATTTAATATTAGCGCTTCTTAATCGTGAGGTTGAAATTGCGATGATTAGAATTGAAGGGAATCATCCTACTTTACAGTTAAAAGATAAAGTACAGGAAATTTGCACTCATTTTTTAGCACAACACGGCTTTAACTATTTTCAATATCTTCGTTGCAATAAGGATGGCTCTTGCAGTTTATTAACCAATGAAACGGGTTTGTTTGAATCATTTTCGCAGATGCCTGCGATCCCCTTAATTTATTCTTCTTATACTGAAGAGCATGAAAAATTACATTCTTATTGGTTTTTATGGGATGAAGAATTACCTGCATTCCCTGTTAATTTTGCAAGAGAAAAATTCAATCTCCATCATGGCTTAACTTTAGTAAGGCGCGCTAAAGACTATTATGACATGATAGCAGTGGCTTTGCCCGAGCAAAGAAGAAATATTACTTCATTTTATTTAACCAAACATAAGATCATCGAACAATTTATTAATCGTTTTGATAAAACCCAACATGACTTAATTCAGCATATTAATAAAAACCCTTTAGTTTTACCTACGCCAAATCGAGATGAAAATTATCGCAAAATGTGTTTGAGTCATGGACGTATTGAAATACTGGGGCGGCACGGTGCTTTTTATATTACCGCAAGAGAACTTACTTGCCTAAGATTACTCTTACAGGGCGCAACAAGTAAGGAAATTGCGCAGGTGCTTCATTTATCACATCGGACAGTAGAAACCTATTTTAATCGCATTAAATTACGTTCAGGCGTGGTATCTAGAGCGGGCTTGGCAGATTTAATTTCAATTTGTCCGTAATCACTACGGACAGTGTGTGAGGATTTTTGCCTTTATCATACTCTCATTGCAATGAGAGGAGGCTAAAATGAAATTGCTAGAAAAAACTAAGGCAGCAGAGTTACTTGAACAGTACTGTGAAGCATATAAAAAACGAGATCTACCCCTTATCTTTAAACTTTTTACTAAAGATTGTAATGTTTGGGGGACTGCTATTGATGAATATCGCACGGGTTTAAAAGAATTGGCAATTCAGCATCAACGTGATTGGGAGCAATCAGATAAAGGCGAAATTAAAATTGTAAGCTGGGTGTCAACACCGCCGGATGCGTTATTTGCAGCGGCAGTATGCAAAGCGATGATTACCATTGAGGGTAAAGAAAATATTTTTGAGCATTTACGTGGCACTATTGCTATTCGAAAAGAAGAGGGAATATGGAAGATTTCACATATGCATGCTTCATTTCCTGATTTTAGAAATGTTGAAAATGGATCGTTCCCAACGCCATAGACTGGCTTATAGTAATGCAAGCAAAGCTTGCATTACTACTGACCAATAACTTTTTTCATTTAAAAGAATACAATGCGCGATGAAGCACTTTAGTTGATTTGCGCTTTCCATTTTTTGTTCGCTTTAGCACAAGCTTTAATGCGATTATTAAATTCTTCTTCTGTATATTGGTCTTTATATTGTTCGCGATATTTGAATGCTGCATACACGCCTTGTAGTTGCGCTTTGATTATCGCTTTACTGTAAGGGCTGAGCGCCGCTGGACGAAGTTGCAAGTAGGTTTTGCTTTCTTCAGCCTCCGCTTTAAGTTCCCTAATTTGAGTTTCAGCAACACTAATACGATCGTTGAAATCATCGAGTGATTCTTCACAGCGCATGCTCGGTGTTGGTTGTGCTGATAATTTAGTTTCTGTTGTGACGCTTGGAAGAATGACTTGTTTAACTTCACCAGCTTCTTTTGGGCTTTTAACGATAGAAGTAGGTTGTGCAGATATTATTTTTTCACTTGTTACGCTTGCTGACGCGGGTTGTGGTTCTGTTTTTGTAATTGTAATCATTGCTTTCGCTTTTTGACCAAGTCTTGCATTATGCTCACGGGCACCTTTAAGAATGGAGGGCATTATATTGCCTTCCCATAGAGGATTCACTGGGCGTTTTTTTGGGCTTGCGGGCTTTTTCTTGTCTTGCGTTTCAACGGTTGTTGTTGGAGGAGTTGTTGAGTTTGGTCCGTTAGAAGCCATGCTGTTACCTTATTTTGATAATATATGTTAGTTTTCAAGATTTGGTTTTTTGTCAAAGTCGGGAATTTTAACTTTCTAACTACTTCAAATCAAGAGCGGTTTTGCATTTTGAGCTGAAACTGATAAGTTGTTTCACGAAGATTTAAGGGAAAAATATGCAAAAAATAAAGACAGCCATGATCGACAGTTTACCTAAAGAAATTGAAGAGAAAATGAGTAAAGAACTCATCACTTATGAAAGCGGCCATGGAATAGACGTTAATTATAAACCCTTTTCAATTGTATTAAGCGATGATCAAGATAATACCATTGGTGTTTTAAATGCATTTACCGCATTTGCGGAAATTTATGTTGATGATCTTTGGGTAGACAGCCGCTACCGTGGTCAAGGATATGGTAGAAAATTATTACAAGCATTAGAAGATCATTTTAAAGGGAAAGGATTTAATAACATTAATTTAGTCACTAGCGCATTTCAGGCGCCAGATTTTTATCAAAAATGTGGTTTTCAAGTTGAATTCGTCAGGAAAAATTATAAGAATCCCAAATTGACCAAAACTTTTTTAATTAAATATTTCAATGAAAAAGTTGAAACCCAAGGCATTTTAAAGGAAATGAATACTCCAACATGACTTTTAAACAAAATTGGGAAAAAACAAATCAGCGATTCTCATTACCGCAAGAGAAATTAATGGCAATGGTGGCACAAGCCTATCCTGGAAGTCAGCTTTTACAATATGAGATCATTGAGGGCGGTTGCGCTAATTTAAATATCAAAGTATGGCTTGAAAATGAAACTCAGCCTCTTATTCTCAGGGTTTATTTGCGTGATAAAGCCGCTGCTTTTCGTGAGCAGAAATTAGCTATTCTTCTGCACAAAACAATACCCATCCCCCAAGTTTATTTTATAGGTGATGAGGGCGAATATCGTTTTGCAATAATGGAATACAGAGAAGGTATTACATTGCGTGAGTTGCTTTTAGGCAATAAGCCTTATGATATGGGGAGTATCATGTACGAAGTAGGGCAGGTTTTAGCGAAGCTTCAAGCGAATCAGTTTATAAGATCTGGAATGTTTGATGAAAATTTAAAAGTAGCTGAATTCATTATTCCTGCAGACTACATGACGTTTGCAACGTTATGTTTAACCCATCCCAGGGTTGTTGAAACGCTAGGGGATGAAATTATTGCAAAGCTTCGCTTCTATTTTGAAAAATATAATGTTTATTTTCCCAATGAAGATCAGCATCATTTAGTGCATGCAGACTTTGATCCGGCTAATATTTTAGTTGTGAACAGGCAGGGAAAATGGCAAATCAGCGCTATTTTGGATTGGGAATTTGCTTTTTCGAGCTCTAGTTTGTGGGATGTTGCCAATATGTTACGTTATTCTCATCATTTGCCTGATACTTTTGAAAAGGCCTTTCTTCAAGGTCTATGCCAAAATGGAGTTGAGTTAATCGAAAATTGGCGGATCTGCATTTATCTTTTAAACTGCCTTTCTCTTTTAGATTGTCTCGTACGCTCTTCTTTTGAAAATCAGCCCAATCAATGTAAAGATATTTGCCAATTAATTGCGTATTTTGTTGATAGTTTGGCAAAAATAACAGTCACAAATGTATAACATATAAAGTGAGTAAAAATTTACTATTTTGGCTGGCATCTCAAGTGTATTTATTCAATTATACTACACCCTCTCAAGATTTGATGATGAAATATAATGATAGAGGTTTCAGAAATGATAAATTTTTTTAAAAAGCCAGAAGTAAAAAAATCGCTGCAGATTGCAGGGCAAGTAACAGGTGCAGGTCTCATCGGTACAGCCTTTTTCTATAGCGGTTATCTTGATGTAGCTGTATTGTTGTTAGCTAAAGCTGGTGTGGTAGTTGTGGCAGGATCTGTTGCTACACAAGTTGCGATTTGTGCTGGGGTTGGTATTGCGGCGATGTCCCTTATGAATGCAGCGTGGTTCTTGGGCAAAAGCGTTTATCAATGGTTCACCCCAAAGACAGATTTTCAAAAATATATGGAGAAAGGAGTGGAATATATAGAAAACATAAAGAAGTTAGAAGATAAGGCAACAGATTGTAAGACTATTATTAAGACTTTTAATAGTCTTCTTATGAAAGCAGAAAAGCCCAATTTTGATGAAAAAGGCATGTTGACCAAAGAAGGACAGCCAGTACGAAATTACCTAGAAGTGCTTCGTTGGAAGGAAAAAAGACTAGCACAAATTGTCGGTACTTCGAATAAACGGGAGCGTGCCGCATTGAAAGTAGAAGTAACGGAAAAAGCAAAACATAAATTGGAAAAGCCTTCTAAGAAACCTATGTTTGGTTAAGATTTCGCTGCCATTGTCTTATTTTGATGATGACAGCGATTCATTTTTTTCCCCTCCTTTGCAATCTATTTTCTAGACGTCGGCATTTCAAGTGAACGAAAATTCACATTAAACCGCTACCATTTCTTTTGCAAAATTGTCTATTTTACCTTGACGTGAATAGTCGTTCACCTTAAAATTGTTTTTTTAATTGTTCACTAAATAACTGGTGATTGAAATGAGAGAATTAGCATTGAATGAATTGAATCAAATAAGCGGGGCCCTTTCTGCTTTTGAAATTTGTTCAGAAACAGGTGGTTTCATTGGTGGAGTTACCGCCGCATCGCTGGCAGTAGGCGGCGGAATTGTGGTTTTAGCAGGGTTAATGGTAGCAGGGTTGGCGGATCCACAAATTGGTGAGTTTATTATGACGACGGCAGAAATGGGTGGTCGATCCGGATATGCTGTTGGTTGGACAGCAGGTGCTGCGGTTGGCTTAACAATTGATGGTGGTATTTATGCTGGAAGCTATGTTTATGAGCAAATTCGTGCACGATGTGCTTAACATGAAAAACAGGTAGGCTAACTCAATAGGTGAATGCGATGAAACAATTATCTTTAAGCGAATTACAGCAAGTAAGTGGTGGCTCAACTGATGCATCGAGTGTTGTTGAGAACCAGACCTATGCAGTAGGAACAATGTTAATTACTATCCATCCTCAAGGCGACGCGACTATCTCTGTGGTTGATGAAACTAACACGTTTATCGAATGCAAGATTAGCAAAGAAACGGTAGATCAGCTGATTGCATACCAGGTTTAAATTAACATGCAATTTATAGAGTGCTGGATTTAATGCTGATATTTTCAAAATTAAATCCAGCGTGATTCAAATTTATTTACTTGCTTAACCATTATTCATCTCTTTTTCTCTCAGTTATCACCTTCCACCCTAAGCTAACTTACTGTATAGTGGGTATGTAACCGCATTTTTTGTCATGCGAGACTTTTTCTCGTATGCTTTTGAGCTTTTACGCTTTAAATTTATTAGAGACATAAAACATAGTGGCAAAAGGTGTAATATGCCGATCGTGACATTGCCAGATGGCAGCCAAAAAAGTTTTGAACAAGCTGTTACTGTATACCAGGTAGCAGAAAGTATTGGAAAAGGGTTAGCCAACGCAGCGCTTGCTGGAAAAGTGAATGGCAAGCCTGTTGATACGTCTTATCTTATAGAGGAAGATAGCCAACTTGTTATCGTCACTGAAAAGGACAAAGATGGTTTAGAGGTTTTGCGTCATTCATGCGCACATTTATTAGCGCACGCTATAAAGTCTATTTATCCGCAAGCACAAGTGACGATTGGTCCAGTGATTGAAGATGGTTTTTACTATGATATTGCTTTTGGCCGTCCTTTTACACCGGAAGACTTAGCGCTTTTTGAAGAAAAAATGGCAGAGATTGCCAAAGCAGATCTTCCCGTATCTCGACATCTTATTTCTCGTGATGATGCTATTGCCAAATTTAAGGCAATGGGTGAGCACTATAAAGTGCAAATTATCCAAGATATTCCCGCATCAGAAAATCTGACCTTTTATCAAGAAGGTGATTTTATTGATTTATGTCGAGGTCCGCATGTGCCAAGTACCGGTAAAATCAAGGCTTTTAAATTATTAAAAGTAGCGGGAGCTTATTGGCGGGGCGATCAGAAAAATGAAATGCTACAACGTGTGTATGGTACGGCATGGGCAAATAAAAAAGATCTCGATGCTTATTTATATCGTTTAGAAGAAGCCGAGAAGCGAGATCACCGTAAACTTGCTAAGAAGTATGATCTTTTTCATATGCAAGAAGAAGCGCCGGGCATGGTATTTTGGCATCCTAAGGGCTGGGTGATTTACCAACAAATTGAGCAATATGTGAGAAATTTAATTTCACAACATGGCTACCAAGAAGTACGCACACCTCAGGTGGTTGATAAAAGTTTGTGGGAACGATCCGGCCACTGGGAAATGTTTCATGCCAATATGTTTACCGTAGAGTCTGATGAACGAATTTTTGCGGTTAAACCGATGAATTGTCCTTGTCATGTGCAAATTTACAATCAGGGTATCAAGAGCTATCGCGATCTTCCTATTCGTTTAGCAGAATTTGGTTCTTGTCATCGAAATGAGCCTTCAGGGGCGTTGCATGGCATTATGCGTACACGTAATTTCGTACAAGATGATGCGCATATTTTTTGTACTGAAGATCAAATTCAAAGCGAAGTTGCTGAATTTATTGATTTGCTTTTCAAGGTCTATTCAGATTTTGGTTTTAAAGATGTACTTATCAAGCTTTCGACCAGGCCTGAACATCGTGTGGGCTCTGATGAAATTTGGGATAAAGCAGAGAAATCGCTAGAAGATGCATTGAATGCCAAAGGGTTGGCTTGGGAGTTGCATCCTGGTGAGGGGGCATTTTATGGTCCTAAAATTGAATTCTCTTTACGAGACTGTATGGGACGAGTATGGCAGTGTGGAACGGTGCAGGTAGATTTTTCTATGCCTGTGAGGTTAGGTGCTGAGTATGTAGCAGAGGATGGCTCCAGGCAGATCCCTGTGATGGTGCATCGAGCAATTTTGGGATCGCTAGAGAGATTTATCGGGATCCTGATTGAAGAACATGCTGGAAATTTCCCGACTTGGTTAGCTCCAATTCAAGTTGCTGTGCTAAATATCACTCAAAATCAAGCCGCTTATGCAGAAAAAGTAGCTGAAGAGTTAAAAACAAAGGGTATTAGGGCTCTTACTGACTTGAGAAACGAGAAGATAGGGTTTAAAATTCGCGAGCACACTGTACAGCGTGTTCCTTATCTCGTGGTGATAGGCGATCGTGAAGTTGAACAACAAACTGTCACTATCAGAACGCGAGAAGGTAAAGATTTAGGAAGTATGACGCTAAATGAGTTTGAAGATAAACTCATTTCTGAGTGCAAAACCAAAGCAGTGAACTCATAGGGAGGAATAACTATTAATACAACGAAAAAATCGAGAGTTCGTGTTAACGATGCCATAACGGCACAAATGGTACGCCTTGTTGACCCGGATGGGACAATGGAAGGTTTGGGGGCAGGGGCTCATACAGGAATAATGAGTCGACGCGATGCGCAGCGTAAAGCTGAGCTTTTAGGGTTAGACTTGGTGGAAGTTTCACCAAATGCTGATCCTCCCGTAGTACGTGTAATGGATTTCGGTAAATTCCAGTTTGATGAAAAGAAAACGAAGAAGAAACAGAAAATCCAAAAAATTAAAGAAATTAAACTACGTCCAGTGACGGACGAAGGGGATTATAAGGTTAAACTACGCAACCTTATTTCCTTCTTAGAGCGTGGAGATAAAGTTAAAGTTACCATTCGCTTTAAAGGTCGGGAAATCACTCATAAAGAATTGGGTAGCCGTCTTTTAGAAAGAATTAAAGCAGATATCGAAGGCATTGGTGTGATAGATCAAGAACCAAAGCTTGAAGGTCGTCAGCTGGTAATGATTATTTCTCCTAAAAAATAAACATTTAAAATTTAATGCGGAGTTATAAATGGGCGCTAAGTATAAATTAAAGACGAACCGTGGGGCTGCCAAACGGTTTAAAAAAACTGGCACCGGCAAAATTCGTTTTCGCCGTGCTAATCGAAATCACATAAAAACCAAACAATCTACGAAGCGTGTACGTAATGCCAGAAGAAATGGCGTGATGTGTGATAGTGACGCTAAATTAGTTCACCGTATGTTACCTAATGACTAACTGCTAACCCAGCATGGGCTAGAAGTTAAGATGTAGATGTGGTTTTTTTGAGGAAATAGATAATGGCAAGAGTTAAGCGTGGCGTACAAGTAAAAAGACGTCATAAGAAAATTTTAAAACAAGCAAAAGGGTACTACGGCGCCCGTAGTCGCAATTTTAAAACAGCAAACCAAGCAGTATTAAAAGCAGGTCAGTACGCTTATCGTGATAGAAAGCAAAGAAAGCGTCAGTTCCGTAGCCTCTGGATTATTCGTATTAATGCTGGTGCACGTGAATGTGGTCTTTCTTATAGCCGAATGATCGCAGGATTAATCAAAGCGAATATTGAAGTAGATCGTAAAATGTTGGCTGAATTAGCAGTATTTGATAAGCCAGCTTTTGCTAATCTTGCAAATCGTGCGAAGGAAGCGTTGGCGGCCTAGCATGTACTCAAACCATTTTGGTTTTAGCCAGCAAAGCCTAAAAACAAAATGGGAAGAGTATGGGCCTTGTCCGGCTTCATATTTTCAATACTGAAAATCAAAAAGGGAAGGGCTTGCTCTTCCCTTTTTTTATGGTGAAAAAATGGAAGAACTCCTAAAACTGGTTGCGGGTGCAGAACAGGCTATTCAGTCTGCCGAGGATATAGCGAGCTTAGATAAAGTTCGGGTTGAGTTTCTTGGCAAGAAAGGGCATCTCACAGAACGTTTAAAAACCTTAAAAGACTTGTCCCCAGATGAGCGAAAAGAAGTGGGGAAAGTGATCAATGAAGCCAAAGAACAGATCCAAGAGAAATTAGCAGCTCGTAAAGAAATATTAGAACAGCAAGGCATTTTGCAACAATTAGCGAAAGAACAAGTCGATGTCACCTTGCCAGGACGCGGTCAACAGTGTGGTGCTTTACATCCCATCACGATTACGATGGAAAGGGTTTGTAATTTATTTTCCCAGATGGGCTTTTTAGTAGAAGAAGGCCCAGAAGTCGAATCAGAGTATTATAACTTTGAAGCATTGAATATCCCCTCGCATCATCCTGCGCGAGCGATGCATGATACTTTTTATTTTCCAAATGGCACATTATTGCGTACCCATACTTCGCCGGTGCAAATTCGAGCCATGGAAAAACGCACACCTCCTTTGAAAGTGATTGCACCAGGGAGAGTTTATCGTTGCGACTCAGATGTCACCCATACCCCAATGTTCCATCAGGTGGAGGGTTTATTGGTCGATGAGAATATTACTTTCGCTGATCTCAAAGGTATTCTATCTGCTTTCTTGTCTGCGTTTTTCGAAACCAAAGTTTCTACCCGGTTTCGTCCGTCTTATTTTCCCTTTACTGAACCTTCAGCAGAAGTGGATGTAACGTGCGTCAAGTGCCAAGGAAAAGGATGCAGGATTTGCAAACAATCAGGTTGGCTTGAAGTATTAGGATGCGGCATGGTTCATCCTCGGGTACTAGAATATGGTGGGATCGATCCTGAGCGATATACCGGATTTGCATTTGGAATGGGGGTGGAGAGATTTGCCATGCTCCGTTATGAAGTCGATGATCTCAGAGTCTTTTTTGAAAATGATCTTAGGATCCTCAAACAGTTTAACGGTGTTTAATCATGAAATTTAGTGAAAAATGGTTGCGTGAATGGGTGGATCCCGCATTAACCACCCAACAACTGGCTGATCAATTAACAATGGCGGGTTTAGAAGTAGACAGCGTTAATGTTGAGGATAATGATACACTGATAGAAATCGATCTCACGCCCAATCGTGGAGATTGCATCAGCATCTTAGGGATTGCTCGTGAAATTGCAGTGCTAAATCAAATCTCTTTCTCTCAGCTAAAAATTGAACCTGTAACGCCGAAAATTCAGGATACGTTGAAGGTTGAAATACAAGTTCCTGAGGCATGCCCAAGATATGTTGGCAGAGTGATTCGAAATATTAAGACTAATGCCTCTACCCCTTCGATGATTCAGAGACGCTTAGAAGCAAGCGATATTCGCTGTGTACATCCGGTGGTGGATATTCTCAATTATGTTATGTTAGAGCTTGGACAGCCCATGCATGCGTTTGATTTGGACACGCTCCAGGACGCTATTATTGTGAGACATGCAAAAGGGGCTGAAAAGATAAAGCTTTTAGATGAGCAAGATGTGACGCTAAGAGCGGATACCTTGGTCATTGCAGATAGACAAAACCCCCATGCAATTGCAGGGATTATGGGTGGCAAAGATAGTAGTGTGAAGCTAGAGACGCAACATCTCTTTTTGGAAAGTGCTTTATTTACGGCAGAATTGATGGCAGGAAAGGCACGCCAATATGGCTTGCATACCGATTCCTCTTATCGCTTTGAACGTGGTGTCGATCCGGATTTGCAATTACGTGCAATGGAAAGAGCTACCCGTTTAATTTGCGAATATTGTGGCGGGGAACCTGGGCCTGTGGTTGAGATGGTTAACGAAACGTATCTCCCTAAACAAGCTCATATTACGCTACGATATGCAAGACTTTTAAAAGTGATAGGTGAGCCTATCCCTCAGAAAACGGTAGTGGAAATCCTTGAGAGATTAGAGTGCAAGCTGTCCGAGGTTTCGCCTAAGGGTGAAATGCCCGTTTGGGAAGTGTTACCTAAAACTTTTCGCTATGATTTAACCTCTGAAATTGATTTAATTGAAGAAATTGTGCGGGTAGTGGGGTATAACAATATTCCTGATAAACTGCCTCATATTGGTGCTCAATTTGCCGGTCAATCTGAAACCCAAGTGACAACTTCACGCCTAAAGCGCGCATTAGTTGATATGGGCTATCAGGAAATTATTACCTATAGCTTTGTTGATAGCACTCTTCATAGAGAGCTATATCCCAATAAGTCTGCGCTTGCTTTACTCAACCCTATTTCAGCAGAGATGGGAGAAATGCGCTTAAGCTTATGGCCAGGGTTACTAAGTACAGTCAAATATAACCAAAATCGTCAACAGCAGCGATTGAAGTTCTTTGAAACAGGATTATGTTTTACCTTAGGAAATGACGAAGCCCTTTTTCAAGAATCAATGCTAGGTGGCGTAGTCAGTGGTGAATTTTTGGATGAACAATGGGGCAGCCCAAAACGCACCACCGATTTTTTTGATGTAAAGCATCACATTGAATCTTTATGGGGCATGATTGGCCAGACAGGGCCTTTGCATTTTGCACCGTTTGAGCATACTGCTTGCCATCCAGGACAGTGCGCTGAGATCTCTTACCAAGGTAAAGTGATTGGTTTACTTGGAAAGCTACATCCTAGATTGGAAAAGGCTTTAGAGCTTGATGGGCCAATTTACTTATTTGAACTCAAAGTAGAGGCGCTTACGCAAAAACCTATTCCTGTCTTTGCAAGACCTTCAAAGTTCCCTGAAATTAGAAGAGATATTGCTGTGATAGTCGATTTGGGTCTTCATAGCGATAATTTAGTCACTTTTGTTAGAAACACTGCTGGGGAATTGTTACGTGATCTCAGGATTTTCGACGTTTACACTGGCAAAGGTATTGATTCTGGTAGAAAAAGTATCGCGATGGGGTTGATCTTACAGCATCCATCACGCACTCTAGTAGACAAGGAAGTGGATGAACTTGTCCATACCGTGATCACAGGGTTGAAAAAGGAATTTGGTGCCGAACTGAGGGACTAACTCATGGCTTTAACAAAGGCGGAGATATCTGAAGCACTAGCCGAATCTTTAGGCATGAACAAGCGGGATGCTAAAGAAATGGTCGAGTTGCTGTTTGAGGAAGTCAGGCAAGCCCTAGAGAAAGGGGAATCTGTTAAAATTTCTGGGTTTGGGAATTTTGATCTACGGGATAAAAGCGAACGTCCTGGTAGAAACCCCAAAACAGGGCAGGATATCCCTATTAGTGCCAGACGAGTAGTGACATTTAAACCCGGTCAGAAACTTAAAGTCCGAGTCGAAAGATATGAAGGGGTTCCAGAAGCCCCTTCTGAGGAAACAGAGAATCATTAATTTGTGTGTTAAATTACACAATATTAAGAGTTTCTTTTTTAAAAGGATTTTTGTAGAATAGCTTCCCTACACCGTCGGGGCGTAGCGCAGCCTGGTAGCGCACATGTATGGGGTGCATGTGGTCGGAGGTTCAAATCCTCTCGCCCCGACCAAAAATCTTCCTAGAAAATCAGAAAATTTAAAATCTCTTCTTTTTTAACCTTATAAACCAAATCACTTGAGGACCACTGGGTCATCAAATTACAGCAACTCGAAAGAATTAATGGTAGGTCTTTTAATAAGTATTAAGCCTCACTATTATTGCCACAACACTCAAGATCCCTCTAAACAAGAAGATGTTGAAACAATTAAAATTCCATTTGTAGATCTCAGTGATGAGTTTAAAACTATTAACTAAAAATAAGTTGATTAATTAACACTTGTCTATAAACCAAATTGATCTCAGTAATGCATTATTAACTTTTCTAACTTTGCCAGATTCACGAGGAAGCCTAAACTTAAAGGAAAGTGCTTAGGTTTAGATCTCTAAAACAGTTCTTAAAGCAGGCATATAATTAAGATCTGGCAAGCATTTGAAATTGCTTTCCTTATGAGGTGGAAAATTTTTAGGACTTCGCCAATGATTTTGGGAAAGATTTTTTTCTGCGATCCCATCTTATGAAATGATAATTGGATACTTTGATAAGTATTTAAATGGAGATAAATAAATGAATAATCAGTATGGGTTTGGTAAGACAGTTTCTTATTCTTTCGATGCAGCACTAGAGAAAGTTACGCAAGCTCTACAGAAAGAGGGGTTCGGGATACTGACAGAAATTGATACTGCTGCCACCATCAAAAAAAAGCTCAATATTGATATGCCGCCCTATCGAATTCTTGGGGCTTGTAATCCTCAATTGGCTCATGCGGCTTTGGAGGCTGATCCTTCTATTGGATTGTTACTCCCATGTAATGTTGTTGTGCGTATGGATGATAAAGATAAAGTCTTTGTAGAGTTTATGGATCCGAAAGTACTTATGCAATTAGTTAACGACGCATCGATAGAGAAAGTGGCGAATGAGGTGAGACAACGGCTTGAAAGGGTAATGAATGCGCTCTAATTCTTCAGCGACGAGAAGCCTTTACTTTTCAAGAACATAGGTGCCTGGTGCATCACAAACGATCGGATAACCATTTTTAGAATTACCTAATGGTGGGGCAGCGACTTTATCACTAGAATTGTTAGTTAACCATTGTTGCCATTCAGTCCACCATGAACCTTCATAGGATGGAGCCTTTTCTAACCATTTCTTTGGCGTTAAATATTTATTTTCGTGTTGATGAGTTAGCATTTGAAAATTTCGATGGGGGTGGCCGGGTTCACTTACTATGCCAGCATTGTGACCACCGCTGGTTAACACAAAAGTAACGTCGGATTCAGTAAACAAATGAATTTTATATACGGATTTCCATGGTGCAATATGATCTTTAACTGTGCTAACAGCAAAAATAGGAACGGATACATCATGTAAAGCAATTTGCTCTTTATTAACCTTAAATTTTCCTTGTACTAATTCATTGTTGAGGAATAATTTTCTTAAATATTCCGAATGCATTTTATAAGGAAGGCGAGTTGTATCATAATCCCATGCCATGAGATCGTTTATACTTTCTTGTTGACCTAACAAATAATCACGAATCACCTTAGACCAAATAAGATCAATGGAGTGCAGCATACTAAATGTCCCTGCCATTTGACTACCATCAAGATATCCATTTTTCCACATGATGCTTTCGAGGTACTCAATTTGACTTTCATCCACAAAAAGGAGAAGCTCACCTGCCTCCTTAAAATCAACTTGCGCTGCAAATAGGGTAATAGATTTTAGTCGTTCATCATTGCATCCGCCCATATAAGCCGCGGTAATCGTTAATAAGGTTCCGCCCAAGCAGTAACCAACAGCATGAACTTTTTGTTGTGGGACAATATGGTTAATCGCATTAAGAGCTTCTAGCACACCTAAATTAACATAGTCATTAAGCCCTAAATCTCTATCCTCAGTATTTGGATTCTTCCATGAAATCATAAAGACAGTATGCCCTTTATTTACTAAATAGTTAACCAGCGAATTATGTTCAGAAAGATCCAGGATATAGTATTTCATGATCCAAGCTGGAATAATTAATATGGGTTCTTGAAAGACTTTTTTGGTAGTAGGTTCATATTGAATAAGCTCAATAAGATTGTTTCGATAAATTACTTTTCCTTTCGTTGCTGCTATGTTAATGCCAATTTGATATTTTTCCGCACCGACAGGCTCTAGTCCTTGGTATTTACGCGATACATCCGTAATAAAATTATGAAAGCCCCTAATTAGATTTTGTCCCATTTGTTGACTTGTGGCTTGTAATATTTCAGGATTGGTCCAAATAAAATTAGAAGGGGAAAGCATATCTAAGATTTGTCTGCCTGAAAAATTGACTATATTTCGGTGGTGTTTACTCATTCCACTCATACTGCCAGAAGCTTCATCCCATAATCTTTCACATAATAAAAAATATTGCCAATATAAATTAAAGGGAAATTTTTTCCAAAGTTCATTTTCAAAACGCTTGTCAATTTCTCGCCCTTGAGTGCAAACCTCACAATTTTGATCAATGCAGCTCTTTATAAAATACTGCATCAATTGATAATTATTTGTAAATGCTTTGTTGACTATCTCAACTTGCTTGGCAGGAGATATTGCTAAATCCATTATCCAGTCAGAGAAAGCAAGAGAATAAGATGTGGGTGATAACCAGTTCGTATATTTTCCGAGCCAGCTCCGAAATAAATAATCGTATTCTTGTCCTCGATAAGCGAATGGTGATTTAGCCGAAGATCGTGGCTTTGGAGTTTTTTTGTTTAATTTACTAGAGTCCATTTTATTAACCGTATCTATTGGATTAGGTGTACTGACACCTAATAACAAGAATGAATAGATTTCTAACTATCTCGACCAAACCTACGATAACTATAAAGAATATTTTGAACTAGTGGTAAAAATTCAAATATGAATGAAATAGAAGCTTATTTAAAAACAGATCCCAATATTGGCTTGTCTTCATCTGAAGTAAAAGAGCGGTTAAATAAGTTTGGCGAAAACACTATTTCCGAGAAACGGATTAGTGTTGTTAGCAGACTGTTTAAATTTTTTTGGGGCCCCATTCCATGGATGATCGAAACAGCAGTCATCCTATCTGCCATCGTTCAACGCTGGGAAGAATTTATAATAATTCTCATTATGCTCATACTAAACGCCTTCGTTGGATTTTGGCAAGAATATAAAGCAGATAATGCAATCCAAGCATTGAAACAAAAATTGGCACTGACTTCACGAGTATTACGGGATGGTAAATGGCAAATGGTTCCTGCGAGAAATTTAGTGCCTGGCGATATCGTGTTAATTAAACTAGGAAATATTATCCCTGCTGATATGAAATTAATGCAAGGTGAATATCTTAATGTTGATCAATCAGTGCTTACAGGTGAATCTTTACCCGTAGAGAAAAAAGTCGGTGACGAGGTCTATTCAAGTTCCATCGTCCGATTGGGAGAAATGCTAGGTATTGTCATTGGAACAGGAATGAATACCTATTTTGGTCGCACGGCAAAGCTAGTAGAGACTGCAAAAACACAATCACATTTTCAAAAAGCAGTACTAAAAATAGGTAATTATTTGATTGTGATTACATTGTGTTTAGTTGCCATTATATTAGTGGTAACGCTATTAAGACATGATCCCTTAATTGATACCATTTTATTTGCACTTATTCTAACTATTGCAGCCATTCCTGTTGCTTTACCTGCTGTTTTGTCAGTAACGATGGCTATTGGGGCATTACATCTTGCTAGAATGAAAGCCATTGTGTCTAAGTTAGTTTCAATTGAAGAAATGGCAGGTATGGATATACTATGTTCAGATAAGACTGGGACATTAACTAAAAATCAGTTGACCATAGGAGAACCAATTATTTTTGAAGCAACATCTAAAGAAGAACTGTTGCTTGCAGCCACGCTTGCTTCGGAAGAACAATCTGATGATGTGATTGATCACGCAATTTTAGAAATCATTCCTTCAAACATCAATCTCAAGCAATACCAAGTTAAAAAATTTATGCCTTTTGATCCGGTTCATAAACGATCATCAGCGCAAATTCAATTTAATGAACAAAAATTTGAAGTCTCTAAAGGTGCTCCACAGATTATTCTAGCCTTGGTGCAAAATCCCAATATTAGTAAACAAGTAGAAGATCGTGTTAATCAACTTGCCTCCTTAGGATATAGAACGCTTGGTATTGCAAAAAAAGAAGAAGAAGGGGATTGGCGCTTTCTTGGATTAATACCAATGTTCGATCCTCCTCGTGAAGATTCAATTGATACAATTAAACAAGCAAAAGAAATGGGGCTTCAGATAAAAATGCTCACTGGGGATCATATCGCAATTGCTAAAGAAATATCTAGAAAGCTTAATTTAGGTGACAATATAGTATCTGCAGAGGATATATTTAAGGAAAAGCAATTAAACGCCATTAATTTAGAAAATTATGATGGATTTTCAGAAGTTTTTCCAGAACATAAATTTAAAATTGTACAGGCTTTGCAAAGAAATGATCATATTATTGGCATGACAGGTGATGGAGTAAACGATGCGCCAGCCCTAAAACAAGCTGATATGGGAATAGCAGTGAGTGGTGCAACAGATGCTGCACGTTCAGCTGCAGATCTTATCCTAACTGATCCTGGGTTACAGGTTATTATTCGCGCTGTTGAAGAATCAAGAAAAATATTTGAACGGATGAATAGTTACGCTACATTTCGTATTACAGAAACGATTCGTGTTCTATTATTTATATCATTAAGCATACTTGTTTTTAATTTTTACCCTGTGACAGCCGTTATGATCGTGTTGTTAGCAATTTTAAATGATTTTCCAATTATGATGATTGCATATGATAATGCACCTATTGCTTCTTTACCGGTTCGTTGGAATATGAAACGAGTTTTAACAATAAGCACAGTGTTAGGTGTAATTGGTGTTTGTAGTACCTTTATATTATTTTTTATAGCATTAAAATATTTTCATCTATCAAAAGAAATTATTCAAACTATCATATTTCTCAAATTATTGGTGGCGGGTCATTTTACTCTTTATGTGACGCGTAACACAGGAGTACTATGGCAAAGACCTTGGCCAAGCTGGCATCTTGTGGTTGTTATTGAATCAACTCAATTTTTAGGTACATTAGCGGCCGTTTATGGTTGGTTCCTAGCACCGATAGGATGGGTTTATGCATTGATGGTATGGGGGTATGCTTTAGCGTGGGTGGCGGTGACAAGTTTTGTCAAAATATTAGTATATAAATTAATGAGATTTGAGGACAAATAAAGATAATTTTATATTGGCAAGGATATTGTAATGACTGATTATATTGAAAATAAAACATTTGATGAAATTAAGATTGGCGATTCGGCCATGATTAAACACACCTTTAAAAAGGAAGATATTGAATTATTTGCTTCTGTAACAGGTGATGTAAACCCAGCTCATGTCGATCCTGAATTTGCTAAAAATGATATGTTTCATAAGATTATTGCGCATGGGATGTGGGGCGGAGCCTTAATTTCATCTGTTTTGGGAACTGAATTACCAGGCCCTGGTACGATTTATTTAGATCAATCATTGAAATTTGAATATCCTGTTTCAATTGGGGATACCATCATAGCTTCAGTAACCGTTACGGGAAAGAAACCAGAAAAACATATTGTTGAATTAGAATGTAAATGTACCAATCAATCAGGAAAGCAAGTTATTTCTGGAAAAGCTATTGTCATTGCACCTATAGAGAAAGTAAAACGAAAACGAATTGAGTTACCTAAACTGGTACCAAAAAAGCCTGAAGGTTCTTGGTATCATCAATTAATTGGATTAAGAGATGATCTTGACCCAATCACAACAGCCGTGGTTCACCCCGTAGATGAGCCCTCGCTAAGAGGCGCAATTGCATCTGCAAAAGACAACCTCATTATACCCATTCTGATCGGTCCAGAGGATAAAATTCGTGCTGTTGCCCAAGCGATCGAGGTCGATTTGTCTGCTTATGAAATTATTCCAACAAAACACAGTCATGAAGCAGCAGATAAGGCCGTACAGTTGGCAAAATCAGGTAAAGTTGATGCTTTAATGAAGGGAAAGCTTCATACAGATGAGTTGATGGAAGCAATCATTGATAAGGCAAATGGCATACGTACAGGCAGACGCATGAGCCATATATTTGCGATGGATGTTCAATATTATTCTAAACCACTTTTTATTTCTGATGCAGCAATTAACATACGACCGACATTGGCAGAAAAGCGTGACATAGTGCAAAATGCCATTGATTTATTTATTGGACTTGGATTTGGTACTCCCAAAGTGGCAATAGTTTGTGCGGTGGAAACTGTCAATGAGAGTATGCCCTCCACGTTAGATGCTACAGCATTATGCAAGATGGCAGAGCGTGGCCAAATTACCGGAGGGATTTTGGATGGCCCATTAGGACTTGATTTAGCCATTTCCGAAGAATCTGCCAAGGTAAAAGGGATCTATTCATCTGTTGCTGGTAATGCAGATATTATTATTGTGCCCGATCTTGAAGCTGGAAATATGCTTTATAAGCAAATGACCTATCTTTCTAGGATGGAAGCAGCAGGCATTGTTTTGGGAGCGAGTGTTCCCATAATTTTAACGAGTCGAGGGAGTGATGAGCTATCACGCAAAGCATCCAGTGCAATGGCTTTGCTGTATGTTAGAAATAAAGATAAACAATTAAGCTTAAAGCCATGAATAATCAAAGCATCTTAGTATTTAATGCATGATTATCGAGTATAAAATTTTCGTAATTTGATTGTGATATCATATCTAGGTTTTATCATGAAGAAATTGAAATGACTGGTTTGGCTTGGTATTGAATAAATCTATTATAAAGAAAAACTGTGTTCTTGTTACAGACATTTTGATCTTAATTGTAGAGGATATGACTGCGTTTTTAGTGATCGATGCCGCAAAAAATATAACTAGGATTGTTTATTTTATGGACGCAGGATATTTCATCGTAGCTTGATTAGTAGAAAAGGGCGAAAAACATGAAAAACGTAGCATTATATTTTTCTGGTATTGTATTCTTTTTTTTAATGTTTATGCATATTGTGAGGTATATAAAAGGCTGGGAGATTGTCATCGCACAGCATAATATACCACTTGATTGGTCTATTTTTGGTGCAATTGTAGCGGCTTTAATAGCATTTTGGATGTTTGTAGCGGCTAGAAAGTAGTGTTTTGGCTAATTACTTATCATTTACATTTATAGTATTCTGTATGCTATGAGAATTTGGGTGCCTAGGAGAATAATTTTAGGCAATTGTTAGGTCTAGAGTTATTAAGTTATTCTCACTTTGTGTCCACGGAGAAAAGTGATCTTCGGCATCGTCTTAAGAAATATGTACCATAGAATGAATATTCATTTGCCTTGCAGATTATTCAAATAAACTGGATTAAAGGGGGGGGATGTTGGAAAACCTTAAAAATTGAGCTTAAAAAAATCAATATTCTAAAAATAAAAATGGAAAAAATTTTTGAAGGGTAGCCTAAACTTACAATGATCCTCTTTATAATATATTTTGAATATGATAACGAAATGACGAATAGTTCATTATGAACAATGCAATAATAGATTTATTTTATCAAGCAGAAGATTATTTTTTTAGATCAATCAGCAAAGAATGTTTGGATTTTGATAATGTTGCTACAGCTTATTTGACAGGGGTATATCTTGACAGCGACAATCCTCTTTATATCAAGAAAAAAATTGAAATGTATGATGAGCTTTTGAATTGCTGCAAGGATTTTTATCTAGCTAACAAAACCCCATGGAGCATGATTGTTAGAGAGCAATTTATTTCGAACGATCTAGAAAAATCTTTGAAAAATATCGGTTTTAGTCCCTGTGGAAAGTCAGTGGCGATGTTTCTTGAATTAAATAAGCAATGTGAGCAGAAGGTTACAGATAACATTATCATTCGAGCAGTTGGCGATAAATTAGACCAATGGGTAATACCATTGGTTGGTGCTTTTGAATCGACAATTGATATTACGAGACAATACGCCGATGCTCATCAAAGAGCACTAGAAAACAAAGCTAATTTTCATCATTACACGCTTTACAAGGATGATGCACCCATATCATCTATCACATTATCGCTACAAAGAAACATGGCACGTATTGATGACATCGGGACATTACCTTCGCATAAGAATAAAGGGTATGCAACTCAGCTGATGAAATATGTCATCAATGAAGCAATTGATTTGGGAGCGAGATACTGCTTTCTTGAAGCTTGGGAGTCAGGCATAGCTATTTCTATCTATAAAAAATTAGGATTTATGACTTTGTTTAGAAATAGTAATTATGCTCAGAGGACAAATTGAATTAATTGCTCATGAATGAGTCTCAGTCAAAGTTGCCATTCTAAATGCGCACCGTGCAACCAACATGTTGAAGAAAGGTTAGCAATCATTTGACCGACTCTTGATTTAATTTTTTTTGCTACACGGGCAATAAGCATAACTTCTCTTGCGACGCATTGAAAACAGTTCTCTCATCTGACGCTAGCTTTTTCTGCAAAAAAATCCAAAATATAATAACAGCAAACCTATTACTAAAGCCGGTATTGGAGCATAAATCATATTTTTTCCTTGCCAAACTGCTATAATTTTACTTATCCACTCAGGAAAAAATAGTATCACCATGCCCTTGAGGGTTATCCAATAACCTAAAACTGTCACAAAAATAGGCCATCCTTTCCAGACGGAATGACTAACGATCATCGCCAGTCCAAGGAAAACGGTAAATAACCCTAATAGCATAGAGAGGGAAGTATTACTAGCTAATGCATCCATCAGGGATCCGATGTGCTTGATATTAAAGAAACTCCAAATGGAGAGTATAACTGCATAAAAACCTAGGGTTCGTGCCCAAAAAGTAGAATGATTCATGATAATCTCCTTTTGTATACTTTAAACATAGACATTTGCAGTTATTTTATCTTAAAAGGAGTTTATACACCGTTGAAGGAGAATGCTTATCACAATGTTAAAAAGGATTTAACAAAAAGTTAAATCCAATACTGTTCATAATCTACGGAGAGTATGGGGTATCTTTCTTAGGTTGATTTAATTGTCCCAAATCTCTTACGATGCCTTGCACTTCTGTTTTCATGTTTTCTAACATCTTTTCCATTTTGGAGTCGCCTAACATCCGTGAATTTTTTTCATTTGCAACTTGTTGATGCATTTTCCTTACTTCTTCAAGAAATCCTTCCATAACAGAAGAAAGCGCTTCTGGTGAATGAACATCTTTATTTAACATTTCAGCTACATTGTTTACTATATTTTGTAAGTTCTTAATTTGATCTTTTCTTGCATCAAGTTGAAATATTGATAAATTTGCAAACGGTATTCTTTTACTCACTTTCTGGCTAGAATACAGTTTTTGGATATCTTGATTTTGGAACCAGCTTAAGAGAGCTAATTGTTCAGGGCTTTTTGTAGGTTTAGATGATGTAACAGGAACATGCGGTTTTATTGGAATAGTTGCTCTTTCATTAGCTAAAACATCATTAGGTGTAAAAGAGGTTTGTTTTTCAATTTTTTGTCGTTTAATAATAGGTTCTTTTCTTTTGTCCTCAGGGCTCTGTCTCTTCGAGGACGTAGAATCTTGTTTTTTGTCGGCAACCTCGTCAGGCGTAGGTACATCTCTATTTTCGTAGCGCATTATGGCTTTTTGAACTTGTAACAAGTGTGCTTCTTTATTAGCAAGCATTAGTGGGGCTCTATCTAATTCAGATAGTAATGCAGCTTTGCGTGATGTTAATTCATTTAATTCCTTTTTATTAATTTTTTCTGCCTCTGTGATTTGTTGGACTTGCTCTTTAAGTTTGGCAATAAGCGCTTCTTTATCTTCTGGAGAGGGTTGATTTTCTGATGGATCATTTTTAATTACTTTTTTGTATTTTAGTTCTCCTATTTGCTTTTCTAATTCATTCACTTGTTCTCGGTTTTCTTTGCTCTTTTTATTAACTTTTTCTATGCTCTCAGAAAGTGTTTGTATTTCAGGAGGGATCCTTTCTGGTGATGAGGCAATGTATACAATTTCTTCTTTTAAATCTTCAAGCACTTGCTTATTATGTTCGTAGTCCTTTTGGGCGCGATCTGTAAAAATTTCATGTTTAGCTTTTTCATGGGATGCTTTAGTTTCAGCTTCAATCTTATCTTGCTTACGCTTTTGTATGATTTGGGCAATACATGATTTTATTTCAATCTCAGATGCTTTAAGTAGCGCTTTTTTGGGATTATTTCTTTGCCAATTGTTGATTGCTGTTTTAGCTTCTAGTAAATCATGAGCAGCATTTTCGTTAAAAGAAGTATTATGGCCAAGAGCTTGATATAAATCATTTTTTCTTTGCTTTTCAATTCTTAATTGATTTATGGCTTCATTTAATTCTTTAATGACATAGTTAATATCCTTTCGATTGGCAGGATCGATTTTTTTCAAATTGATAATGATTTCAAAATAACGATTTAATGCATGAATATGGGGATCATTATTTGGATTATTTAAGATGAGCGGAAGCATTCTTTCAACTTCGCCTGGACCTTCTCTTACATCATGTGTTATTTTTTTAAAATCATTAGGGCTTAGTATTTTTTCTAAAACAGGCAAGATTAACTGTTCAAACGTCGCACCTAAAGACCACATATCTGTTGCAGTTGTTTGAAGAATATTTGAAGATTCAATGTTATTGTAGATTTCTGGCGCCCAATAGGCAGGCGTGCCACCTGCGCCTGATACCACTTTTTTATCTTCATCAAGCATCTGTGAAACACCGAAATCAACAATAGTGACTTCTTCTTTTTCTGTATCAATGAGAAGGTTAGCTGGTTTCAAATCGCGATGTAGGATACCATCTTGATGTAAAGCTTTAAGTCTTTCTGCAGTTGTTAAAGAAACTTGTAAGAATTTTTCTAGCTCAATTTCTTTAGGAAAAATATCTGTAGCTGTATCAACAGTGATTGCTTCTTCATCATATTCCACTTTTTTTGTGTCTAGTTCTTTGTTTGGCTTAAAAATGCCTTCCTCACTTGGTTTGATAGCACGTTTAAAAGTACCAAGAGGATTAAATAGTTCATCGATATCTTTTCCTATATTCATCGGTTTATAGATAACTTGGCCGAATAATTTACTTCTTAAAACTTCAATTTTTTCTTTCAATATAGTGAGATCACCATATTCTGGGCAATCTTCAATTTTTGTACCTGGGAATTTCGCAATGACTGCTTCCTCAAGTCTCTTTTTCGAAAGGTTATTAAATCTTTCTTCAAAATCATTCAGAATTCTTCCTTGTTCAGGAGACCCTTCTGAAGGATCGAGCCAATCAACCCAGCCGAGATCATTTAATTTTTCTAATAAAGGTAACATTTTTTCTTTTTCCATTTTTTCTAATCTTTCTATTACTTTCTCTTCATACTCTTCTTCGGATAAATCTTTTAATTCCTCGTCTTTACTTGCTTCGTCTATAATTTTTTTGTTTTCTTGAAATATTTCATCTTTAAGTTTTTCATGTTCATCAAAAATCTCATTAATTTTTTCTATCGCATCGTCTAATTCTTTTTCAAAGAGGACTAATTCTTCCAAGCCTTGTTGTTCTGTTAAACGCATGACTTCATAATGCGTTGGATCATATAAATGAAGCATCATAGCTTGCTCATATTGTGACAAAACGGTGTCTTGAGTGTTAATAGTTTCACTGTGCAGCACATTTTTTCCTACCCAATCCCCAAGTTCTGAACCTCGAATGAGTTTAATAAAGGAAAAAACATTTTGTCCTTGTAAAGCTGAGCCGAAATGATAATTTGGCAGTTTTTTTTCAAAACCAAATTCCTTTTCTAGATCTTCAACAGGATTATCTTCAGAAACGACTTGTTTCTTTACTGCAACAAAGTTTCCAATTTTTAGATCTGTTGATGCGGCAGGTACATGAATGGCTTGTCCAATTAATACTTCACCAAAGGCACCTTTTCCTAATGCTGATTCGGATATGGCATAAATATTGTTTGAATTGTCTTTAATAATATTTTTTTCAAAAGAAGTTTTTTTCAAATGTTCTGGTAGTTTTTTTAAAGATTCTTCTGATAATATTTCATTAAGTGGTTTCTTTGCCGGAATGAAATTGATTTCAGGGCATAGCTCAAGAACGCGCTGAGCATTTGCAAGGCTTTGTCCATCAAGCAGAAAACCTTGTTTTCCTTGAAGTTCCGCACGAGACAGTTTTTTGGGCCGGCGAAATTTTCTTTTTTCTAAAATGGAAGAAAGTTCTTGCCGTTGAAAATCTTTCTTAAGGGCTTTACCTTGCAACTGATTATAAAGCGGATGCTTTTTATCTATTTTTAGCTGCTGTATTATTGGAATATTTGCCTGAATTGTATCAACTTGAAAGTTTTCAAAAACTTGTAATGCAAGCTGTGTATCTGCACTATCTTTTTTTGATTTTGCCATTTTATTTTATCCAATTTTAAGAAGCTTGATAAAATGACAATCTACCTTTTGAATTAGTTCTATTTTTTGGTTAATTCGTGTAATAGTATGAAATGTCTCAACTTGAACGCAAAACGAAAGGAGACATATTTTAGCTACTTCAAAACTTCTACTAGCTCGTTTTCATTCCAACGCCAATGATGATGTGAAGTTAAGTGTGCCCCACCTAGCCAACGATCTATTCCATTTATGTCAATCCAATCGGCTTGCTGAGTTAATATCTTTCTTCCTAGATCAGTGATGCGTGCATTCACATGATGTAGATCTAGATGATGATTGCTATTTTTTATTTGTTCGACATTATCCAAGTGAAGCAGTGCATTTTTGTGGCCGTCCAATCGTTTTACGATCGACCAAAAACTTATGTCGCCTAAACCCATGTAATAAGTGCCTTCATCAACCGGCAACTGCCAAAAGATATCAGATAAACGCTTACTCTCTCTTTTTAGAGAGGTAAGAATAAATTGTTCTGTTCTGTTTAATCCATTCTTTGAGGAGGGGAATTCTTGCAAATGTCTAATCATAGCGTTTTTCAAGAAAGGCAATAAAGATAAATCTGTTTCGAGCAATAAAACTAGGCTTTGTGGATTTTTATTGGTAAATGCTTCCCAGGCCATTTTGCCTAGTTCTAAATGTAACGAAGTTATAGGCTGACGATGAGGGAAAAGTGAACTCATTTGATCAACAGATAGTTGTCCAAATCCGTAAAAAGGAGATACGCCAGCAAATTGATTAATATTAATGAAGGATAAATGCGTTTTTGATAAAGATTTGGTTGAAAACCAATGCAGAACTTGAATCAGTTGTAACTGATCATATAAATCATGTTCAAACCATAGGATAATTTCATCATAATGGCGATAATCTTCTAGTTTGTGTAGATTGCTGATAGCGTCGTTCAAAATGATTTGATAATCCCCATACCCTTTTTCAGCAAGATATTGTGCGCGAACTTTATTTAACTCCCTTAGAGGAAGAGAAGGGACAGGACCTTCATGTAGGACATCACGCCAGGCAATTACCTCAGCCTCTGGATAGGATTGCTCGATGAGCTCTGCTGCGTTGTCTCCATTTGTTATGTGTAATTTCATAAGGTGGGGTATCCTTCGACATTTATTTGATTGTATTGTAAGTTAGAACCTTTTTCAAACTAAAATGACGTTTATTTCCTTCAGTTTCTATGATAAATAGGATGGTTAAAAGAAGATGTGCATAATTGCATGCATGCAACAATTTTTGTTTAATTGATAATGTGGGTTTTTCTATGCATCACGGACCTGATAGTAAATCAAATAATGCATCACCTGAGAATACAGGCAGTAGTGTTGCTAGCACTTCAACCTCAACACGTGCAGAAGAGCCATCTCACTCTGGCGCCAATGATGCGCCAGTAAAACCTCATTTTACACTTTGGCAAGTGATTAATGTATTACGATGCGTGAACCATTTTATGCAGGTTGAGGAACCACTTCTTTTAAAGATAAATCCTGATAACCCACTGATTTTAAAATCGTTTGAGACTATTTTTTACTCAAGATTTTTAATTGATCCCTATGTTAGCATTGAGGAGATGCAGGGTTTATTCAGAAGTTTACCTGCAGGAATTACACAAAGAGATTTAAATTTAGGTCTAGGATATGCTTATAAATCAGTATTTTTTAATGCAAATATCTTAAATGAAAATGATATTGCTGTGTTAACTTCACATCGGATATTTTATGAAGAATTAAAAGAAATTCTGAATGAATACCGGCCAAAGATCCATCAGTTTGAACAGCTAGAGGGCAAGCCAAACTTTAAAGTTATTCCTGTAGAAAGAATAATAAATTGCTTTCTTAAAATGATGGGACAACTTGAAAAGATAGGGCAAGCTGATAGTTTGTATGCAATCCATAATTTCTTGCATATAGGAAAGAAAATAGCTTCTGCTGAAGAAACGAAAAACCCAAATACAGGGATAGATTATGCATCAAAAATGATTTCTCCGTGCTTGCATCAAGGGTTCATGCTAAGCAGTAAATTATGCTCGCCATCAGATTATGCAAAATCAGATATTGCTTTTAAAGATCCTTTATCCGAAGCAATGAAAAATGAGTCTCAATTTGTTATCTATTTTACTCATGCGATATTAACACTTCCCTTATTTGAAAAAATTTACCATCCAGATACTTATAAAGAATGGAAACAACCTGAATTCGAAGATTTATTTTTAAAGGCAAAAGTAACACTATTTCATTTTCTCGATACACAATACATGGCTGCTAGCAAGATGAAAGAGAAAATTAAAAAAAAGAAACCCAATTTCTCCTTGTTGAACAAATTTCGAGGAGGAGAAAAAACAAGATCAACTGATCGTTCAGTACCGTTAAGCAAGGTAAATGTGTCGAGTTCAAGTATTCAAACTGATGCTAATTTATCAGAAAAAATGGATTCATTATCATTGTCTGATGGAACGTCAGTGCCTCCTCCCCCTATCTCTTTTGCATCGTCTAGCACATTAACATCTAAAGGGCCTATTAGAGGGCGGGAGAGACTTGCTGAATCTAATGATACTTTGAGGCTAAGTGGTGCTGTAAAAGTAATGATCCCACTCTTGGAAATGAATCAAGTGATGCGAGGTGATGGGGTTGATGTATCACCACCCGGAAGAAGTTACTTGCCCTCCTTATCACATCAGAGCAGAAGAATTAAAGAAAGAAAACAGACACCAAGGCCTGTTTTTATACCTGCTGATGATCAGGGGGCTCAAATATTAGTTGACCAGGCTACTCACGATCCCATTAAAGATCCAGTTGATGAAAAGGGAACTATGCCTAATTTGTCATAAAGCGCAAAGTAAGAAATGATTAATTTTCTATCGCTTCTAATGGTGCCTTTTGCATTTTGCTTTTCAAATGTGGAGGAACAATGGTTTCAAGCAGCTCTACAGTATTAACATGATTATTGCGCTTTGCTAACCTATATGCTGCATAATTGTTTGCAGAGATAGCAGTAATTCTAGCATTTGTAGGGATGTATCCCCATATTAATTCAATAATATGATCAAATCCTTTGTCGGCGGCATGAACAAGAGAAGTAAAATCTTCATAGCTCAGAAGTTGAGTTTGTTGTTCGGGTGATAACCATTCAAGTAACTTTTTGATAACATTGGCGTGGCCATGTTTTGCTGCTTCAATAAGGCATAAAGGAAATAGTGAATTCATTAATCCTTTTTTAACTCTGTTGTCGTATAAACTCCAGACAAATTTGATCAAATTTATATTGCCTTGACGACATGCTGCTTGAAAAGGAGAAATAATCTTAAGCTGAAAATTTGGAAATTCTACTATTTCTGTCATGAGAAGCAGGTGGTAATCAGATTCAGGGACTGCTCTCAGAACACGTTTTACTTCGTTTGTATTTTGATGGCATGCATTGTTAAATATTAATATCATCGCTTTTTGCAATCTTGAATTCCAAATCAGCTCCAAGAACTCATCAGAGGCTTGGATGATATCTAAGCATACACTATGCAAATATTCTTCTGTTAAAAATCTTTCTACAATATCCCAATGTTGATTTTGCAACGCTTTTTTAAAGCCTTCAGCTTCCCTTGCATTAAATGCACAGAGCATTGCTTCTTTAGCTGCAAGCTCTTCGCTGGTTTCCGTGATATGGGTCAAATAACAGTTAATAATATCAATGCGGCCATTTTCCGCTGCAGTATGGAAATTGATATAATTATCAATAGTAATGAATTTCTCTTTATTCTCATGAGAAAGTGAAACCCATATTTGATTAAACGTTTCAATATTTCCCTCATCAATGCTTTTGGCGAGGGATTTAGGGCAGAATTTGTTTAGCATGGACTTAATATGTTTGAAAATACTTGGGGACATTTCCTAACCTGTTTTTGGTCTAGCGATCAAGTTTATTGACTGACAAATTTTATGGGATAATTCCAGTAAAATCAAATTTCTTCGATAAAAAGTCATCTCTTACCGTTTGTCGAATTTTTATGAGTAAAATCAGGGCAAAAGAGACTTTTTGACAGAGTAAATTTACCTTTTTTGCGTGCAGCCTCACTTTTAAACCCTTTTTTCATTTGTTATAAAATCAACTTTTGTTGTGTAACAAGATTAGTTCTTGGGTAGCCATGTCATTAAGCCTCGTTGATTTTACTAAACGTTTAGTTCGTTTTTATCGACCGTATTTTGCGCTCAGTGGAAAGGGGGCAGGGCGAAGTATCTCGATGGTCGCTATCTTTGCTTGTAATATTGCATTAGCAATTGTATTTTCATTTTTTAATGCAAGTATGACTGCTCTTATTGGAGTGCTTGAACAGCCAGGATTAACTTATAGCGCGTTTTTTGGTGCCATGGCGACAACCAGCGGCTTTATCGCATTAAATATTTGCATTTCAATTGTTAAAAACCAATTTATTCAGCATCTCAGAAAATCTTTGTCCTATGCAGTGGATAAGTCGTTTTTAAATAAATGGGTCAAAAACAAGGCCTATTATGGATTAAAATTTGTACCTAAAAAAATAATGACTAATGGTGAGAATGAGCAAGAGCTCAATCCTGCTCAAATCATGAGTTATGATAATGCTGAATTGATCAATACAGTAACAGTTCTTGTTGATAACTTTTTTAATATTATGTGTTTATTTGCCGTAGGGTTAATTGGACTCTATACACTGTCAGAACCCCTTAACGTTGTTTTATTTTCCCTTAATTTTGCCATTCCAGGATATATGGCTTTAGGAACAGTTTTTTACGCACTGTTTTTTAATGTCATTATCAATTCATTAGGGCAGCCATTGAAAAAATATGAAGAAGCTGCAAGGAATGCCCAAGGTATTTTATACCGAAAAAGTCATGAAATCATAACCTATGCAGAATCCATCGCTTTTTTACGGGGAACAAAATTTGAATATCGCTCTATAAAAGAAACGTTAAAAGATACTGAAGTTTTTAAATCACTCGCCACTAAAATTCGCTTAAATTTAAATCTGATTACAAACCTGCATTTAGAAATGGGATTTTTCTTACCCGTCATTTTAGCCTTGCCCAATCTGATTGCCCAAAAAATGAAAGTAGCTGTGCTTTATGAAATTCTACCTTATTTTCAGTCAGTTGTTAGGTTTTTGACATGGAAAAATGAGAATTACGATCAAATTGCGACTTGTGAAGTATCACTGGGTCGCATGGAAAAATTTAATGAATTACTAGGGGCGTGGGAAAATTTAAAGGAAAAATCACACCCGCAAAGATTAGCACATCGGCATAAAAGTGGTACCAATAAAGTTCAGATAAAAAACGTGACTTTACTTAATACCGAAGGTGATCCTTTGATTAAAGGTGCAAGTTTTGCCCTAACTAAGGGGAAAGTTACGCTCATTCAGGCTGCATCTGGAACAGGGAAAACAACTTTGTTACGTGCTATAGCGGATCTTTGGCCTTACTTGAAAAAGGGGGGAGAAATTATTTTGCCTGACAATAAGAAGGCACAATTTATTCCTCAAGATGGTTTGGTTCATCATCAAGGAAGAACTTTGCTTGAGACCATTTTATATCCTGAAAACAGACTTGCAACAAAAAAGGAAAAAAATGAAATAATTGATTTGATGATAAGAGCAGGGTTGCGATCATCTATTATTGAGGGGCTTCAAGTTGCTAAAGATTGGAAAAAAGAACTCAGTGGCGGAGAGAAACAACGCATTGCTATTATTTCTGCTATTATCAAAAAACCAAGCATATTATTTATGGATGAAGCAACCTCAGGAATGGATCATAAAACTAAAGAAAAGATTGAAAAATTACTCAAGGAAAAATTACCTCATACAGCGATTGGCTATATTGATCATAACCCGAGCAATGAGTCAATGAACTCAAAAGGCTTTACGCCAAGCAAAGAGACTCATTTTCGTGATAATACTGTTACATTGAAGAAAGCGCATCAATATAAAAAGACGCTTATCAGACCCAAAAATTAGCATTAAACAATTGAACGTACCACACCACCATCTACCCGAACAGCGGCACCATTTGTTGCGGCTGAAAGCGGGCTGCAAAGATATGTTACCATTGCAGCAACTTCATCTGTCGTTGCTAAACGTTTCAATAATGAGCTAGGGCGATCTTTAGAAAATAAGTCCTTTTCAATTTGTGCTGCGGTTAGTGCACGTTCTTTACCTAACGTTTCTATGAATTGTTTGACACCTTCGCTTTGGGTAGGTCCCGGAAGAACAGAATTGACTGTTACACCAGAGCCAGCTGTCATTTCTGCAAGGCCGCGCGCAATAGCAATTTGTGCTGTTTTAGTCATGCCATAATGAATCATTTCGATAGGGATCTGCACACCAGATTCACTTGAAATAAATATAATACGACCCCAATTGTTTTTTAGCATAGAAGGTAGATACTGCCGGCTTAGTCTTATACCACTCATCACATTGACGTTAAAAATATTTAACCAATCTTCATCCGTAATCTCATTAAAAGCTTTAACTTCATAGATCCCAAGATTATTCACGAGAATGTCAATTTGCGGGATTTGTTGAAAAAGTTTTGTGCTTCCTTCTTTCGTACTAAGATCGATGACACAAGGAATTAATTTAGCATGAGGTCGAAAGGATTTAATTGTATCAATAGCGCTGTTTACGCGTTCTTCCGTGCGTCCATTAATGATAACGTTGACCCCTTCATCTGCAAGCATTTTAGCGATGGAGAAACCTATACCTGCTGTAGAGCCTGTTACTAATGCTGTTTTGTTTTCTAATTTGTAATCCATATTAACCTCTAAATGCTGCAGCTTGAAATACATTGGTATATAAAAAGGTAGACTATTTTGATTTTTTTTCTTAATTGACGACAGGCAAATACCTAACCTTTTTACAGTAGATTATTCTTTTGAAAAATCTATACTTATGTTTAGAGTGTGGTCAAAATAAAATGACAAGGCTGTCTCATTTGAGGAAGCCCATCATGCCTAAAAAAAATAGTATTTCAATACCTCATGAATTGATGCCATATTTTCTTGCTATTTTTCCAAGATCTAAAAATCATATATGGATAACGCACGTCTATTATGCGTTAATTATTCCTTATGTTGATAAACTTATTGAAAAAATTGAATATTCAGGTAAAAGTGAATATGAGAAATTGTTGTTGATAAAATCTTATTTTACTCATAAAGCAGGGGAAGTACATACCGAAGCAAGGCAAAAGGTATTTTCGTTGTATTTAGGAATGAACTCGTTGGATAAAATTACTTGGGAGTTCGAAAATTCTTTTTTTAAAGCCATGCGTCAGAACGAAATGGATGTGCCTTTAAATGCTTTTTTACCGATAAATTTTTCTAAACATTTGAAATCGATATTAAAAATTCAAGTTTTGATTTCATTAAGAAAAAGATTATTCTCACTATCAGACAAATCAAAAGATAACCAAGCGATAACGTCCTATTTGCAGTGGATAAATAGAGAAATTCAGACACGAACTATAGACGTTTCAAATAAAGGGCAATCTCTTGATGAGGGATCTCCTTATCAACCAAACTTCATTATATATTTTTTTAATGGCGCTGCTCGTTTGTGGGTATTTGTGCAGTTAGAATATTTAAAAATAAATGAGGTTATGAAAAACTTTCAAGATGGCGTCAATTCATTAAATGTAAACGAAATTTCATTTTATGTTATTGCTTTGTCATTGCCGCTTTCTGCATTAAAATTCATTATTGATTTATTTTTTATTGCATTAATGCCCTATCGATTGTTGAGAACTGTTGTAAATGAATTGAGCAAATATTTGTTAATTGTTATAGATGATCTTAGATTGAAATATTATCCTTATTCAATAAAAGAAAAAAATTGGCTAATCCTGAATTTCTTTATTCAATTAAGTATCTATTTAGCGTTGACAATTTCGTTCGGACTGCCCATTTTACCACTACCGCATGCTTTTGTTCCCGAATTACTGTTTGCATATTTTCCATTGATTGGTTTAGGGTATTTGGGGGCAACAGTTGTTTTTGCTTTGATGAATAGTATTTATCATTGTGCTTTTAAAGGTGATAACAAGGTTGTTACGAGTAATAAGTTGATTAAATCAGAGCCATTCCCTGTCAATAAACACATTCCTCATCAACAACAGTATCAACCTCAATTTAAACTTTTTTGTAAACATCAAGAAGGATGTAAACCAAAAGTAACTGCTTTAGATGATAATGCTTTAGATAAGAAAAGAATAAACAAAAAAGCCCCTGGGAATGTTTAAAATGCTTTTTTGCTGCGCACTGCACCATGTGTGTGTCTTAGTTTTTCCTAATGATTCGCTATAATTCAATTTAAGAATGTTAACAGTAAACAGTAAGATAAAATGAAGCCACGCCGCTTTCTCTCGAATAGTTTCAACAAAAATTACTTTCCTGTAGCGACATTATCTTTAGCGATTTTTCTGGTTCTTATTTATGCATGGATGCAACCGCAAGATAATACAAATAGAAATAATGCTGTTTCATTTTATTTTAATCAGGGTTTAGACAAAATTGAGTTTCCACTTTATATTAAATTTCTTAGAAAATATATGGAAAATGAAATATATTATCGTTCTATCAATGATATTGAGAATGAGAAAATTTCTAAAATTGAATTATACTGGATGCTAAGTGCTGATCCCTTTTTTCAATCATGTCTAAACAATAATGCTTGTTTAGAACCAAATAGTTTAATGCATCTGAAATGGCAAGATAAACGAATAGAATATCAAAAGATTCTCAATGCGATTTCGTTTCAGCGTTTCGGTTTTAAGCCTGCCGATCCTACCTGTTTAACAGCTTTTACCAGTTTATTCTTTCAAGAAACTTCTTTTCAATTATGGCTTAATATTATTTTTATCCTTATTATTGGTGTTTTCATTGAAGCAAGAATAGGAAAACTCATTTTTTTATTGGGTTATATGATATCAGGAATGATGATGTTGTCATCATCTTGTTGGATAGTGCCGTATAGCATTATACCTATATCTGGATCTAGCGGTGGTGTGGCAGGTTTGATGGGAATAATGCTAGCGCTATTTTGCATTCAAAGGTGGGATGATCGTCTGCATGTTAATGAAAATGATCTTATTTCATTGCCGATGCTTTGCATTTTACCTTGTTGGATATTATTACAATTAATATTAGTGCAACTTACAGAATTTGATTTGGTAGATTTTATTTGCCAGTCAGCAGGTTTTTTCTTTGGCATATTATTAATGTTTTATTTATACGGTATGCATTGCCTTAATAGTTGCGGCAAAAAGAGATTAGTTAAGCATTTAAACCTCGAAACTGGCCTTGCTGAAGCATACAATGAAATTTCTCTATTCAATCATACCAAAGCCAAAAAAATTCTCTATGGTCTATTAGAAGAATATCCTACGAGTAAAGAAATTTATTTTCAACTGTTTAATATCGTTAAGCTAAATCCGTAGACTCCCCCTAAAAAGACACATTTCATAAATAGAGTTTTCCTGGC
>MKTN01000013.1 GCA_001898235.1 Gammaproteobacteria bacterium 39-13
TACTATTTGGGGGGATTACCATATTGTCTGTGATCCCTCTGTCCCATATAATTGGATAGGATGATCCGTTGTTTTGCTTGTACTGGGATATCGCTCTGGAAAGCATGAGATAATAAAATAATCTCGGATCACGATCGTAGAGTCCTTCGCCATCAATTTCGCGTTGCTCTGCAATAATTTCTCTAGCCGGCTCTCCAATGGTTTGATAACCTAAATTATGAAGCGCTTTTAGTAGCGTCGATTTTCCAGATCCCATTGCACCAGTTAAAATAAAATACTGCCTATTTATAGTTTGTTTATTCATTATTTCACCTAACAACGCTGGGGTTCAGGATAGCGAAAATAATCGCATTTCAAATCAAAATCTTGTGAAATCATAATGCAACCATCTGTTAAAGCCTCAACTGGATTAAAAAGGAGTGTTAAGAATCGATCCGGTATGAATTGTAAGATAATCTTTGTGGCATCATTCCCTATACAATTTAATATAGAATTTAAATCACAAGGTTTTATTGCAATGATATCTTTCACATACAAAATGTGATCTTTCATTTGATACACAACCAAGACATCGTAATCTTCAAGATAATAAACTGGCATGTGCAATGCATTAAGCGTGGCAACGGTCGTTTCGTTAATGATGCTAACTGCTTTTGAAAGTGGGATTCTATTTTGATAATGACTTTGTAAAAGAGCCAAGTCGCGCGAATCATCCAAATCAAGCATTCTCACTTTATTATTTTGATTATTTTGGGGAGTATAATCATAAATGAAGTCGTATTCTTTTACTGCCTTAAAACCGAATTGCTCATACAAATAGGGCTTATCTGTGAACATAAAAGCAAAATAAAAGTGTTGCCTCACATATTCAAGCGCCTCCTGCATCAACTGTCTGAAGAGCCCTTTTCGCCTAAATTCTTGTTTAGTACAAATACCATGTAGCGCTGCACCTTGATAGTGCTTTTCTTGAATGATAAATTCAAAGGGTAATATACCTAAATGCGCTATAACCTCATGATTTTGTCTCATAATAAAGGGCGTAGAACTTTTGTCCCAATGCGCATTGTGCATTTTTCCTTTATCAGCCATCACCTTAACGCCAGGAAAACAGGAATCCATAAGCAACATGCATTCGTTGTATAAATTGGGCTCAGATAAATAATTTGCTTTCATTGGTACCTCTATGTTGTTAGTTTGATAGATTGCCATATTTTTTTGCTATGAGCTCACTCTCTTTAATTACATAGCAATCGGTCAGGTTAATCGAATTTAAAAAATGGGGATCATGTGATACCACGATTAGGGCCCCAGGATATCTCTGCAAGACTTGAATGACGTGGTTTTTTGTTTCTATATCAAGGTTATTGGTGACCTCATCTAAGATCAACAATGGTGGCGTTTTAGCAGCAATGAGTGCGAGACTTAAGCGCACTTTTTCGCCACCAGATAGATGTTGAGTTAACATATTTACTTCTTCATTTTTAAAAAACAAAAATGTTGCCAAGTGATCTCTTATTTTTCTTTCTGACCAGTCATCAACTGCATCATATATCGTTTCAAATACCGATTTATCATTTGTTAGGTTTTGAAAATGCTGATCTAAATAACCACAATATTCAAGCGTCGGCGACATCCATTGACCTTTTTTATCAATCGAGGGATCTGCTATTATCGCTTTTAGCATCGTTGATTTACCACAACCGTTGCTACCCGCAATAACCACTCGAGAAGTACCATATATTGAAAGATGAATGTCTTTAATTATGGTTTTATTTGGGTAACACACCTCACCATTTTTCACAGATATAATTACTTTTTCGCTTAACCTGTCAGTAGAAAGGTTAAATGTTGGAATAATTACCTCGGGTTGCTTTAATCTATTAAGTCTTTCAATACAATTTTGCTTTTTTGTATCAATGCTGGCTCTTTTGCGTCCAGTGGTTTTAGCTGAGCGATCCGCTTTGGCTTTGTTCACAATGGTTGGCCATTTGCGATTATCGATGCTCTTAAACCCCTTTTCGCGACTTTGCTTGGCTCTTGCTTGCTCTTTCATCAATGATACATGTAATGCTTTTTTTTGCTGTTTAAGCTGATCTACTTCATCTAATAGCTGTCGGTACTCCATTTTTCTTTTAAGCTGAAATGCTTCATAGCTTTCGTTATAAACGTTAATCTGCCCCTGATCGATATGCCAAAAGAGTTCCATTTTAGACAACAGTTCCTCGTCATGCGAAGCAAGCACGATTGTTCCTTCAAATTTGTCGATCAAGCGGAATAATGCCTTCCGATTTTTAAGATCTAAGTGATTGGTTGGCTCATCCAGTAATAACACGTTCGGATTAACCGCCAATGCTTGAGTTAAGGCTAAATGAAAGCGCTCTGCCCCACTTTTGCTTTCAGTCTCAATGATTTGGGGTACATAGCCAAAGCGGATGTCTTTAGGACTGTGTATATTCCCTTCGATGCTGATATTGCCTTGAATGGCGCGTAGCAACGTGGATTTGCCCACACCATTTTGGCCAATAATGGCTATACGATTCCCAGAGATAATGTTTGCAGTGAAATTTTCAAAACAAACCTTATGGGGCAGAATAAAACTGACATGATCTAAGTAAATAGATGGATGTGACATAAAAACTCTCTCGATTTAAATCAAACAACGAAGCCTTTCGGCTTGCCTGTTGCCCTTGTTTATGGGCTTATCGAGAGATATTTTTCATTTCACACCTATAGGAAGAATAATGACCACAGTTAAGCATAGATATTGGATCTCGTCAATATCGAAAGTGTCTCCTAAGATAGAAGGTAACTTTTAAAGGATGATAGGGATTTACTTAGATCATATTTGCAGTTTAAGAGACTTATAAATCAAGCATTTCTTACTAATACGTCTGATCTGCTTACGAACTCAATGTTTTAAATAGTTCAAGATGTTTTAAGAAAAAATCCCCACTATCATCCATAGTTTGAGTAGTCCAATCATCAATATTATTGGGATGTAAACCAAGAGCCCAAATGCCACGAGCAATGACAAAATCAGGAAAGACTTGCCATTGGTGCTGGTCGATAGATCTTATAGATTGATAACCATCTATAAAGGCTTGCCAAATGATGTCATCTGGATCCTGATATTCAATACTCCAACCCGCCCATTTAATTTTTAACGCCCAATAGAAGCATGCGAGATCATATACCCACCATCCCATGCCACAGCATTCAAAATCCATCCATATAGCTTCATTTTGTTCTGTGAACAGAACATTTCCAAAATGAGTATCTCCATGACATGGGCCATATTCTTGAGGGTTTTTGGTGAGAGAATTTAAGCATTTCTTAGCCCTAAGGGCATATTGATGAATAATGGGTAATTGTTCTTTTAATGATGTTTGTTGATACCATCTATCTATTCCTTTTAATGGCTCGTCGATCAGATGAGATTGCTCTAAAGAAAATCGATTATATTGAGATTTAAACGGTAAAGATGCCTGATGTAATTGCGCAAGCGCCAATCCGCTTGTATAAGCCGTACTTTTAGTCAAAGGACGATGACTGATATTCTCTACATACAAAAATAAAGCAAGAGATCTATGCCCTTCTGGAGCATCAATCGAAAAAAATAATGTGCCATCCTTTTGTGGAATTAATTGTGTTGTTTTAATATTTTGATGGTTGAGGTATGCAATCCAATCCACTTCAAAACCGACATCATCCCAAGATTGCCATTTACGATATACACGCAAAATATATCGATTCTCATTTGTTTTTATTAAATAGGAATCATTTAAACTTCTAATATGAAATTGAATGTTTATCAGATTACCCACGGCATAACGATTTTGCACTATTTGTAATAAATACTGCTTATCTATAATGGAATAAGTAATAGGGACAGAGTTATTCATGACGTTCTTTTTCCAAATATATTTAACAAACTTATTACCCACTGATCAAGTAGGTGTGTTTGAGTTTAGATCTTTCCTTAAAAAATAAAATATTGAATCGCCAATAAACCCATGCCTTACAAATTCTACATAAAAACCCATATTTTTGTAAAATTCGAGTGCTTCCCAGTTCATTGTGTTGACTGCAATAAAGTTGCAGTCTTGCTCTTTTGCCAAATTCTCTGCTGACTGCATAAGTTTGGTACCATATCTTTGGCCTCTTAAACTTTCACTTACCCATAAACTCCCAATGTACAAGCAACCATAGAGCATGTCACATTGACACCCTCCTACAACTTGGTTGCTTTCATCATGAACAAAAAAGCCAAAAAATCGTATTGGTCCAAAACCTTTGACTTGTTTAGCATAATCCATAATTCCTTGGTTCAAAATTTGAACTTCTTTAGCATCCGGATTTTCAACAAGTTTAATTTCATATGGCATCTTTTCACCTATAAATCTTTTCTCAAAAAGACACGATCATAGCCCAGCAGATATCCTTGTATTGTCCCAATGCTATTAAATCCATGTTTTTGATAGAATTCTTGAGCTTGAAACGCATAAGTGTCAACAAAGATCTTTCGAATCCCTTTATCTAAAGCGACCCTATCAATCATGGAAATAATTTTGGTCCCTATTCCTCTTTTTCGATAACTTTCATCGAGCCATAAAACATCAATGTAAAGGGCATCGCTGTGCTCCCAAACAATCGCTCCGCCGACAATTTGGTTATTATCTTTGGCATACACATTAAAATGAGTTGCCTTTTCCTTTATCACTTCTCTGTTGAAATTAACGATGCCTTCACGCAATACCTTGTCATCTTCTGGCTTCGGATTTTGATCAATAGTGTATTCAATTGTATCCATTATTTCTCCAGAACATGATCAGCAATTATTTCATCAATAATGCGCAGCGATTCAGCAGCTTCAGCTGCATTTGAATCTGTAATACCTGCTGCAACAATCAACGCTTTCCATAACGTCCAAGCCCGACCTCGTGCCCAAGTATTGGCATCAAGTGATAGCTTCTCGCGGAAGATTTCACGACTTTCATCCCTAAATAAAGTCCACGCAATGGCAAGATCACAGGCAGGATCACCAACACCTAATTGACCGAAATCAATTACGGCCTTCAAGCGCCCTTCCTTTACCAATAAATTACCAACACTAACATCGCCATGGATCCAAACTGGATCATATTGCCAATGGGTAGCAATCGCCGCTTCCCATATTTCAGTTGCCAAACCCACATCGATTGTGCCTTTCAAGACATCAATAGCCTGTCTGGTCTCGGTATCATATGTCGACAGGTCGCCGCCACGATAAAAGTTATGTGGCCCAGGCTTTGGTCCACTTGTTGAATCTATGGCATGTAGCGCACGCAGAAAACCTGCTAGATTTGCTGCAAACTCGTCCATATTGCCTATTAATGCCTTTGTAGCCGATTCTCCTTCAAGCCAGCGATAAATTGACCACTTCCATGGATAACCTTCCCCCGGCTCACCCATCGCTAAAGGGCTTGGGATCTCCAAAGGCAACAATCGCGCCAATTTAGGTAACCAATGTTGTTCCTTTTCAACCTGAAAGGCATACTCTTCAGCGCTCGGCATGCGCACAAGCATTTTTTTGCCCAAGTGAAAGGTTCGATTATCCCATCCGCTTTTCGCAACTGGTTCAACAGGTAAGTCTTTCCATTGTGGGAACTGAGATGCCAATAAACTTCGAACAAGGACTTTATCAATCTTATTTATTTCTGAACTCATTTATTCTCAATTAACCTTTTCAAAATAACATCAGCTGCTTGTTTTGCTGTTATATGGGTCACATCTAATGTAAAAGTATTTGAATGATCTGGTGTTAAAACCTTTGTTTTGATAAATTGCTGTCGCGCCGCATCCGCATCGATCATTTTATGATTGATTTTTCGTTCTTCAGATACCACTCTTTTGCAAAGCTCATCTACTTCGCAGATTAGTCTGATTGGTAAAAATTTGCTGCCTCTTTGAGCTGCAATGCTTTCTATTTTTCTGTAAATCTTTAAATCAATTTCATTTCCCTCAATCAGCTCATTGGTGAAAATAAAGCTATATTCCGCTGGTGATAAGTGAGCTACTGCATCAAAAACAACATCTCTAATTTTCGCTATATTTTGCCAAACTTCAGCTGGCAAGGGCGTTTTACCATCAGCATGAATAAGACTTAATACTGGATTATTGATTAAATGATTTGAAACCAATTTCATATTGGTTTTTGCAATAATTTCTTTAGCAATCGTTAGCTTCCCTGTGCCAGCAAAGCCAATTAAATATATTATTGTGTTATTAATCATATTAAATGCTTTTTAAAGTAATATTGTTTAAACTTTGCTGGACAATCGTCCATAACGCCATAAATCTCATATCCATGCCGTAAATAAAAATCTTTCACATTATCAAATTCAAATGCATGCAATTGCGAAAGTTTGGCACCTTTTTTCCTAGCTTCTTCTTCCACTTTCGATAACAATATGCTACCAAACCCCTTTCCTCTGTATTCGTCTTTAACGTAAAGCACATTGACGTAAACAAATTCTCCAAAATAGAAGCAGCTGTTAATGCCAGCAATAATTTCGTCATTATCTTTAACGTAAAAATTTAAAGATGTTTCAGGCTCACCGGGAAAAGCGAGCAGCGTTTTATTATAGTTGTTAATTTGAGATTCTACCCAGTCAATTTCATCTTTTGTACTTTCGATAATTTTGTAGTCTTGTGAAGCTAAATTCGCCATTCTTTTCCTAATCGTTTAGTTTCTTTTTTAAATAATACCGCTTATGTCCTTCTGGACAATCTTCAAGAATACCGAAGATCTCAAACCCATGCTTGAGATAAAATTCTTTTGCTTGAAATTCAAAGGTATCGGTATGAGCTAATTTAGCGCCTAATGCTTTGGCCTCTGATTCCACTTTATTTATTAAAAAAGATCCTAGCTTATGGTGGCGATAATCTTTTTCAACAAACAAAATCGCAATATATAAAATATTCCACATATACATATCTGCATTGATGCCTGCAATGATTTTACCATTATCTTTGAGGCAATAATTAAGCGGAACGACAAGTGGTTGTTGTGTAGTAGGAACTTGTTCAGCGTTATAGTCACCTAATCGATTATCAAGGTATTCTTGTTCTTCTTTAGTGCTCTGTGCACATTCATAGTTCATAAGTTTTTTCTTATTTTAAATAGTGATCGGCAGCCGCCTTGATGCATGATTCTCTGATTTTCCATAGCTTACCTAAATCTTGCTCTGGGTATCCTGGATTGTCCTTAAGCCACGCCTTGAGCTTTTCTTTGTGATTAAATGGTTTTTGATATAACTCAAAGGGTGAAATTTCTTGCTCGTCAATAATATCAAAGCCCAGTTCCGTTTTTATCGAATCTGGAAATGTGACATCTATAATTTGTCCCTGAATTTTCAAATAACAATGCCCTTCTAAAATAAAAGGCAATCCATACCCTTCCAAAGTATTACCTATCGCCGGGGTGTTTTGATTGTTCATAAGGTAATAACCAAACATGAGCTTAACAGGAAGTTCATTTTCCTCGGCAAGTGCAGCTAAAAAGGCATGTTTAGTACTACATGTACCCCGTTTCTCTTCAATCACACAGGTGATCGTTGTGCTTTGATTTCTACCATACGGTAATTTGTTAACAAAAATTAAGGCATCTTGGTAGGTTAATACACCATGCTTTTTTATTTTTTGTCCAATTTCAGCTTCCCGAAGCACTACATCAAACCCTCATTAATCTCTTTTAATCTGATGAAGCGTTAATGCATTGCCTTCAGAATCGATTATAACCGCCATTCGACATACAGGAGACGCAAAAACATCCAGCTTGAATTTAACCTCTTCTTTTTTCAGTTTTGCAACTAATGCATCTAAATCTTCGACTTCAAAAGCAATACTGCCACCTGAATTGTGGCTTGGACTGACACCCTGCGCTAATGTGGTAATTGCAAAACAACCCCCGCCTGGTAAATCATACTCAATCCATGCACCATTTGCTGATACTTTGCTTAAAGTCAGGCCAAGCGTCTTTTCATAAAAGTTTCTGGCACGTTCCATGTTTTCAACAGGATACATCGTAAAAGCGACTTTTTTAAACATATTAGATTATCCTTAAGAGTTACATTCTTAATACTGTTGTAGGATGCTTTAACAATTGGCCTTCACAAATCACTTTAGCGCCACATCTTTCATAGAAGTGATTTAAATTTGGATTCAATGTATCCAACACAACCATGCTTGCTCCTTGGCTTTCACTTATTTTCTTGGCTGATTCTATAATGTGTTTTCCAATCCCAAGCCCTCTAAAGCTCTCTTCAAGGTAAACGTACATTAATTCTTTAGCATTAATCTTCGAGCTAAACGAGTGATAATCAAACAGGGCAAACATTCCTATTAACTGTTGTGGCTCCCCATAGGTAATAACATAAAAATGACTTTGAATGGCAGTAATTGCGCCCTTCCTATACTCCAGACCTGGAAATCCTCTGATATAACCCCACTTGTCTTCCACCCATTTAGCCATTAGTTCTAACCATTTGGGATTATTTGTATCGGAAAACGGCCGTATTTTTAAATTGCCAGTGAATCGGCTTGATGTTGCATAGAAAAACATGATTTCTTTTGCCCTTTACTTCTTTTCTTTTGGAAACATGATAACGTTAGAAGCATCATAAGGTGATTTGATACTCCTTCTTAAAAAAGCCAGCATCAATTCAATAGGTCTGTTATATCCACCTTTTGAATCACCGGCTAGTGTATTATTTAATTGAACCATCATCGCATCCCAATCAATTTTATCAAAAGGTACTTTATACGTATAACCTTCTATAAAAACTTTGAAGTCGTTCATATGCCCCAAAACACTACGATCTTTTGTTTTGCAGTATAGGATATCTTTATCAAAAATCGCCTCTATTTGTTCTTGATATTGGGGGAATTTATTATCAACAACAAATTTAATTAATTTATCTTTTATTGCTAATGCAACTTTACTCGCACCACCAACATGGCTATAAGGAATCAAAAAGGATAGCAAAGTATTTGCATGGGTAACAAACGCTACCTTTTTTCGATCTATTCGGATAACATCAATGAACCAATCATCCAGATAAGCCAAGTTGCTTGATGGTTCATCAAGGATTTTGATTTTTAAATCTTTGGAAAATTTTTGGGTTAACCTAAACTGTGGCATTGCAAATTATTCCAACTAATCTCATCGGTGCTTCCGTGCCATTTTTAATCTTAATTGGCAAACACAAACTAAAGCTGCCCTTAGGTGGCAAGCTCGCTGCATTAGAAACATTTTCGACTATATATTTATTTGAGCCCAAAACTGCTTTATGCACGGGATAACCATTTTGGGGATTGTCTGGTGATAATGTATCGATGCCAAGACCCAAAATTTTTCGCTCATCTAATAAGAACTGTGCCGCCTCAATTGAAACACTTGGAAACAGCAAACCATTTCTATATCTTTCTGGTTGCTGCCAATATCTATCCCATCCTGTGTAGAAAATGACAAAGCTCCCATCTTCGATTAATCCATACTTGTCCTCGAAAGCTTTGACATCCGCAAGAGATGCAATATACGTTTCACTTGCCACTTTTGAAACATCAATTACCACGCATGGCGCTATGAGTTCATTGACGTCAAGATCAGAAATGGTTCTTCCCCCAACAATACAATGTGCTGGCGCATCAATATGCGTACCCATCCCCTCATTCATTTGTATTTTATGTGTTCGAAACTGATACAAGCTTGCGGGAAAGTAGTCATGATGGAGATGATGCTGAAATCCGCAATCACCATCCCAGCTAGAAATATCAGGACTCAAGGAGTGCGTTAAGTCTATTAACTTAAATGGAGGTTGTTTTAACATGTGACTCCGTGCTTGCCTTACAAATTTTAAAATTTTGATATTTTTAAGCCGATGATATACTGATTTTGCTTTATTTTTAACAAAGTAATTTTAACAAGCAGATTGAAAATCAAGTTGCTCAACTTATATGACAAATCAGTATTCCAAAATTGAACCTGAACTCATTCCTGCAACCATTGCAGATTATCCTGTTATCCAAAATATGGCACGCTTTTATGCCTATGATATATCCCGCTTTTGTGGCCAATCATTTGATGGCTGGGAATTCCCAAGCGATGGTCTCTATGAATGCCGTGACTTTAGGGATTACTTTGAAAAAAAGAACAACCATGCCTTTTTAATTAAAATGCATGGAGAATTAGCTGGTTTTGCTTTAATTGATCAATTAGAAGTTCTGCCCGAAGTCAATTGGAATATGGGCCAGTTTTTTATCGTTGCAAAATTTCAACAAAGCGGCATTGGCGCAAAAATTGCCAAGCAGCTATTTAATCATTTCCAAGGCGAATGGTCTGTTGGCGCTATCCCACAAAATACCAGAGCGATCGCATTTTGGCGTAAAGTTATCAGCGAATACACACACAATAACTTTCATGAAATGAACATGACTAGCGAACAGCTTAAAACAGCTGAACACCCTGATCCCTTCCCCATGATCATGTTTCGATTTAAAGCTGGTGTTTAATTTTCATCTTTATCCGTATTGTTTTTACATTGCTTGACTTCACTATTTTGTTTCATTTCAATGACATTTTGAGTGCTTGGATTAAAGATATTTTGCAGCTCAAGCAGCGTGTTGCCAATAAGACCAGAACGATCGGATTTACGCTTGCGGTAATATAAAAGACCTTTTTCTTCTAACCAAAGAAGGATTTTATCGAAAATATAAAGCACTGCACAAATCATTATAAAACTAAATACCATTATGGGGTCCATGTGTAACTCAATCCATATTAATTACTACAGTTACTGATCAAATTTCTTGGTTCTAGCGCCCGTATCATGTTGAATGTTATCTTTAACATCATGTGTCGTTTGTTCTTGCTTTTCCCGCTTACTTTTGTCCATTTGGCTTTGAAACTGGGTGACAAAAGTTCTAGGAATAGGTTGTTTTTCAACTTCTTTATATCTACTAACATCTTGAGGAGTACATGCTGGCACCCAATCAGAAGCACTTATTAATGGAGGCAATTTTGTGGGTAAACTAAAAATATAGTCGTATGATTTATCATGATTGTTAACCATATCATGAACCCTACCTGCAAAAAAGACGACATTACTACCATCAGGATAATCATTGATGGGAACCTGTAGGATTTCATCAAGTTTTCTCTCAAGCAATTGTTTTTTATTGTCTGAATTACCAAGAAATAACATCGTTGCTTCTAAATAGGGTTTCACTGTTGGACCATATGCTTTCTTTAGTTCTTCAATATCGTCTACGCTCATGGCCTTGAATTGATCAACAGATTGATTAATAAATTTCTGCATCATTTCCAAATCATTGCAATTTGCATACATTTGAAAGGCATGAAAATTAAGAGAAAATTCCCAAGCCGCCTGCTTTTCAGGTGCGACCCCTCGATTCAAATTTTGCTCGAAATATCTTCTAATTGAATCCCCAGCTTGCCTAAATTGCTCTGGCGTGGGTTGAGAATTAGAAGATAAAAATCTTCTCCATCCTGAATCTTCTTGATCAAAATCTATTATATTCGTTTGATAATCAATTGCAGGTAAGTTGGGCCTGGGCAATCCTTCTCGTATTGTAAGCCAGTGAGACACTGTACTTAAATTACCTACAATAGGCTCGCAAATTTGGCGGAAAACTAAAGGACCATTAGCACTATTGGTAAAACAGGCAACTGCCTGATTGGTTGAGAGGTTAATTGCTGCAAAGTTTCTACATGTTCCGCTTCCATCACCCCAATGAAACGCTGTCGTTGAACCATCTGTATTCTTTTGTAATCCTATGCCAAAACCCCAAGCTATTTTACTCAAAATACCTTCAGGCACGCCCTGATTTTTGCCTTTATTATCACCTGCCAGTGTAGTCACGCAGGGTGAAAACATTTCTCTTCTAACAAAATCATCGTTTGCACAAGCTCTTAAGAATTTTCCATAGTCCTCTGCAGTGGTATGCAATGAACCAGCTGGGTGAATCCCATAAAAATGTTGTCTTTCGTCTGTTTTTCCATCTGAATGGTGACCCAAAGCAATATTTGCAGTATTTGGTCTAATAAAACTACTATGTTCCATTCCAATTTTTTTAAATTCCTCTTGAGCAAGGATCTCTACTGATTTCGGGGATGCAACTTTATCTATCACTTCCATTAAAAAGCGATACGCTTCGCCTGAATAATCAAACCCTTTACCTGCATCAGCTATAAATCTAAAATCAGGAGGATTAAATTCATTAGGTAATCCTGCTTGATGTGATAACAACATTCTAGCCGTCAATTTTCTATAATTTTCATGATCACGGATTTCAGGGAAAGGTGGGCCAAACTGCGCTCTAGGATCTTCTTTACCAAACTTTTTTTCTAAAATTTCAATTAAGGGCGTATCTAAATCGATTTCACCCCTTTCGACCATTTTTAAAACAATATAAGCAAAAACAGGCTTACTTAATGATGCTGCTTCAAAGATTGTTTGATCGGTTACTTGCTCAGGATCACTATTACTCGTGACACCTTTAGCTTTTGTAGTGATTTCACCTGTTGATGAGACTGTAGCAACTGAAATAGCTGGGATCAAATTGTCTTTAGCTAAAGGCACAGCTATAAGCCCCAAGGTAGACAACGATTTTTCTAAATCCGGACTCCACCCTTCCATCTGGTGGCCATACGGGTTGATATGTAATCTAATGTTAAGTTTTTCTTCTAATTCTTTAGCAAAAGGGAGACCCAAGTTTCTTGCATGCTCTGGGCACTCAAATTGACCACAGCTTAAATATATTTCTGGTGGTGGTGGTTTTTGACCTAGTTTGACAAAATCTTCTAACCTCTCTCTATTTGCTATGGATGGTGATTGAGCAACAACTTTCCCAAACCATTGAGGATACTTCATACCCATATAAATACTGGCTGTTCCAGCGAGGCTAGATCCGACTAAAACCCGCTTGCTAGGATCGTCAGGAATCTCAAACCCGCGCTTAACTAATTCCGGTAGGAGTTCATTATGAATAAACTTTGCATATTCGTCGACTCGGTGCTTCAAATCTACAGTTCTCTCATTCATTCCAGGCAAAGAGTCTGCAGTATCAAATTGAACCCCACTTTCTTTAGCCTCTTCTTCAATACCTTTTTCTGGGTTTACATAAACTACAACTGTATTGTGATCAAATAAATTTTCAAGGCGCTCTTGAGTATTACCAAGCTGATAAAATCTACCATCATAAATTATAACAACATTCTCTATTGCTTTTTTATCCTCTGGTGCAAACACTAAAATACTTCGCGAGCATTTATCTAGATCAACTTGATTCTCAGGATAATCAATTACCTTGTCGTTTTTACTAGCCAATACAAGGCTAGCACTCTTTACTTTATCTGCAAAAAAACTGCCAAAGAATCCATTATCCCCTTTCATCCTAACAGGGAAGCCTAAATCAGCCACGGATTTTTTAGAGTCAGCGTAGAAAAATCCTGAATTTTGATCATAAGATTTATGAAATTTACAATACTCATCTACCAGTACACTATCTTCACCCCAAAAAAGGTTACTAACCATAGCGATTTCTTCTTTTGATTTACTGGCCGGCTTGTTTTCAGGTTGTACTTCTGGTGTCACAGGAAAAAATGATGGTGGCTGATAAGCAATATCACCATAGAAGTATGTCGCGGGCTTATCACCATGACTAGGCTCAAGTTGTACATAGTAATAAGTAACTAATGCACCCTTAGGCATAGGATCGCTATGAAACATGATATCTGTATTTTCAAATTGTTCTAGTAATTGCTCTTTTTTTAGTGTCGACCCATATCCGTGAAAGTCACCTTGCAAATAGACATCCCTTTTTTGGCCTGGCTTTTCAGTACTCTCTTTCAAATCATCACGTGACAAAAGAAAATAAACCATACTTTTATTATCTGGAGCATCCTCAATTATAGGAGTACCAACAGCTTTAATTTGTTTCCAAAAAAGACTTTTTAACTGGTTCTGTTTATCACTAGACTTAAAGCTATTGTAGTAATCTGCATATTTATTTAAGACCTCTTTAAATGTGCATGGACTTTCATCAGAATAATCTTCCCAAAATTCTGGAAGCTCTGCATCTCTTATCGCTAGTTGTAGTCCCCTGATGAAATCTTGCGTCTGAGGCATGCTTTGGCCCTATCTATTTCAATTATGATTACTGATATTGCACCTTTAAGTTATGATCTTATATTAACATTCATAAGCCCATTAAATGAGAGCATATACACATTGTTATCATCAGTTTGAAACAAGCATCATCGTAATAAAATTAGCGATTATCTCCCCAATCAAAATACAAGCAATAAAACTTATCCATAACTTTTTGCCGCTCAAACCAGAGGATTCCTTCAAAGCATACAAATAAGTAACGATATGCCAAACAGCACAAATAATCACAACCGAGCTAAATATAACAGCGAGAATCGATGGCTTCAGCTGTAACCCCTGCTCCATGCCCACATCCATGAACCGTGGATTGACGGTTCGCATCAGCGCAAGAAACCCAGTTAAGATTAAGTACGGAAAGCGCGACAAAGCGACCGTTCCCATAAAATCGATGATTCTTACTCCTTTTTGCTGGAGGAACTTGGCAGCTAGGATAAAAAGTCCTGTCAAAACGGCCCATATCACAGTATTCTGATAAAGTAAAAAAAGAAAATCAGTACCCATTTTCGGACTTTTTATCATCGACGCGTTTAAAATACCCAGCAATCCTGGAAAATATATTTTAGCGATAGACCCTAAATAACTGATAATTAAAATGATCCCAATCCCTATGACAAAGGCCCAGAGTCCTGCTATTTTTTGATAAGGATTAATCAGCAAAGTTAAAACAAATCGAACGCTTGAGGGTTTCTCAAGCGCTTTATATAATAATTTATACTCATCTTGGGTGATTTTATTTTCTTTCAGCAAAGTTGCCAGTCTTTCATTTTCACTTGCCATGATAACCTCATAGTTTATGCAGCATCTTTGCTGCATCTTTTGCTGAAATTTTACCTTCTTCTAAGAGTTTCAAGATCTCTTCTTTAGATCCATTACGTTTAAGATCAATATTTTCGAGCGTTTCAATCAATTCATTCAATCTATTACGTAACGTTGGATAGGATATTTTCTGCCTCGCTGCCATTTCCTTTAAGCTGCCTGAACATTTCACAAAATCGATAATAAAATTAAGCTCTTCTTCTGAAAGTTTCAGAAGTGCTGGGATCTCAAACTTGCCTTCAAAGGTTGTATGACAATCAGCACAACAAATCTTAACCACTTCCGGTGAGGCACTACCACATGAAGGGCATTGGGTGATTATTTTACCCATCGTTTATTTCTTGGTTTTTTGTCATCTTTTTCTTCATTATTTTCAGATTTGGTTTGTTTTTCACTATCATAGTGTTGTTTTGCAATCAAAATACTCCGGCTAAATTCATTCTCTATAGATCTTTTTTTTTAAATTGGTACTGCTCCTGCCCCGCATCTAAAAATAGATCCCCCGAATCCTTTGCCTGTAATTTCAATAACCCTGGAAATGGCGGATCAAGTAAGACTAAATATCGCACGCCATTTTGATCCACTTGCGCGCCAAGGCGTGATTTCCACTCTTTACAGGCTATTTCAAAACCTTGTGGTGTTTGGGTAATCTTAGCTTCACCCAGGTGTTGATTAGTAAATTCTCCCTCAAAGGCTTTGATCCACTGCAATTTTTCTTGTTCAAGCGTGACATCTTCTCGCACTTTTTTTAATATTTCAGTTTGTTGACTCAGACTGATATTCAAAATTTCTTCGGATTGTATTTTTGCACCAAAAGTAAGCTCTAGAAATTTTTGTTTTACAGCACTCAAAAATGGATGGCCATAGCGGCTATTGGTCATCATGACCACACCAATACCCTTTTCTGGATAAAAGAAAAGATCGCTTGCAAACCCCATCGTACCACCGCCGTGGCTTATCACTTGCAACCCTTGTTCTTCACCAATAATGAGCCCTAAACCATAAGAAGTTTTTTCTCCCATTTTGATACCGGGTTTACGTCGCTCAAGAAGTGCTTTTTCACTGATAATACGTTTGCCGTTTAGCTCGCCCTGGTTTAGTTCTGCTAGCAAGTATTGCGACATATCTTTAACGGTGGACCAAACTGCTCCACTAGGTGCAATACTGCCGCAAGATTGTTCTATATTTACAGGAATTTCAGTGAGCTCACCATGAATATCAAAGGAATGAGGGCTAGCTGCACCATTTGTTTGCGCCTCACTTGCCTTGAGGGTTGTATGATTCATTTCTAACGATTTTAAAACAAGTTCTTCCATCGAATAGGCATAAGCATCTGTTAGGGATTTAGATGGAACGTAGGCATGAGCCGCCATATACCCGCCCACCATAAACAGTAAATTCGAATATTGGAAAGTTTCACCCAATGCCGTTGTTGGCTTCATTTCACCCATTTGCGCTAATCTTTCTTCAGGAGTGCTGTAATTGAATATAAAATCAAAATCACGGCGCGGCATCCCTGTTGAAGCACTCACCGTTAACCTGGCGTTCATTTGTCGTGTAAGAAATGGATCATTCAGTTTAAAGTTACTCAGCACATCACATATTGGCGTTTCCCATGTAAACTTTCCTTGATCAACCAAAACACCCATCATCAATGTCGTTAAGGCTTTGGTTGTCGAGCCAATCATAAAAAGCGTATCAGGGGTTACTGACTCTAAGGAACCTAATTTTTTCACCCCATAACCTTTACTTAACAGTGTTTTCCCATCTCTATGCACAATGGCAATGGCAAAACCTGGGATCCTTAATTGTTCCATTCCCAATTCAATAAACTTATCAAAATCCTTAAATTGCTCTTCGCTCCATTGCCTAGGCTCCCCCTCCTTCAAGCTTTGTTCTTGAGCGCCATGTGGTTTCCAGCTTCCCATGATTTGCCCTAATTCAGCACCACGACGCTGTAATGCGGCATTGGTGGCTTCAATGAGCGATATATAAGCTTGATTTTGATAATTTCGAACAAGCGCCATCACTGTTCTGGATTCACTTAGTGGAATGTCATAAACAATCTGCTGCCCACTTTCCCAAAAGCCACCTAGCCAAACGCTTGGAAGAGACAACTGCTGAGCAACCTTTAAATCAAAATGAGGGTATACTTGTTGCCAGGCTTTTTCCGCAACCTGTTCAACGGTGGGAAGAACTAAACAATTCACACTAAAATCCGATTCTGGACCCAGTAATTTTACTCGCCCTTCAAGTTCTTCACACTTCCAAGAAGCGGGATAAGAAAACGTACTGCCATTGTTAAGAAGAACTTGCGGCATTATTTAACCTCATCATTAACCTATGTCTATTCATACACGAAAGTATAATGATGATTTTAATAATATCAATATTTATTTTAATTTTATTAAAGGTCAATTTAATTATATTATTTGTTTGCCGGCTTACTTCTTTCTCGCGATCGCTTCTATGAAAGCACTTTCCTCGCCATGGTAGCGGTGACTGGTTTCTCGAATCGAGATTATGCTAAAACGTTTCAAATTCTGCATCATGTAGCCTACCGTGAAAAAATTTCGAGTATGCCCATGATGGTAACGGTTACCTCCAAGGTGATTACCCATCCCAAAAAGCGGATCTTTTGTCGATTTACATTTTACAAATAACAATCCATCTTCATTTAAAATCTCATCAATATTGCGAAATATTTTAGCCGTTACGTCATCTTCAAAATAATGCAAGCTAAGATGGGCATATACCGCATCTTGTTTAGGAATGTAATGAATGGGATCTTTAATATCTTGGCAATACCAAGCAATTTCTGAATGCTTGTGCTTTAGAGAATCAATAGTTTTTTGCGCCAAATCAATTGCGGTAACAGATAGCCCCATCTGATGAAAATAAAGTGAATCGATCCCGTTTCCACACCCTAAATCAAGAAGAGTTTTTTTGTTTTCACTTTTTACAATTTTGAGCGCTGCTTCTGCAAAGGGATTTACCTCAATCGAATCTTTTAAATTCCATGCATTATCCCAGTAGGATACCAACTCTCTTGATTCAATCATTATTTTATTTCATCCCTCATACTTTATTTAAATCGCTCTTTCCATCACATTAACAGGATGACCATTAAGCACATCTGCACCGATCCCATACCACCCTAGTTTTCTATACCAATTTGGTAAAGTAGCGTCAAAAGTAAGCAAATAGAGCTTTGGGTATTTCATGCTGCGCGCTTTACTGATAACAGAATCAATTAATTTTTCGCCTAGTCCTCTACCCCTAGCGTTAGGCTCTATATACAAAGATCCTAACCATGGGGCTAAATCGGGGCGTATACCGTCATTTATTCTAAGTGAACAGGTTCCGACTGGCTGGTTATTTTCTAACGCAATAAATGTGATTGGCAAGCTATCTTTATTCAAATGCTCACTCAGTTTTGATTTAGCTCTGTCTAGGCTAGAGCCAGGATTATAATGTCCCCACTCGTTAAATATCCATTGGGCAATTAGGGATAAATGCTGAGGGTAGTCTTTAAGGTAAGCGATATCTATCTTCATATTTTACAATTCTTTTGTAAACCAGAGGTTTAAATCATCATCAACGCAATAATCTTGGCCTGGGACAACATATT
>MKTN01000014.1 GCA_001898235.1 Gammaproteobacteria bacterium 39-13
TACTTTTAGATACTGCTATAAATGGGGGGATTACCATACAAGCTTCATCAAATCTAAGATATTCTTGTTTTAATCCTTCTGGCGAAAGTCTATTAGATACCTTGTGGAGCGGCTCGCGATCCTTAACATTGATTATAAGTTCTCTAATATCTAAATTAAAACCTAATTTTACTTCAGTTCTTTTCAAGACTTGTAATAATCTATCATCATACTCAGGATTTGTTTTCACTTTAGAAGGTGGAATAGGGATAATAGTTATATCCTTTATTCTGGATACCGTGGCGAAAGTATTTGCTAACCAAGTTGCAATAGTTTCAATAGCACCTAATTTATAACCCCATTCAGAAGAAGCTTTTTTCGATATTTCTTTCTTAAAATTTAAGATTAATTGATTAAAATTACTATATGCAAACCCAGCGTGGCTTGTATATTCTTCATAAAAGAAACATTTATCATCATCTTTTAAGTATGAATGTAAAGCTCTTGAGCTTTTATCAACTTCTTTCAGTGTTGCCATTTAAGGATGCCTTAATCTCTTCATAATCTTTTACACGAATGGCACCTTTTTTGAGATATTTCTGAGGCCACGTAAGCTTTTCATTCAGAAAATTATTTTCCAAAATGAAAAGTTTTCTATTTTGAGATAAAGCTGCTCTAGCTTGAATTAAAGTTCCTGAAGTTTCTCCGGCCTCAACAATAATTGAGCCCAAGCTCAATGCCGACATAGTTATATTACGTTCAGGAAAGAATAAACGGTTTATATTTATAGGCTGATGTTCATATTTGCAAAAAGGCACTTGGCTGATCAATAAGTGATTTTCCGCAATTTCATCTTGAAGCTTTACATTTTCTTTAGGGTAATTGTGAGAAAGAGGGGTGCCTATAACTGCGATTGTTTTGCCACCAAGCTCAATAGCAGTCTCATGGGCAACTGTATCTATTCCAGTTGCAAGCCCAGAAACAATTGTAAAACCATCTTCAACGAGGTGTTTTACTAATTTTTTAGCTCGTTTAATACCCTCAGGGGTTGGATGTCTCGTACCTACAACTGAAATGCACTTTGATTCTACTAAATCCCAGTATCCTCTAAAATAAAAAAGCTCGACAGGATATTTCGCATCTCTTAATTTTTGAGGGAATTCATCTACGTTATGTAGAATTATTCCAAAAGTAGGGACATTATATTTTTTAATAATGTTATCAAATTCTTGCTCATAGGATTTGATTTCGTTTGTGGAAATAAGTTGAGAGGGCAGTGACTCAGGATGACTACCAAAAAGTTCTGCGATTCGTTTAAAAGTTGTATCCTTCTTGTCCCATAGAGCTTCATAGGCAACAGCTTCTCTATATTTAGATATCGGACTTAACTCTTGAACTAAATTTGTGAATGCGCTTTGCATCTTGTCACACCCCAGTGAAAATATAATGATTCTATTATACCGCTAATCATGGTTTGAAGGGCTCTATTACAAATAAAAGCTCTATATAGAGTTTGTTGAACACCTTTCTAGAGGTTTATCACCAAATTGCCTATACCCATTAATAAATCCTAATTGGACCATTGGTTAAAAGATTTTTAGGTAGCCTCTTAAGAAGCTACCTATGCGTATTTTCAATCTTCATTCGGTAACATAATAGTAATGACAGGCTCACCTTCATCTCCACCGCATATAACAGACTTTAGCTTGACTAAAGTAGGTGATTTGGAAGATCCATCCCGTGGGATCACATGTAATTCATAGTTGATATAGGACTCCTCTTTATTTCGCTTGCAGGCCAAATATAACATCCATAATACGTCGCATAACCTACCAGACTTATCTTGGATGGTTTGCCTATCATTGTCCGTGTCAGTCCATTCTATATACTGATCCCAAACTGCACGGGTAACAGCCACAGGTATTTTAAAACCCGATCGCTTTGCTATATCTGAAACATCTACAAGCTCACCGTCCTCAATTGCTTGGGCGCGAGAATATGCGTAAATCATTCCACCGAAAAAGTCAGTTGTTCTATCCATCATTATTTTCCTTTTCTGTTCATTTAATTCAAGAGTGCAGCGCACGCGCTCCTGCCAGACTGGCGAAGTCTGGGGGTCCAAGTGTCAAATCAGGGGGAACCACCCAACCTGCACAAATAAGCGAAGCGTATGCGGAAGGTTGGGGGATGTGTTGACACGCGGTAGGGGCAAAGCCCCAAGATATTTTTCTAATCAGGAAGCTTATAGCTGCACTTTTAAATTTAGTTTGCCAACTATTGTTTGATTATTTAATTTACTTAGTCACCCAAGAAAATAAATTATGAGGCTAAAATCTTTTCCTGCATTGAATAAAAAACTTCAGATATACTTTCTTCCTCAGATAAGACAAACGAATTGGGAACAACAATGCTGCAAGAAGTAAAATATGTACAAAACATAGGTCGATTTGCTCAAGCAAAACCCGTAGCACATGCTGTTTTCGGGAAATGTACGCTGATATTCGGAGAAAACGCATGGGGTAAGTCTACCTTAGCCGATATATTACGTTCTTTGACAACAGGGAATTCAGAAATAATTATCGGTCGTAAAACTCTTGCAGGAGGCCCGGAACAAAAGGCAATTTTGCAGATTGATGGCCAAGCTGCTAGTTTTAATGGTGATTCATGGACTGGCATTAAGCCAATGATAGCCATATATGACAGCACTTTTATCAATGACAATGTATTTTCTGGTGACATAGTCACAAACGAACATTTGAAAAAGCAGTATGGCTTAGTAGTTGGTAGCGAAGGCGTAAAGCTTGTTCGACAGATCGTAGATTTAGACAATGAAAATAATGATATTAATAAAATAATCAGAAATGCAGAAGATGAGTTAAAAGCTGTTAGTCGTAGCATTTTAGCACCTTATACAATATCTGTAGATGATTTTATGTCTCTTACAAAACAAGAAGGCATTGATGCAATAATAGATAAAAAGCAAATGGAAGTTCAACAAGCTCAAAAAACAAAAGAACTTAAAGCTGCTAGCGAACCCAAATTTTTTGCTGTCCCAACTGATTCAGAGCAATTCCAATCGATACTTGAAAAAGGTATTGATGAAATTGCGGAAAGCGCACTTAAAGCAGTCCGCGAACATGTGGCCAAATATAATTGCGAAGATACAAAACATATAACGCATGAAAGTTGGCTTGAGGTAGGAACTGCTTTTGGGGAAAAAGAAAATTGTCCTTATTGTGGACAACTATTGCAAGATAGAACGCTTGTTGAAGCATATAAGAAATTCTTCAGCGAAGATTATAAAAGGCTTTCAGAAAATATTCGCAAAGCTAGCCAGATATTGATCAAGTACAAGAATAAAGAGTTTCGTAATACAATTATTGAACTATTAACTCAAAATCAACACTCGTTTGAATACTGGAAAGAAGCGGCACAACTTGAGATTCCAGATATATCAAATCTTTCTGAAATTATTGAACAGATGGAAAAGGCTGCTATACAAATGGAGGTGCTTTTTCAGAAGAAACAAGAAAATCTAACAGATGCTCTTCCGTTTGAGCAATTTTCAGAAGTAATTAAAACTTGGAAAAATGGACGTAACAAAATCCAACGTATTAATGAGAAAATTACTAACTATTTAGATAAGATCAAAACGCTTAAAGATGGTCTTGATCCTTCACAACTACCAAAAATTGAGGAGGAACTAAAACGCTTACAGCTAACTAAAAGGCGGTTTGATGAGGATATTGTTGAAGTCGTAAATAGATTACAGAAGAGCAACAAGCGTAAGGAAGAAATAAAGAATCAGAAAGAAAAGTTGCGCGAATCTTTAACTAAGCACGGGCGTTCTATAACTTCTTCACTTGGCACTACAATTAATGCATATTTAAAGCGTCTTAATGCGGGGTTTCGTATAGATTATAAGGAACCAAATTATAGAGGAAAGGAACCTGCAGCGAGTTATCAAATTTTGATAAACGATGTTGCTGTTTCACCTAATACATCACCAGATGCGGTTGATCAACCTAGTTTTCGCAACACCCTAAGTGCAGGAGATAAACAAGTTTTGGCATTAGCTTTGTTTCTAGCCAGAATTAACGCTGACCCACATTTATCGGAAACTATAGTAGTGCTTGACGACCCTTTCACTAGCTTAGATAATTTTCGTCGCCAGTTCACAGCCATTGAAATTAAAAAGCTATGTGGACAAGCAAAACAAACCATCGTGCTTTCACATGAAAAAGGTTTTTTAAGACTTTTGTGGGATAAAATTGACCAAAGCATAATAAAATCTATTTCACTCCAATCTGGAGCTCCTGGAATTACAACAATTTCAAGCTTTGATATAGAAGCTGCTACACAACCTAGATATGTATCTGAGCGCATGCAAATTGAAGAATTTATCGAGGGCGAACCACATGAACTTAGTTATATACGAAGTCGCCTACGAACTGTTTGTGAAGATTTTTACCGTAAGGGTGACCCGGGGCTTTTTAGTAACGCTTCAAGCCTAGAGGAGATTATTCGTAAACTTGATACTGCAGAAGACCAACACCCATATAAAGGAGCGCTTCAAGAATTGCGGGATATAAATGAATATTCTCGTGGAGATAGTCATGCAGAAGTTCAAGACAATCCTAGCGAAGAAACATCCATCGAAGAGCTAAAGGGATTCTGTCAAAAAGTATTAGATCTTACCCGAGGAATGTAAGTCGCATACCGTGGCCAAAATTATTGAAGATATATTTCCTGATTTATTAAATAAATTTATCTCATATGTACACTATCAAAGGGTTGGGAGCGGCTGGAGACATCCAACTTTTTATAATTGGTGTAAAAGCCATTTTAAAAAAAATGCCAAAATCTACTGTTCAGAAACTACCTGAACAAATTAATGACACAGAAACAGAGAAGAGTTTTATTGATTATGACTGATTTTAAGCACCTTTTCGGACGAGTTTATATTCTTGAGAACGAAGAAGCGAAACGTGTAAAAGTCGGAATGACTATAAATTGTGTCGAGAAGAGACTCGAGGATGTAAACAATATGTGGCTAGGCATTAAAGGGACTTGTCAGATCTGCGGGGGACGTCGATTAGTAAATCACGAAGGATTTATCCCCAAGCATGTGGTTAGTTGCTTTCGTTGCCCTGGAAGCAATTCACTTCCTTTTGAGAAGGATTCTTCTTTAGCAATTTCCTATCTCATAGAATTAAAAAAAAATCATGGTGTGCTCAAAGGAAGTCAAAACTCAAATTCAAAGCGGATAAATGGACTAGAAGAAAGAATTAGGCGGTTTCAAGCATTGGACAAACTCTTGGGGAAATGGAAGGTCAATACAGTTTATCAAACAAATAGTGCTGAAGACGTTGAATTGCGATCACATGAGATTCTTTCCGATTATCTGTGTAAAGATGTCCCATTTGGTGAAGTCTTCATCTGTTCTGTTGCAGAGGCCACAAATGCTGTTGAACTAGTTCTTAATCAATTAGATCTGTTACAGTCAGCCAAGAAAGAAGTATTGAATACCTAGGAAGGGCTGGTGAGGAATTTTGATTACTGGTAGATCATGTTAGGTCGCTAGGCATTCGGTTATTATTTACAATACAAACAACCTGAATACTTTTTAATGTTAGCTGTTTGTTGTAGCTCTCAATTACCTGTTTTACATATCCAGAAATGTCGCCACTATCAGAACTGAGTGAAAAGCTCGACACTTACTCGTATAGGCTGTCACGTTCGCCACGCAAAGACCAAGGATTACCAACATTACAAATAACAGATACCTCAGTAAATTTCAGACTTTTCACTGTTGCATAGAATACTAATTCTATGCAATGTAAGCGGTCGCAACGGTAGGTAAGAAACGCCTTTGCGCCAGCTTAATTCTTTTAGCTATCACTCATCATCTCTTAGAGTTATTATCAAGATCCTTCATGACTTTTCCCAAATCTTCTTCAATTAATTTTGATTTAATGGTTACAGTAGCAGTAACTTCATCATACAAACCATCTTCTAATTGCGACAGGAAGCACCATCGCTGAGAATCTAACTCTTCTTGGAGCTGCTAGCAATAGCATTATTCTTCAGAATGGTGAAAACGAGAGAACAAAGGATTTAGATTCTTTGAATTTTCCCTGATTGGGATACCTATAACTATAATGAATATCTTGATTTACCTTTTTTCCTTTAATTAAAATAGTCTATGGTTTGGGTGTGTATTATTTTGTTCAAAATCAAGTTATACAAGCCATAATTAAGTATTTTAATTGATTGCATAGAATTATAATGATTTTAAAAAAAATTATGTGATTCCCGCAATTTTAACCGCAGGCATTTTGGCCCACTGAAATCTAAAATATTTAGTTTATTAGCTCTATGATAGCAATTTAACAATTAAGTAGATTATTAAAATCCAAATTGTTAAAACAATGATTAGACCAAAATAACTGATAGGTTTTTTCTTTTTCTGAAGAAGATATGAATCCGCTAGAGCCCGACATTCCTCAAGTACTGTATTGGGCACTAACTTAAACAATAACCAAATACTTCCAAGAATGATGAGCAGATCATCCAACAAACCAATCACTGGGATAAAATCCGGGATGAGATCGATTGGACTAAGTGCATACGCTACTACAAACAACGCAAGTAACTTTACATACCAGGGGGTATCGGGGTGCTTTAAAGCAAAGTAAAGCGTCATTACTTCTCGGTCTAATTTTACATAAACTCGTTTAATTTTCGCTAGAATATTTTTCATTTGAAGAACCTTAGCAGATTATCATGCCATTTTTTGGCCACGTAATTCGTAAACATAATTCATCATCTTAGTATAGTTATAGCGCAATGCGAATAGATCATGACTTGCTTCGCAACTGATCCCAATAAAGCCGATGAAAAAATGTATTACCCCTGTGGCCCATAACAATGTGATCGATATCGTTATTTTCCGCATAATAAATAATTTGTTCGGCTGGGTGCCCTACTTTTACCTCTAAGTTTAAATTTGAAACAGAGAGCGATGTGATTTAACGGTTAGCTTTTTAAATAATTCATTATAATGCTTTTTAGGCGGTTTCTAATTCTGCATCCGTCTCTTCGTTTTCATGTAGCTCTGGCAATCTTGCTATTGCTACAGTGATCCCAGCCTGATACTTGGTGGCAAAATTTAAAGCCAAGTCGAAAGCTTTTTCTGCTTGTGTGGAACTATCATAAGGAACTGATATATGCTTTATAACTCACTCCTTGATTTAATATTAATCAGTATTTTTATGCGTTACTAAACTACTTGCTGGGATTGGGTCCTGAATAGATTTTAAATCTAACCCCCTCCCTTCCCCGGCAGATAATACTCCTCTTTTGCCTAAGGTAAAGGGGGGCAGGTCCTATCGCTAGTATTACTTATATTCGCGAAATCGTACAAAATTGCTTTAACAACGCTGTTGACCAACTTAGCGAATATGGCTTGAGTAATAAAGCAGAATCTTTAATAGAAGCAACCGTACACTGGTTAAGGCGATGATGGCACCGACCAGCATGTTCAAGACAATGCAGGACACAGCTCAGACGCAATTACAGATAAATACATTGAGATTGAATTAAGAGAACTCCATTTATCAGCAAAAATAAACCTATTGTTGAAAACAATTTATAGATTGCACACTTGTTTGCGGAACTTTTGAACCGCTTATACAGTTGCACCCTACTGGGCAAATCTTCATCTTAATTTAACAATTCAACAACACGACGTTCGTCGGACGTATACGCTATGCTAATAGTATAAGAAATCTATTCCTGCTGTATAAAATAACAAGGAAGTTTAAATGTTAAAAATTAATCTCCTAATTAGATTGGTTTTGTTTCACCTTGTATGCATTCAAATTTCCCCATTGTTAGGAAATTTTGTGTTTATTCCTGTTTTATATGCTGCAGATACTAGCGAAAAACTCAAGCAATCCCACCAAGATTTTGAACGAGGCCGTCATAATGGCAAACTACTGCGAGACAAAGATTTTTCTCTTGAATTAACTATTTATGAAACAAATACTCCTCCGCAATTTAGAGTTTATGCATATAGCAAAAATATTCTATTAAAACCCGAGGAGGTTAAGCTTAATATTAAACTGAAACGCCTAGATGGGGAAAATGAAAATTTTGAGTTTAAGCCAGATAAAGATTTTTTACTGAGTGACAAAGTAGTTAAAGAACCCCATTCATTTGATATGGAAGTTAATGCAATTTATAAAGGTAATAGTTATCAATGGAAATTTCCCTCGTATGAAGGTCGTGTCAAGATTTCTGCAGATGCAGCAAAAGCTGCTGGATTAAGTACGGAAGTAGTTGGCCCTGCCGATATCAACGAGTTTGTAAAGTTAACGGGACAGATTGTTTTGAATCCAAATTCAACTGTAGAAGTTAGAGCAAGGTTTCCAGGTATTGTAAAAACAATTCATGCCAACATCGGTGATAGCGTTCAAAAAGACCAGCTTCTTACTAAAATTGAAAGCAATGGTACTTTAGAACATTACAATATCAATGCACCGCAAGACGGTATTATTATTTCTCGCAATACAAATATTGGTGATCTAACTTTAGAAAAACCATTATTTACGATCTCGGATTTATCTTCTCTGTGGGCGAAATTTCATGTCTTCCCAAAGGATATTAACAAAATAAAAGTGGGAAATAAAGTTGATATAAAAACAGTTGATGATAAGCAAAATATCGCAGCTAAGATCACTTATATCGCTCCCACTATTGACGCACTTACGCAATCTGTGTTTGCCATTGCTGAATTTAATAATAACGATAATCTATGGAAAGCAGGGACTATAGTGAAAGGAGATCTACTTGTTTCAAAAGACCAAGTACCGTTGGCTGTAAAGGTTACCGCTTTACAAAAATTTAGAGATTTCGATGTGGTATTTGCGCAAATTGGTGATGAGTATGAAGTCAGAATGTTAAAGCTTGGTAGAAGCGATGGTGAATGGGTAGAAGCGTTAGACGGAATTAAGCCTGGTACGCGTTATGTTACTGAAAATAGCTTTATCATAAAAGCAGAACTTGAAAAAGACGGTGCAGTGCATGATCACTAAAGAGTAAATTACCCTATGTTAAAATCAATACTACATTTTTCTATAGTACATCGCTGGATTGTTTTATTTGTAGTTTTTGCTCTTTGTTGTTTGGGTGTTTATAATTTTAAAGCTTTTCCTATAGATGCAGTGCCAGACATAACCAATGTCCAAGTGCAAGTCAATACTGAAGCTCCAGGATATTCACCATTTGAAGTCGAACAAAGAATTACCTATCCTATTGAAACAGCACTTGCTGGATTACCTAAGTTAGATTATACCCGCTCAATTTCTCGATACGGTTTATCTCAAGTCACTGTAGTATTTGAAGAAAAAACAAACATATATTTTGCAAGACAACTCATTGTTGAAAGGCTTCAACAACTTAAAAATGAATTGCCGCCTGGAATTGAGCCAACTCTAGGACCAATAGCGACAGGGCTTGGTGAAATTTTTATGTATGTAGTCGAAGCCAATCCTGATGCCAAGAAATCTGATGGTAGCACTTATACACCCATGGATTTAAGGATATTTCAAGATTGGGTTATACGTCCTCAATTACGTAACGTTAAAGGTGTAATAGAAGTTAATACGATTGGAGGATATGAAAAACAAATCCTTATCTCTCCTGAACTAAGTAAACTATTAGCGTATAATCTTACGATAAAAGACGTTATTAATGCCTTAGAAAACAACAATAATAATGTTGGAGCAGGTTATATTGAAAAAAATGGTGAGCAATACCTCATTCGGGTGCCGGGGCAAGTAAGAAATATTGAAGATATTAAAAATATTACAATAGCTAAGCTTGATGAAATTACTATTCAAATAAAAGATATAGCAAATGTTGACTTTGGACATCCATTGCGAACCGGTGCAGCAACTCAAAATGGGAATGAAGTGGTACTTGGCACGGTAATGATGCTTATTGGTGAAAATAGTAAAAAAGTTGCCACAAGTGTTGCTGAAAAATTGAAAAAAATAAATGCTAATTTACCTCAAGGCGTTACTGCAAAAGAAGTTTATAACCGCACTACATTAGTAGATCAAACAATTCAAACCGTAGCTAAAAATTTATTTGAAGGCGCTCTTCTTGTTATTGTTATCTTGTTTCTACTGCTAAGTAATTTTAGAGCTGCATTAATTACTGCGGCTGTTATTCCAATATCTATGCTTATGACTATAACTGGTATGGTTGAGAATAAAATTTCTGGCAATCTAATGAGCTTAGGAGCACTAGATTTTGGTTTGATAGTCGATGGAGCAGTTATTATTGTAGAAAATTGTATTCGTCGATTCAGTTTGGCTCAAAAAGAAAAAGGTTCTTTGCTAACGAAAGAAGAGCGATTTCATTTAGTAGCTTCTGCGAGCGCTGAAGTAATAAAACCTAGCATTTTTGGTGTCATTATAATTACCATCGTTTATCTACCAATTTTTTCTCTCACAGGAATTGAAGGGAAAATGTTTCATCCGATGGCATTTACCGTAGTAACTGCTCTCATTTCTGCACTGATTCTGTCACTTACTTTTGTTCCTGCAAGCATAGCTTTATTTGTAACCGGCAGAGTAAAAGAGCAAGAAAGCATAATCATAAGAAAGTTCAAAGATTTGTATGCTCCTGTTTTGCGATTGTCGCTAAAATATCCATTAACTGTAATCTTCTTTGCATCTTTTATCTTTATCTTAAGTATTATTGTGTTTTCTCGACTTGGTTCTGAATTTATACCAAATCTTGATGAAGGTGATATCGCTTTGCACGCGATGCGAATTCCAGGTACAAGTTTATCACAATCTGTATATATGCAATCCAAAGTTGAACAATCAATAAAACAAATGCCAGAAGTTCGTGAAATTTTTGGGAAAATAGGCACCGCAGATGTTGCAACTGATCCGGTTCCACCAAGTGTAGCGGATACTTTTGTAATGCTTAAACCACGAAATGAATGGCCAGATCCAAAAAAATCAAAGGCACAATTGGTTAAAGAAATGGAAGATATCCTTAAAAATGTTCCTGGCAATAACTATGAATTCTCTCAACCCATACAAATGCGATTTAACGAACTAATTTCAGGTGTTAGAAGCGATGTAGCGATTAAGATATTTGGTGACAACCAAGATGTGCTCCAATCACTTGCTAAGGAAATAGAATCTTTACTTAAAACCACTAAAGGAGCTAAAGATATCAAAATAGAACAAGTAACGGGGTTACCTATACTTAGCATTATTCCCAACCAAACTGCAATTAAGCGCTATGACATAGATATTTCCACCATTCAAGAAACAATAAATATAGCTATGAATGGAATGATTTCTGGTAAATTGTTTGAAGGAGATAAGAGATTTGATATCGTAGTAAGATTGCCTGATTATCTCAGGTCAGATTTAAATATGTTAGAACTTTTGCCTATTCCCTTACCCTCTAAAACAAGCAAGGATCAGCCGGATCGTATTCCGCTTAAAGAAGTCGCAGATATTGAAATCACATATGGACCCAATCAGATTGGAAGAGAAAATGGTAAGAGAAAAGTAATTGTATCAGCTAATGTACGTGATCGAGATTTAGGTGGTTTTGTACAAGAAATGCAATCTTTAGTGAATTCAAAAATTGAATTGCCTACAGGGTATTGGATAGACTTTGGCGGGACTTTTAAGCAACTTATTTCAGCTCAACAACGTCTCATGATAGTTGTCCCAGTTGCATTACTATTAGTATTTCTTCTTTTGTTCATTGCATTTGATTCTGCATTAGTTGCTCTCATTATTTTTTCGGGAGTTCCTCTTGCTCTAACAGGAGGCGTTGCTGCTCTTTGGATAAGAAATTTACATTTTTCAATTTCAGCTGGTGTTGGTTTTATTGCGCTATCTGGGGTAGCGGTTTTAAATGGTCTTGTTATGGTAGCTTTTATTAAAAAATTACAAGAAAAAGGAAAATCCCTAGATGAATCCATTATTGAGGGCGCTCTTACTCGAACGAGAGCTATTTTAATGACAGCATTAGTAGCAAGTTTAGGATTTCTACCTATGGCAGTTAACATAGGTGCTGGTTCAGAGGTTCAAAAACCACTTGCTACGGTCGTTATAGGTGGAATAATTTCTTCAACCTTATTAACTCTATTAGTATTACCTGCTATATACAAAATTTTTCATAAAAAGCGCAGTCTATCTAGCGATGGAAACAAATGATTAGGGATAATGTCGAAGCACGGATATCGTGCTTGATACTTGCCTCCCCTACTTCTTCCACTTGATCTAGTAATTTTTGTTCTTCTGGAGTGAGCGTTACAAGCTCAGCAGTTTCAGGTTCAACTGATTGCTTAAAAGGTTTTGACTTCTTGCCATACAATCGCCGATTCAGTATATCAATCTGCTCTTTGAGGAGTTTTATTTCTTGTTTTGATGCCCTTAAGCTCGTTAATCAATTGCTTTAGCAAATGATTCTCTTCAAGCAAGGCATCTAATGTTTGTTTCTCAACTGGTATGGTATCGCTCATACGCACTACCATACCAAAAATAGCGTGGTTACACTACAAAGTGTCCTACAAATGGTTTCCATGGGCGAAGCCGTTCTTCACACATTGTAGTGCCAACCAATAACTCTCGTAGTTTCCTTGCGGGAAGTGAAGAACTATTGAGCAGTTCATTAAAAATGAAATTTATTGCCTTCAAATCCATTCCAATATAACAGCTTAATTCTTGTGTGTGGTTTGTTATAAAATATAAACAGATCTTCTTCATTGGGGCACCTTCCTATCGCCTCTTGAGCTAAGACAGCTAGCCCATAAAACGATTTGAACATCGGGATTGGTTGCGTTGAAATGAAGATATTTAAATTATCAAAATCAGTGAGACCTAGCATTTTTTCAACTCCAAAACAAATATCAGTTTGTGCAAGGAAGACTCAACTGATATTAGAGTTTTTGACTCGAAAAAAAATCATTCTTTCAAAAATTTTCTTTATTACTATAAGTTTATTTTTTGATAATAATCGAACTTAAGTAAGTCATGGCACCATTTTCTATCATAAGGGGTTAAAAAAAGTCAAAAAAATGGGCAGAATTCCGTCTGCAACAATAGGAATTGCTAATATATTGCACATAAGAGCTAAAGGGGGGATCATAGTTGCACATCTTAATTCTTGCTTTCAAAATCCCCTTCAATTTCTACTGAGATCAATACAACATTAGCACTTTCTATTCCCTAAAGTTAGTGTTAAAGCATCATTATACCATTCATCTACCATAGCAACTTCTCCTTTTTTTGATGTTCAATTTATCATTCATAAATTACAAATTTTTTCTTGCGATAGGCACTTTTTACGCTCATGTTGCAAAGTTGTATGTAAAATATTAAAATCTTTTGCTAAAAGTTCTCGCATAAGGAGCATTGTGCTTTCGCATTCAATTTTTTCATCAATTACAACATGTGCTGTTAGGCAAATTTTTCCGCTTGCGATTGCCCAAATATGTAGTTCATGGATATCTAAAACTCCTTTCATCTTAAGAAGCGTCATTTTAATTTTATTTAGATCAATTCCTTCTGGCACACCTTCTAACAATATATTGATGCTTTCTTTAAGTAAAATCCACGTACGAGGTAATACCCATAATGCAATCATAATAGCTATGATAGAATCAATCCATTGAAGTCCAGTCAATTTAATAATGATTGCACCAATGATGACTCCCATTGATCCAAGCATATCACTCCATACCTCTAAGTAAGCGCTTTTCATGCTAAGGCTCTTATCTTTATGTGAAGTCAATAACCACATTGATACTAGGTTAACTAATAACCCAATGCTTGCAACAATCAACATTCCCATCGTATGGATTTCTGGCGGTTCCCATAATCGTAAATATGCTTCGTAAAAAATGTATACAGCAACAAGGAAAAGAAGAATAGTATTAAATGCAGCGGCAAGAATCTCAAAGCGATAATAACCGAAAGTGCGCATTGTATCTGCTGCTTTCTTGCCTATTTGAATTGCAACCAATGCAATAGTCAATGCCATAATATCTGTCAGCATATGAGCAGCATCGGAAATTAATGCTAAGCTTCTAGTTACTATTCCACCAGTTACTTCGACAAGAAAAAAAAGAAAGGATAAAGTAAGTGCAAAAATAAGAGAACGTGTTCTGGCATCCTTTAAGTTTGAATGATTATGTTCACTTCCCATTTCCCATTACCTATTTTCAATATCGTCATCTTTAAAAAAAAGACCATACAGAACCGGAAGAACTACCAGAGTTAATGCAGTGGAAGAGATTAAACCACCCACCACGACGGTTGCAAGAGGGCGTTGAATTTCAGCACCTATTCCTCTTGCAATCAACATAGGTATCAAACCAAGTGCAGTAATAAAAGCAGTCATTAAAACCGGACGTAGTCGCGAAATCGAGCCTGCAAAAATAGCCTTATCGAGCGCCATACCATCGTCTCTATTTTGGTTTATGGCATTCACTAGAACAACACCATTAAGTACAGCAATACCAAACAAAGCAATGAATCCTATTGAGCCAGGAACAGAAAGATATTGCCCCGATATAAACAAAGATAAAATACCACCTATCAAAGCAAGCGGCACATTAATCATGATAAGCAATGCTTGTCCCGCTGAGTTAAACGCAAAATATAACAACAAAAAGATTAAACCTAATGCAAGCGGTACCACAATCATCAAACGAGCTTGCGCACGTTGCTGATTTTCAAATTGCCCACCATATGCAACCGTATACCCAGCAGGCAATTTTACTTTACGAGCAATGCTTTGTTGGATATCAGAAACAACACTACCCATATCTCTACCTTCAACGTTCGCTTGAATGACAACTCTCCGTTGTACATCATCTCTTCTAATTTGAGGTGTACCTGCTTCAATTTGAACACTAGCAACATCACTTAGTCTCACCCAAGCACCTTTAGAGGATTGTAAGATGAGATTTTTAATAGATTCAATGCTATCTCGATAAGGCTTGGCTAAACGTACATAAATATCATATCTTTCATTCCCCTGGATTACCTGCCCTGCGGTTTTACCACCGATGGCATCAGACACTAAAGACATGACCTCGCCCACCGAAATTCCATAGCGCATTAGCGTTTCTCTATCAGGCTTTATTACTAATTGCGCTTCACCTGTAATTTGTTCCATCGCAACATCTCGAGTTCCTTGAATACCTTTCACGATTACCTCAATTTCTTGCCCCTTATCTGCTAAGACCGAAAGCTCGGAGCCAAATAGCTTTATAGAGAGTTGTGCTCTCACGCCCGATAATAATTCATCTACACGACTTGCAATTGGTTGAGAGAAACTAAACAGCAATCCCGGGAAAACCCCCATTTTCTTTTCCATAAGTTTTTGCAATTGTTGCCTATTTTTTGCTGAAGACCATTGTTTTATAGGTTTTAGGCCAACTAAAATTTCAATATTGGAGACCGGTTCAGGATCTCCACCTAATTCAGGACGGCCAATGCGGCTAGAGGCATAGATTACTTCAGGGAATGTCATTAACTCTTGCTCAAGCTTTTGTGCTACTGCTAAAGAGGTGTCTAAACTTGCTGATGGCGCCAAGGTAACGCGAATATTTAATGTTCCTTCTTCCAATTCAGGTACAAATTCTGTACCTAAAAAGGGCACAACAAGCAATGAAATTAGAAATAATACAACTGAAGTAATGATTACCTGTTTTGGGTGGTTTAAAGCTTTAATGAGGGTGTTGCGATAAAAACGTGCGATTGGATTAAGTAATGGGCTGTGACTATGTTTTATGCCATGTTTAAATAGGTACGTTGACAATGCTGGAATAACCATCATTGCCACAAATAATGAAGCGATCATGGCTAATACAATACTAACAGCCATTGGTTGAAACAACTTACCTTCTACCCCCTCTAGAGAAAAAAGAGGGGCGAATACGACAATAATAATAAGCACAGCAAAGAAAACAGGCCGCGCAATCTCACGAGCTGCCTCTTGGATCCTTAAAGGCACTGCATGCTCATTTTTGTAGTTGTCTTTATCAAAAGACTCATCAATTTTTTCAATTTGAGTATGGCTAGAACCAGGTTCACTAAGATGTTTGAAAATATTTTCCATCATCACTACTGAACCATCTACCATCATTCCAATTGCTATTGAGAGTCCACCAAGCGACATCAAGTTAGCTGAAACTCCCCAGTGTGCCATAACGATGAGAGCCAAACCAACGGAAATAGGGACAGAAATGAGCACTAAAAAAGTGCTGCGAATATTCATAAGAAATAGAAATAATACGACGAATATTAAAACAAAAGCTTCAATTAATGCCTTCACAACAGTGTGAACAGCTTGCTGAATTAGATCAGCTTGATCATAAATTGTCTCAAGCTTAACACCTTTAGGCAATGCTGCCTGCACAAGTGGCAATTTATCTTTAATTCCATCAATTGTCGCTTTAGTATTTGCACCAATCCGTTTGAGCACAATACCTGCAACAACTTCACCTAATGCATATGGTTTTCCCTCTCCATCTCTTTGACTGAGGGTTACGGCACCTTGACGTATTTCGCTGCCATAAGCAACTTGAGCAACGTCACGAACTCGTGTAACTACTCCATCTTGATCTTTTATTGAAATATTAGCAATATCTTGTAGACCCTTCTCGTTGCTACGTACCCAACCTACACCGCGAATAACCAGTTGCTCAGAACCGCGATCAAGGTACCAACCACCTGCATTGCGATTATTTGATTCAATTGCATTCACTAAGTCATCAATTTTTAATCTAAATGCAAGCAACCGAGCTGGATCAACTTGGACTTGATATTGCCTTACTTCTCCACCAAATGACAGTAAATCAGTCACCCCATCAACAGGCGCCAGTAATAATTTAACCACCCAGTCATTTAAACTACGCAAGGTCATCGTATCAAACTTTTCTGGATTATCTGTGCGCAAAATATATTGAAAGATTTGCCCTAATCCAGAGGTATTGGGTCCCATTTCAGGAACTCCTATGCCCGCCGGCATTTTTTCTTTTGCAACTTGCAAACGTTCAAATACTTGTTGGCGAGCGAAATAAATATCGACATTATCTTTAAAAACAACTGTTACAACAGCTAAGCCAACTTTTGAAATTGACCTTACCTCTTCAACATTTGGTAATGAGTACATCACTGCTTCAATTGGATAAGTCACTAATTGTTCAACTTCTTCAGCAGCAAGACCAGGTGATTCAGCATTAATAACCACTTGAACATTTGTCACATCAGGAAAAGCATCTAAATTAAGTCTAGGTAAAATTAATATACCAGCAATCAATGCCACTAGAAGTGCAAGGACTACAATAAGACGATTATTGACAGAAAAATCAATTAATTTATCAAGCATTTAGATGTCACCTAATTTAATGTCCATGTGCATCAAACCCTTGCTTGTTTAATTCTGAATGTACGAAGAATGCACCTTTGGTTACTACTTCTAAACCAGGAATTACTCCTTCAATAATTACATGCCCGTCAACATTTTCTACCACCTTCACCTCTACTTGCTTAAAATTATCTGGCCTACTTTCTATATAGATAGCCCAATCACCATCTGAAGTTCGCAATACAGCATCCACAGGTAATGCCATAACAGGCATAGTTTCACCGCTTTCAATTTGACAATTTACATATTGTCCTGGATGAAGCATATCTTCTTTATTATTAACTTCTATCCGAAGAGAACGGGTACGGGTAGTTTCGTCTAGTTGATGATGTATCTGAATTACATTACCAAGTAAGGTACGATTTTTTGCATTAACTTTTACTAAATCACCCACTTTCACCGGACGTACTAAATCAGAAGGCAGTTTGGCATCTATCCACACTATTGATTCATCTACAACTTGCAACAAGATGCGTCCGGGTTCTATTAATTCTCCTTCGATAAAATTTATGTTAAATACCGTGCCATCTCGAGGAGCTAAGATATTAAATTCTCCCTTCGCTTGTGAAGATTTTTGAGTACGAAGTAGCTCATTAATTTCAGCCTCGGTCAGTCCATAAGCAAAAGCAGTTGAATAGGCATGTTGATAAGCAACTTGCGCTTCAGAATAACGTTTACCCGAGACAGCTTCTTTACCAAGCGATTTCACTCGTTGCCATTCTTGAGCAGCCAGTATCAAATCACCTTGCACTTTTGCCATATCAACACTTGAAAGGGTCGCTAGAATCTGATTTTTAGTCACATGTTCACCTTCTTGAACATTTCTTTTTATCACTTGAGCAGAAACACGCGTTGTAATCTTATTGGTAAGTTTAGCATTGGGTATAACTTCTCCTGGAGCAGGAATAGATGTTTTCATAACTTGGGGTTTTAATTTTGTAACAACAATCCCTGCAGCTCGTTGAGCATCTTTATTTAAAACAACCATATTCTTTTCAGATTTAGTTTCTTTATTCTCAGCTGAAATTGCGTTCATAGGAAATAAAAAAAAAGTGCTCAAAATTAGGATGCGTATTGAAATATATTTTTTTAAAAGCTTCATCCTTTCGTAGACTCCCCCTAAAAAGACACATTTCATAAATAGAGTTTTCCTGGCAAAATACTTACGA
>MKTN01000015.1 GCA_001898235.1 Gammaproteobacteria bacterium 39-13
CGTAAGTATTTTGCCAGGAAAACTCTATTTATGAAATGTGTCTTTTTAGGGGGAGTCTACGCAAGGACCGGGTTTTTTGCTGTGAATTACCTTAATCGGCATATACAAAGGGGTGCAAGAATAGAAATCTGGCATCTGTAAAGCTAGATTTGCTTTTTCCCCAGGTTGAATATATTCATTACAAATAGATAAAGTTAAGTTTTTCATCAAAATTTATATTTTTTACACATATGCATCTTAGGGGCTAATTATAACAAAAAATGCTCTATTTTTGAAATTTTATGCAAAATAATACACTGTAATTTTCTAGTAATTTTTAATTTCCCGATGTTTAGTAGAATATTAGCGATGAGCTTCAGCGCATCCTCGAAACTTACGGCGCAGTAAATCATGCTTTAAGAATTATTCGTTGTCTAAAATTGCTAATTTACTCTATTGCGTATTTGAATGATTATTTTTTCACATATACACTTTGCATTCGAGTTCTAGATTGTTGTTGAAGGATTCACAATAGTCATGTATTTGTAAACATTTCTGAGTTTGAAAATTTGGTGTTTAACCTAAAACTAATTCTGTGAATATGTAATTCTTTTTAAGAATAATAATTTAATTTCAAGAATGATTGGTTTTAAGTCTGTTTGTGGATTTGTTTAATGATTAAGAATAAAAGAATAATTTACTGGAAATTTATTCTTTATCTTTCTCTTCCCATTCCTGGGTTTGAGAAGTCGTAGGGATTTTGTATTCTTCTGACGCCCATGCACCCAGATCAATGAGCTTACACCGTTGACAGCAAAAGGGGCGATAAGGGTTGCTTATCGCCAGTGAAGTTTCGTGTTTGCAGTTGGGGCACAAAATCTTTTGAGAAACATCTTTAATCATATTTAAATCATACAACAGGTGAGTTCAAAGGGGATATCTTGAGGTGCTAAAGCGGGCTTACCTTGCTCAAAATTTGCCAACAAAAAGCGAATATTCACGCGATGTTTGTTTGCGCTTATTTCTGGGAATATGCCTAAATCTTGTCTTAACGTGACACGAACAAGCTGACAATTGGTTTGCGGATTTAAGGTTTTTTGGTAGGTACCAGTAAGGGCTGTTTCACGCGTGGGTACACTACTTTGTCTCGTGAGATCAAGTACCAAATTAAGTGCTTTTTCAAGTGGCTCTAACATTTCAATCCATTGATGAACATTGGACTGGCGACTTTTGGGGTGCAAATGAAGCCAATAATGAAACCCTGGTAAATCGAAGCTGCAGGTTCCACCGGGAACCATCAGTCTTTGTCTTAAGCCATTGAGTAACTCGCTATTTTGCGGAAAGAAGCCCTGTTTAGAAGAATAACTTTTTAGTACTTCTGATGATCGTTCTAAATCTCTGATTACTTTATCTAATGCGCGGTGATCTATGGTTGGTGTTTTACCTAAACGCTGTAAGGCATTAATGTGTCTTTCTAATTCTTTGGTAAGTTCGCTTCTGAATTCGGTGCGTTCTATCAAATTGTAGAGTTCAATAATGGTTGCTACACAATCCTTGGCATCCCACGTGCTAACGAGGTTATTGAATCGGTATTTTGCCAATTGGAATAAGTATTCCGCGCGTAAAAAAGTGCGAATTCTTTCATTGAGCGGATGTTCAAAAGAAAGATTTTGGTTTGTCACAGGCTAACCCCTCAAATATTAGTGTAACTTCCACAAACTGGGAATTCTTAACTAACTATAGCAAAGACTAGATTCTCAAGACAGCAAGATATCCTTTTGCTTTTCAATTTTGCACATTTTTGGTTGTATGCCTCAGAACAAAACGCATCATATTGAGCCTTGAGTGAAGAATATATGATGTAAGTCTTTTACCTTATTCTTAAGTGTTTCAAAGTTGCTTTTATTACTTAAAACCGTATTGGCAATATTGAGACGTTCGTTGCGAGAAGCTTGAGTCAAAATAACTTTTTTGATGAGGCTTTCACTACAATGATCTCGTTTGGCAGCCCAAGCTAACTGGTGTGCTTCGGTAGTATCAATGACAATAATGTGATCAAAATCGTTTTTATAATGCTCATAATGTTCCGTTAAAAGAGGGACCACTACAATACAATAGGGATAAGTTATTTTACTTATTTCTTGGCGAAAAACATGAAAAATAAGCGGATGTAATAATGATTCAAGCCAAGCTTTTTCTTCAAGGTGATTGAAGACAATCTCTCGCAATAAATGACGATTCAGTGTGCCATCTTCTGCCAAGATAGAGGGACCAAAATGATGGATAATGGCCTCAAAAGCAGGTTTACCAGGCATGACTAATTCTCTTGCCAAGACATCAGCGTCAATAATGGGAGCACCAAACTCGCGGAAATATTCTGCAACCGTACTTTTACCTGAACCTATTCCGCCCGTGAGACCGACGACGTAAGTCATAAGACTCCGAAATGCATGATTTAAAATATCTAAAAAGTTTATCATCCATGGGAGGGTAGTCAACGAGCCATGAGAGGGCAGCCTCACCTTCTTACAGAAACGTGGCACTTTACAAAAAAATAGTTAGCAATTAGACTATGGGTGATTTTTTAAGGAAATTAAACGATGTTAATTAAATTTTCTGTAGTATTTTTTTCTCTTCTATTTTGCTCTAACTGTATATCTAAAATGGTTAACTCTGAATCGTATATACCTATTCAAAGTCAACCAGATGTTTCTCAAATCGACGTTTCTGCCAGTCATGCGAAAGTTGGGGAATATATATATCGTCAAGCACAGCAATATAAAATGGATGGTATTGCCCTTCATTCTCAAATAAATATAAAAAACAAAAATATTTTTAAGCCGAATGTTACTATCTCTCCACAAAATTTGGTTAAGACTGTAAGTAGAGAGGGCTATGACTATTATGTTGCTAAAACGACGGCGGATTCTTTCAAGCAAGAAGTGCTTCATTCTCTGAATCCTATTTCCGCGCAAACTAAGGGGATTAAGATAAAAAAGGATGATTCTCGTATAAAAGTATTTACCATTTCTGGAAATATAGAGAATTCATATCCTTTTCCTAAAGAAACGCATTGGGAAAAGATTTCACTTATCGATATGAGCAAACCTGCCAGTGAAAATTCCCTTAAATATATCGGTGTACAAGAGGGTAATTTATTATTTCAGCATGTTAAAATAGATAACGTAGTGAAAAAAAATCTTTTAAAATCATCCAGTAAAGCATCTACTTATTCGACAATCATCACCGTTCCTAAAATGCAAAAGACCTTCAACGTTGACGATAAACTAATTCATATACTGGAAGTAGATTCTAGTGGCATTCAGTTTCGTTTGTCTAAAATGAATAATGATGCTATCAAGTAACTACAAAAAAGTGGCTGAGGGAGACTAAGCCTATTTCTAGGGTTCGTGACGAAATTATAAAATAGTAAAATGCATGGTGTAAAATCGTGAAATTTTGTCACCCCACAACATCGTTACCCAGCCGCCCAGTGCGAGAAAGGGTCCAAAAGGAATAGGTTGTTCTTTGGAATGGCGCTTTAGCAAAATCAAGGTGATCCCAAGGCCTGCGCCTAAAAATGAAGAAATCAAAACAATTTTAAGTAATGCGCTCCATCCTAACCATGCGCCTAGCATGGCTAAAAGTTTAAAATCCCCATAACCCATTCCTTCTTTGCCAGTAAACAATTTGAACAACCAATAAACTGACCAAAGGAAAAGATAGCCGGCAATAGCACCAATAACCGCGCTGGTTATATCAGTAAAAACATGCTGGATATTGAATATTAATCCTAACCATAATAGAGGAAAAGTAATATCGTCAGGGAGAATTTGATGTTCCCAATCAATCACGCTTAAGGTAAACAATGACCAAGTGAGAATAAGTCCAGCAAAGGTTTGCAAGTTTAAGCCAAAAACAAAGGCGACAATAACAGATAATAAAGCAGTGAAAATTTCTATCAATGGATAACGCCAGGAAATAGGCGTTTTGCAATGGCGGCAGCGGCCTTTTAGAAAAATAAAACTGATAAGAGGGATATTTTCTACAACGCTAATTTTATGGTTACATTGTGGGCAATGCGATGGTGGTGTAATTAAATTGAAGGGTTTCGTATTTTTAGAGAAATGGGGTTGGATTGTTGTTTCCAATGCAGGAATATTTTCTTGTAAATATTCATAACATTGTGACGCCCATTCTCGACGTAGCATTTGTGGTAGCCGCCAAATAACAACGTTTAGAAAGCTGCCTACAATCAACCCTAATAATGCTATGCCAGCCAAAAAAAGAGAGTGTGATGAGCCGAATAAATCAATCCATTGCATATTTCTTATCCTTAGACAACTGATCCCATTTTGAAAATGGGTAAGTACATGGCAATAACTAATCCACCGACCAGTACCCCTAGCACCGCCATGATCAAAGGCTCAAGTAAGCTGCTTAGACCATCAACAGCTGCGTCTACTTCTTCTTCAAAAATTGTCGCGACCTTACTCAGCATACCATCTAAAGATCCAGACTCCTCACCTATTGCAACCATCTGAACAACCATATTGGGAAATATATTTGTATTTCTCATGGCAAGTTGCATTTGTGAACCTGTAGAAACCTCATCACGAATGCGAAGAACGGCCCTACTATAAATAACATTCCCAGTTGCACCTGCGACAGATTCCAATGCTTCAACAAGAGGAACCCCGGCAGCAAAAGTAGTGGCTAGGGTTCTCGCAAAACGAGCGATTGCGGCTTTATGCAATATGTTACCGATGACGGGCGTTTTTAAAAGCATCCTATCAAAAGTTTCCTTCACCACAGGATATTTTTTTAGACTATACGATAATCCCCAGCCAGCCCCAATTAATAGTCCTAAAATAATCCACCACCACTTTTGAACAAACTTGGAAAGATTTACAACCATTTTAGTAAATGCGGGCAAATCAGCACCAAAACCTTTAAAAAGTTGCTCAAACTGAGGCACAACAAAAACTAAAAGTACGGCGGTGACAATGATAGCAACCACCATGACTGCACAAGGATAAAATAATGCTTTCTTTATCTTCCGTTTTAAGCTTTCTGTTTTTTCTTTATAAGTTGCAATGCGATCAAGCATTGTTTCTAAAGAACCAGAAGCTTCACCTGCACCTACTAAATTGCAGAATAAGGGATCAAAATAAAGAGGATGTTGCTTTAATGCCTCAGAAAATGAACGTCCAGCCTCTACATCAGCTTTAATGGAAAGCACTAAATCACGTACAGACTCATTATCAGTACTTTTGGCAACGATATCAAATGATTGAACCAATGGCACGCCAGCTGTCATCATGGTAGCCATTTGTCGGCTAAAATGTGCGATATCAGCTGCTTTGATTTTTTTCTTTCGTTTAGAAAAAAAGGGTTTAGATTTTCTTCGAACTTTAATCGGGTTCAATCCCTGACGACGTAAATCATTCTTTGCAGCAGCAAGATTAATGGCTGCAAGTTCTCCCTTTACTTTAGTTCCTTGAACATTGGTGCATTCGTAAGAAAAAGTTAGCAGCTTTGCAGGTGAAGGGCTCGGTATTTTTTTAGCTACAGGCATAGATTAATCCTTAGTCACCCTATAGACTTCTTCTAAACTAGTGAGCCCTAATTTTACTTTATTTAAGCCAGAGCGTCTTAAAGAAATGATCCCTTCTTGTTTCATTTGTTCGGAAATATCAATTGCATTTCCACCGCTCATTATGATTTTACCTATTTCTTCTGAAACTGGCATAACTTCATACAATCCAACTCGGCCTTTAAAACCTTTATTGCACTGACTGCATTCCTTAGGTTCATATATGGTGATGCCAGCTTTAATTTCTTCTTCTGTAAACCCACCATCCATCAAGGCTTCTGCTGGGAATTGCGTGGGTTGTTTACAATGAGTACATAATCGGCGTGCAAGACGTTGTGCAATGACAAGTGTAACGCTGGTGGCAAGGTTAAAAGCGGGGATCCCCATGTTGATTAAACGTGTCAGCGTCTCAGGTGCACTATTGGTATGCAAAGTGGATAGCACCATATGGCCTGTTTGTGCTGCTTTTACTGCAATTTCTGCAGTTTCAAGATCACGTATTTCTCCCACCATGATGATATCTGGATCTTGCCGCAGAAATGCTCTTAATGCGGAAGAAAAGGTTAAACCAGCTTTAGGGTTCACATTAACTTGGTTGATCCCTGGCAGGTTGATTTCAACTGGATCTTCGGCAGTTGAAATGTTGACTTCAGTGACATTCAATATATTTAGCGCAGTGTAAAGTGAAACGGTTTTACCACTTCCTGTAGGACCTGTCACCAGTACCATCCCTTGAGGACGATGGATAGCATGAAGAAAAGCCTCTTTTTGGTGATCTTCATAACCTAAGGCGTCAATACCCATTTTGGCGCTAGAAGGATCTAATATCCGCATCACCACTTTTTCACCGAATAAGGTAGGGCAGGTGCTGACACGAAAATCAATGGCACGATTGCGTGAGAGTTTCATTTTAAAGCGACCATCTTGAGGGACACGTCGCTCTGAAATATCTAAACGAGACATTACTTTTAACCTCGCTGCTAATCTAGGCGCTAAATTAACCGGAGGTGATGCAAATTCTGTTAAAATTCCGTCTTGTCTTAAGCGTACGCGATAACTTTTTTCATAAGGTTCAAAGTGAATATCGGAAGCCCCTCGATTGATTGCATCTAATAAAACTTTATTAACAAATCGAACGATCGGAGCATCATCTACATCAGAATCTCCCTCTTCGTCGCTTTTTTCTCCATCCTCAATGTTTGAAATATCGAGATCATCTAAATCAGTATCTTGAAGATTAGAAAGTGCGGAAGAATCTTTATCTGATAGAATTTTTTCAATGACTTCTACGAGTTTGTTCTCTTCTACGATAATCGCTTCTGTTGTGATACCCGTATGAAACTTAAGTTCATCAAGTCCTTCGAGGTTAGTTGGATCAGAAACAGCGACATAAAGACGATTGCCTCGTCGAAAAAGAGGTAAAGCATGATGTTGGCGAATAAGTTTTTCGCTCACAAGATCTTTAGGAATAATGTCTAAATCGATGGCTTGTAGATCAAAAAGAGGATCACCAAAAGCTTGTGAAGCGGTAGTAGCAATAGTGTGATCATCAAGGATATTTTTTTCAACTAAGTAGGTAACAAAAGGTATTTTCTTTTTGCAAGCGACATCGATAGCCGTAGCGGCGGCTTGAGGATCAAGCAAGTTTGCTTGTACTAATTTTTTAGCTAGACCACTTAAAGGTACAGTTTTTTGATCACTCATAGGCCAAGTATTGCAGTTTGTTTTAGCGCTGTAATAATAGTCTTTGCATATGACATTTCAGCATTATTGCCTTGTATCTGATGTATTTTTATCTACACCTAGATCCTCGATTGGTAGCCGAAAAATCTTCTACTTTAACTATAAGTCTAGTCAAGCCCCTTGCTTGTACCAAGCTTAAACTCCTTTTGACGAGGAATGAGTGTTCCAACCAAGACTAAGCTAAAGCTTGAACCTAAAACAATTGAAGGAACCCATTGGCTGGCGCGATAAAGTGCAACCACACTAAACCCCAGACTAAAATCTTGATACATCATTTGCGTTAAAGTGCCTACTAAAGCTTCAAGTACGCCAATATTGCCGGGTGTAATAGGAAAAATCATAGCGATTACAATAATGCCTACTAAAAATAAACAGTTTGAAAACGGTAATGGTGTGCCAATGGCAATAAAGGTCACATAAAAAATAAGTGCGGCTAGAATGTTAGCCAGTATGAGACTAATAGATGAACCTATTAGGATAGCTGGATTGTTTACTAGGATGTGCATAGCGTGCAATGTTTTTTGGACTAAACGGTGAAGAGAACTTTTTTCAGAAGGACGATGTATATTTAGCCACAAAATAAAACAAGCTATTAATGCAACGAGTGCTAAAGCAATCAGCATAATGTGATTGAAGCTTTTAGGTATAGCACCCGTGAGGCCGCCAATAAGGGTAAATGCCGCGCTGATAGCAAGGGTAAATAAAAAATAAACTAGCATGACATAGACAAATTCAGCATTCGACATTTTATAACGTTGTCTTAAATAAAGATAACGAAATCCCATTCCTGGCCGGTAGGGGAATAGTTGATTAAGAAGATTTGCAATGAAACTTAGGCCGACCCAATCTTGCCAACGTAAATAAATTTTAAAGGGAGTGCAAAGAATTTTAAATGCCAGTCCCCCTAGAGCAATCATCGGAATATGTAAGAAAATAAGAAGACAAATGATAGGCCATTTTACTTGGGTTAATGTCGCATAAATATCTTTGGCATAATGAAATATCAGCCCAGTAATAACGCTAAGTAAAACAATAAAACTAATGAGGCTTAGAAGTTTCTTTGATGGATTTAGCATAGGTTTTGAATGTCTTTTTTATTCGCGATTTCTTGGATTTATGCACAAACGGGACTTGCGTATTAGCATACATCAAGGCGGTAATTTGTTCAGATATTAATCCGATAAGAAAAATAATGACTGAGGCAGATAATAACACGGCACTCATGTTTGTAAATCGTCCTTGCGTAGTAAACGTGTAAGCGTAATTACTAATGCCGGCGATAAGATGCAAAATAGAAAAAGGAATAAATATTTTCAGAGGAGAGTATAGAATCGTCATTTTATAAATAATTAATAAAAATTTTAATCCATCTGAAAATGGTCTGAGATGACTACGCCCTATACGTGGTAAGACCTGAATGGGAATATAGGTGACAGAATAACCTGTTCTGAAAAATGCCATTGTAATGGTGGTGGGCGAAGAAAAACCATTAGGTAACAAATGTAAGAATTCTCTAAATTTTTGAGCATTGACAACACGACACCCAGAGGTGAGATCTAGAACAGGGCGCTTAACAATATGACTTGCAATAAAATTGTAAAAGGTATTTCCGAGCCATCTAATCGTATTGGCCTGAGATGTTCGCTCCCTTGCCCCTACGACCATATCATATCCTTCATGAAATTTTGCCAATAAAGGTGAGATAACATCTGGGCGATGCTGACCATCACCATCCATGAACACTAAGATAGAACCTTTGGCCTTTCTCGCCCCAGTTTTGATGGAAGCGCCGTTACCCATACTATAGGGGTGCGAATAAACTTTTGCGCCGCTATTGAGAGCCACTAAAGCGGTGTCATCAGTAGAACCATCATTAATAACGAGAATTTCGGCCTTTGGATAAATCTGGCGTAATTGAGGAAGAAAGGTTTTGAGCCCTTCTGCTTCGTTGCGTGCGGGGATGATAATACTGACAGTATCTTGTCCGGGATTCATGGCTTATCCCCTTTCAATTCAGAGGTGGGTTTTACCTCTTGGTGTTTTAATTTTTCCATTGTCTGTTCAAGTTTAGCAATTTTTCCTGAAGGAGATCGTAAAAAGCGAGAACTTGCATGTACTTGGTTTAGTGTTTCTTGCGCTTCATCATACATATGAAATTGTATTTCCAGGTAAGCTTTTTGAATCAAAGGATCAAGACGTTTAGGATAAGTCTCAAAAGATTTGAGTAATAACATACGGCTTTTTTCAACATTATGATTTAATAACTCTAAACCACTTAACAAATGATAAAGCACTGCTTTGTATAGTGGTTTATATATCAAAAAGGGATTTTGCATTGCTACATGGATGATAGCTATCATTTTGTCTTTGTCGACAGAATGACAGGTCTGATTAAACATATTTTGCACAATTTGATCAAGTGTCAAAATAACATAAGGCGTAATGCTACCTTGACGAATTTTTTGTTGTGCAATTTCATAAAGTTCCGGAGGAATGTTGGATGCCCCACAAAGGATTAAAATTTCATGCAGAATAATTCCTGAATTCAAAGGCTCTATTTTTTGTGCTAATTCAAGTTGATTGAATGCTTGTTGATATTTTTCTTTGCGTAAAAATAAATTTGCTACTTCAATATGTACACGTGCTGAATTGGGATGGTTATAAAGTTCTGTACTTAAAAATTTTATAGGAGAGGACCATGCCACGCTTCTTGAGTAAGTTAAGCCCATTAATACTGCTAGGATAGAGAGGAGAAAAAAAGTACTGATTCGTTTGGTAGTTAAGGATGATTGATGAAGATATACAACAAAATAATAAATAGGAATGAATAAAAGTCCAATCGATGCAAGATAGTTTCGATGCTCAAAAACGAGTTCTAGTGGGATGGCAGTAGATTCTATGGAATGAGAAATAAAAAACCATGCCAAACCAAATGCAATAATAGGAGCACGTCTTCTTAATAAAAAAATGAGTAGGATGCTGCAAAATACGATTATCCCGCTTGTGATGACATTACTATCAACAGAGGTAGAAAGGGGAAAATCATCATGATATAGGCCCATTTGCGACAATTGGGGAAGTAAGATCAATTTTATATAAAAAACAATCACTTTAAGCTGAGTTAATAAACGATCGAGCAGAGTAATATTTTTTTCTGCAAAGATAAGCAGAAATTTATTAAGTTGAGAGGCATAATACAATAAAGCGCCAAATAATAAACTCAAACTTAAAATATGATGAAAACGTTTAAGCTGGATTTGCACAGATTGTTTTGAACAGTGAAAATGCAATAAAAAATATTCAATACATAATAAATACCAAGGAAAAATAATACCTGTTTCTTTGCTAAATACGGCTAATGGATAAAAAATACCTAGACTAAGGCCTAGATAAAGATAAGCATGAGGTTGTTGGGTATAAAGACGGAGCCTTCCAAGTAGATAGATATTGAGACCAATTAATATAAAGAGATGGCAAAGCTGCGTCATCCGCTGCACAGGATAAAGCACAGTGCTGACCTGCAGTGGATGAATCAACCAAAGTGTGCTGGTTAACAAAGCCATTGGTATGGCAAGACGTCTGACTCGTGGCTGTAATAAGACCAAAAGATAAATGAATATTCCTAAGCTAATACTGACTAGCAAATGGATAATAAGATTGGTGACTTTGAATGAAAAAGGATCTGTGCCAAAAAAGAAATTATTAAGTGCAAATGTTAATACGCTGATAGGCCTACCTAATGGCCCAGTATCATTTTGTAAACTTATTTCAATTAATTTTGCTAATGAGAAGTTCTCCAGTTGGGTTGGACTAATTGATTGCAAATCATCTAAAAAAAAAGGGCCATACAACCCAGGCCAATAAAGTAATACAGTTAAGCACAAAATTAGGCAGCTGATGAGCAACAACGCAACATTTTTTGATTTTTGGCTCAGTATCATTTTGCTCTTTCCATTTTGAATTTATGTTTCCTCCAACGGCTAAAGCTTCGAAGGACAGGTTGTTGTCATCTCTCTCACCCCAGTTGCTTACCAAAGCATACGTGCCTGATACTTCGCTTGCTCGACGCCTTGCCTAAATTCAAACTGGTTCAAGCAAGTATTCTTTCCATTTGAATTTAGGCTTTGTTGGCTCATGAGTCATGATTTGTCTAAGCTGGCATGAATGCACAAAGTTATTTTGCATAGATATTTAACTGCTGTCATTATGCAATAAAAAAGGGGCAGCGTGCCCCTTTTCAACATATCAACACACTATACTATCTGCAAGATGCAGGAGCGTATTGCGTTGCACCGGTTGAGGTACAGGTCCATTGTACTGCACCATTGCTGAAAGTAGGTGTTAGCACAATAGCAATAGCGGCACCGGTTCCTAAGTTTGTTTGGTTACCGGTGACGGTAATAACACCATTTGCACCGACTGCGATACCAGAAACATACTTAGAGACAATACTCGTAACACCAGCCTGTGTATTTGAGGTAGGCATTGCATTTTTAGATATTCTATATTCTGAAACAGACGTTTTTGCATTTGCACCTACGTTGATTAATTCAGATACACGAGCACGAACCATATAATCGTTGTAAGCAGGAATAGCGATTGCAGCTAAAATACCAATAATTGCCACAACAATCATCAATTCGATTAATGTGAAACCACTTTGTTTATTTCTATGCATGTCTTTCTCCTATCATGAACAAATTGAAAAATACTAAGTGAAATTCTCTTTGCCTATCTACAAGAACCTGGGACATATTGGGTGGTACCATTTGCTGTACATGTCCATTGTACTGCACCGTTAGAGAATGTTGGAGTGAGCACGATACTCAATGCACCACCTGTTCCTAAATTTGTTTGGTTACCCGTAACGGTGATAACCCCATTCGCACCTATGGCAATATTTGATACGTATTTGCTTACAACACTTGTGACACCAGCCTGAGTATTGCTAGTTGGCATCGCTTTTTTAACAATTCTGTATTCCGTAACCGCTGTTTTCGCAGTCGTACTCATGTTAATCAATTCAGCAACACGAGAGCGAATTAGATAATCGTTATAAGCAGGGATAGCAATAGCAGCTAAGATCCCAATAATCGCAATCACGATCATAAGTTCAATTAGGGTAAAGCCTTTCTGCATCCCTAGATAGTGAGCCATATAGTCTCCGACGAGCTTGCACCATTCTCATAAGCTTAGTGCAGTATTCATGCCAAAAACTGATTTAATCAAATAAGTTAAAAATTTTCAGCGAGTTATGTGAACAAGAATATAGGTAAGCGGAAAGAGGGGAGGGCTTTTTCTCTCAAGGTGGTCACTTAGATACCTAATTTGGTCACTTTGATTTTTTATCCAGCAGGGGCTTGTGAGGTTAAGTAAGCTTACGTATACTCGCTGTTCTTTGCCGGAGTAGCTCAGCTGGTAGAGCAGCGCATTCGTAATGCGAAGGTCGGAGGTTCGACTCCTCTCTTCGGCACCATTTAAAGGCTTAAGTAATCCTAAAATAAGTTAACTAGCAAATTAGATTGCTGTGGCAGATCATTTCTCCGATCTTTTCATATGCTTTGCTTCATAACTTTTTTGATGACGTGTGTGTCTTTTGTACTGAGTTCATTTTTTCACGAAGTACATACAAAAAAAGCTACACTGAAATAAAAAGAGAGCAAGTGAAGATAAAGCTGACAGATACAGCCATTAAAAGAAAAGCATATTCTTATAAAAATACAGCATTTTCCTTTTTCATTCTGCCATCGTGGATATAGCGTAAAATAATGAAAAAGTAAGCAAAAACCCACCTGTGGCCAAGAATATGATTTGATTAGTCGTTAACCCTAGCGCTGTTGTTGATGCACCTAAAATGAGACAGGTAGTGGAAAAAGCGCAAACTGGGCAACCTCCGGCAACTTGGTTTATTTGTGATGCTGAAAGTGTGTACATACTCCATTCCTTTTTGATAGCAAATGCTGTTCCTGTAACATCCTTGAGAATATATTACGGAATTTTTATTCAAGATAAAAGTGTGTATTTCTTATTCAAATAGAGCTAAAAGAAGCCAAAAAATAAGAGACGCTGATCTTTTTAATTGAAATGGATAGGATAGTTACATTCACATTACTTAAAATTTTTTAGATTTAAGATATTATTTTTTCTTGATTTCGCTAATGGTTCTTATGAAATTTACTAGAAGCGGTCTTTTTCAATAAAGAAGATCACATCTCTGCTTTGCATATATCGTATGTAGGATTGATGTGTTTATTCTTCTATCAAACAGAATTATCCATTCTTAAACTAGAAAGGAAGATAAACATTCTTTCATCATCCATTTGTTTTGTTAAACATTAGAATTCGCAAATGACTGCTTCTTCATTCATGGAACAAGAATACTTTTTGAACAAAAGCATCGTCTTAGATTTCGCGGCGTTAAAATCCTTTAATAATATGTAATAAATCACACTAAAGAATTCAAACTAACTCAAGGATAATTTCTTAACTGCAAAATAAATGGTTGTAAGTTATGTTTGATTTTTCTATAGTGCTAGAAAGGGGCTATGTTAGTTACGCAGGACGAATGGATTCGTGAAAATTTCCCTTCCTAAAAAATTACATACATTCATTGCGCTGTTTTTATTCTTTTGCTTTTCAAATGTGTTAGCAAATGGCCTAACAACTAAGTCTATGCTTGTCTCAATTTCTATTCCAGCAATTGGTGGCGTATATTCTTATACCAGTGGTGATATAGAGGGTTTGAAAGAACTTGGTCTGGCTTGTCTTGTTACTGCGCAGCTAACAACCTTGTTAAAGAACGCGGTTCATCGAACAAGACCAAATGGCGATAATGATTTATCTTTCCCATCAGGTCATACAGCTGCTGCATTTGTTGGTGCAAGCTATCTCCAGCATCGCTATGGGATGGTTTGGGGAATACCTATGTATGCTCTTGCTTCTGTTATTGGCTATCAACGCGTGAACGTGAAAGATCATTTTTGGTCAGATGTTATTGCTGGGGCGGCTCTTGGCTACACTGCAGGCGCGATATTTACAGCAAAGTACCCTAATGTTTGGTTAGAGCCCACAGTTGACGTAGAGAATAGATCCTACGGAATGCAAATAAACGCAAGATTTGGGTAGCGTATATCCTGATGTCATATGCGAAGATTATAAATTGGTTTATATTTGAACAGAGATTAATTACCTGTTATTTCCAGAAATTTTTTACATATTCACAGCAATCCCACATGGTTTGTCCCCAGAAATTGTGGAATAACTTTTGTTATGAGTTTGGTGTCAGAGCAATATTATACTGCAATTAAGAGACAAGGTGGT
>MKTN01000016.1:0-106322 GCA_001898235.1 Gammaproteobacteria bacterium 39-13
TCAGAGCTTGAAACCTCAGAGCTTGAAACCTCAGAGCTTGAAACCTCAGAGCTTGAAACCTCAGAGCTTGAAACGCCTGAGGTTGGTACACCTGTGATGCAATCCACAACGCCCTCGGAGCCGACACCAGAGGATCTTACCAATGCTGTAGGACTTCTTGCAGCCCAACAGCAAATCCTGGCGACAGCAAATCGTGGCACTGATGAAGAAGCCAAAAAACAAGCGAAAGAAGGCTACGAAAAAATGCTGGGCGAGTTTGTGGATTATAAATCCGGTTTATCAAAGGAAAACCAAAGCGCTTTAATGGCAGAGCTAAATAGAATCGGAGAAGTGGCGGACATGCCAAGCTTAAAAAGTGATGTCTCTCGTGTTGAAACGATGGGTGTATCGCCGCCGCCTTCCCCTTCTTCTTTTATGCAACGCATACGACATCCAACGCCCTCATTACCTAAACCGATGATGGAAAATCAAGGGTTAACATTTGAAGAGGCAAAAAAGCACTTTGAGGACAACAAGGATCTATTAGGGATCCAATTAGAGTCAGGCAAAAGTGGGTTTATCAATGATTTCTTGAAGATCCAAAAATTAGATAATCCATCCATGAATATGGTTATGCAAAAACAACAAGGCGGTGGGGTGTCTTTTGGCTTAGATCTTAAGCCTGATATGCCACCTGCTGATAAAGAAAAGAGCTTAAAAGATTTTTGTAATCTGGTAGTAGAATCGACACAACCTGGTGGGAAACTGGATATTTCAAATACACCTGAAGAGCTTAAACCGCAGATAGAGAAATTTATGAATGATGCAATTAACAATAAATACGAAGGCTCAGCACAAAAGCCTCAGGTTGTAGGCGGTAGTGAGCCTAAGCCAGAAAAGGACAAAACACAAAGGTTAGGCTGAAGCCTGCTTAGGGATAGCTCCTAACAGCAGGCCTCTTCTTTCATTCTTTCTATGTGTTCGTGTTTCAACCTCGATTCATCTTTGCCAACCCAAAGCCTATCAATTTCTGCAAAAGCAGAATGGTTATGGATGGATTCAAAGTTTTCCGAGCTGATTTTGTACCCTTTGACGGTTTCTAGTTGATCCAGCGAAGTGGCAACATCACGCACCATATCTTCAACGAATTTAGGATTATCATACGCGCGCTCAGTAACGGCTTTTTCATCGGTGCGCTTTAAAATGCCAAAAAGTTCGCAGGATGCTTTGCTTTCAACAAGTTGAATAATTTCCATCAAGGAAAGCGTTGGTGCTGCACGCACGGTGACAGTGACATGAGAGCGCTGATTGTGCGCGCCATAATCTGAAATTTCCTTTGAGCAAGGACATAGGCTGGTCACTGGTACGACAATGGTCACATAGGTTTGGCAAATACCATTTTCCATCACGCCGTGGATGGAAATATCATAGTCCATGAGGCTTGCTGCTTTGGAAATGGGCGCAAATTTTTTGACAAAATACGGAAAATTAACTTGTAAAGAACCATAGGTAGCATGAAGGCGTTCTACCATGGTATCTAGCCAATGTGGAATAGTTGCGACGCTTAAAACGGTTTCTTCTTCGTTTAAAATTTCGACAAAACGTGACATATGCGTGCCTTTTACGTTTTGCGGCAAATTCACTAGCATATCAAAACGCGCAACCACGTGTTGACGAGTTAATCCTCTTGAGGGGGTAAAATCTTCAAAGATCATGGGATGCCTGATCCCACGAATGCCAACGCGATTTACCGGTATATTGCGCCAATCTGGGCTACTTTGGACGTCGGCGACCGGTTCATTAATCATATTTAACCCTAAAGCTTTAAAGTGATGTTTAAATTAAATCAAGGTGACTCTAATAGAGAAACCGTTTCATTACAAGACTGATTTCTAACTTTTTCTTGGATAACAGCCAAAATACTGGCAGGATCCAGGCCGCAGCTTGCTAACATTTCATCAGGTTGTGCATGTTCAACAAAATGATCGGGAAGTCCTAAATTAAGGACCCGTGTAGAGCAATCATGTTGCAATAAGCATGCTGCAACACCTTGACCTGCGCCGCCGATAATCACATTTTCTTCTATCGTCACGATTAAGGAGTGTGTTTTAGCCAACTCAATAATGAGAGCTTCATCTAACGGTTTCACAAATCGCATATTGACTAATGTTGCATCAAGCTGTTCTGCAACCAAAGAAGCGGAGGCTAACATTGAGCCAAAGCTGAGTAAAGCAATATCGCGCCCTTGTCGACGTATTTCCGCTTTGCCAATAGGGATAGCCTTTAAAGTTGCATCAAGTGCCACCTGAGGGCCACTACCACGAGGATAGCGAACGGCAGCAGGGCTACATGCCATTAAACCCGTATAAAGCATATGTCTGCATTCATTAGCGTCGCTAGGAGCCATTACTAGCATGTTGGGAATACAGCGTAAATAACTTAAATCGAGATTTCCGCTATGGGTTGGGCCGTCGCCAACCAGTCCGGCCCTATCGATGGCAAATAATACAGGTAAGTTTTGAATAGCGACATCATGAATCAACTGATCGTACGCGCGTTGCAAGAAGGTGGAATAAATAGCAACAACTGGTTTCATTTTTTCGCATGCAAGACCTGCTGCCAACGTGACACTATGCTGTTCAGCAATCGCAACATCGTAATATCTATCAGGAAATTCCTTTGCAAATCGCACTAATCCTGAACCTTCGCACATGGCAGGTGTAATAGCGACTAAGCGAGGCTCTTGTTTGGCCATGTCGCATAACCAATCGCCAAAAACTTCTGAATAAGTTGGCATAGGCGCTTGCGCCGGTTTGGTTGCTGTTGAAGCAGGCGTTGACGCACGATAAAAATGTTTAGAAACTGCATGATATTGAATAGGATCGGCTTCAGCAGGTGCATATCCTTTACCTTTGCGAGTAATCGCATGCACTAATTGTGGTCCTTTTAGTGCTTTAACATTTTGCAGGGTTTTAACCAAAGCATTGAGATCGTGACCGTCGACAGGACCAATATAGTTAAAGCCCATTTCTTCGAATAAAGTCCCTGGCACAATCATGCCTTTTAAATGTTCTTCTGTTTTGCGAGCGAGTTCCCAAACAGGTGGAATGCGTTTTAATACCTCTTTGCCACTTGTGCGCATAGAGGTATAAATTTTGCTCGATAATATGCGGGCAAAATAATTGGATAAAGCACCCACATTACCTGAAATGGACATGTCATTATCGTTAAGTACAACCAAAAGATTTGCCTTGACTGAACCTGCATGGTTGAGTGCTTCAAAGGCCATGCCAGCAGTCATCGCGCCATCGCCGATGACGGCAATGGCGCGATGAGTAGAGCCAAGATGTTCTTTGGCTAAAGTCATCCCCAATGCGGCACTAATTGAAGTGCTAGAGTGCCCTACTCCAAAGGCATCAAAAATACTTTCTTCTCGACGGGGAAATGGGGCAAGGCCATCCTTTTTACGGATGGTCTGCATTTTATCTCGTCTACCCGTCAAAATTTTATGCGGATAAGCTTGGTGGCCTACGTCCCAGATTAATTGATCATCTGGGGTATTAAAAACATAATGCAAAGCAATTGCTAATTCAACTGCACCCAAACCCGCTGCCAGATGACCACCCGTTTGATCGAGTGTTTCTAACAGAAATTGGCGCAGACTTGTGGCAACTTCTGTTAATTTTGTGGCTGGTAACTGGCGCAAATCTTGTGGCGAATGAATAGTATGAATAATGCTCATCAAGCCACCCGCTCAATAATGTAAGCAGAGAGGGCGCGCAAAAGATCTGCTTTGGGCCCAAAATGTTCTAATGCCAAAAGCGCTTGTGCATGGCAGTCAATAGCATGCGCACGTGCCTGTTCAATACCTAGCAGCGTTACAAATGTGCATTTATTTTTTTTCACATCTTGTCCGGGGTGTTTTCCCATGATCTCACTGTTACCCAGTGCATCTAATATGTCGTCTTGAATTTGAAAGCAAAGGCCAATTGCTTTTCCAAAATTTTGTAATTTAAATAAATCATTCTCGGTAGCGCGACCTGACGCCAACGCGCCACATTGTACACTGGCTGAGAGCAGAGCCCCAGTCTTAGCATTATGCATATCGATTAATTGGGCGAGTTCTAGTTGATGTCCCTCAGCGGCGAGATCAATTGCTTGCCCTTGCACCATCCCACTTGCCCCTGATGCTTGAGAGAGCACTCTTATTATTTGTAATTTAGTTGAATAGTCAACATTGGGGGAGTGTTCACTGGTTGATAAAATTTCAAAGGCAAGGGTGAGAAGGGCATCGCCTACTAAGATAGCGGTTGCATCTCCAAATACCATATGGCAGGTAGGTTTACCGCGTCTTAAATCGTCATTATCCATGGCAGGCAAATCATCATGGACAAGAGAGTAGCAGTGGATCATTTCTATTGAAGCAGCAATAGGATCGACCACTTCAGCAGGGGTATCAAAAATATCAGCCGTAAGATAAGCGAGTAGGGGGCGTAGGCGTTTACCGCCATTTAAGCATGCATAGTGCATCGCATTATATAAAGGCATAGAAGCTTGAGGGTAAGGAAGATAGCGCTCAAGCAAGATCTGTACGCGCTCTTGGCACCGTTTCATGCGCTCATGAATGGGCATGGGCAAAAAACTCCTTAAGGGCTAATTATCAAGGCCTTCGTTTGGCGGTTCAAGAGGCTGGTTATTTTCAGCAATAAGCGCTTGAATGCGTTGTTCGGCTTTGCCTAATGCTTGTTGGCATTCGCGAGCTAAGGCGATCCCTTGTTCAAAATGCTTCAGGGCTTGCTCGAGTGTCAATTCTCCCGCTTCCATTTTGGTGACGATGGATTCGAGCTTTGAGAGTGCTGTTTCGAAGTCGGGTGCTTCAGAATCTGTTTTTTGGTTAGCCACTGGATTTAATTTCTCAAGGAAAACCAAGAACTTATCCTAGACGAACATGATGGTCAATGGGCGCGATGGGGGTTTTCCCTTGTTCCTTAATAGCCGGCTGTTTTTTGGAGCTTTGGAGACCCACTTATGAGCGTTATTTGCGATCTGGAGCTAGAATCATAAATAAATACATGGATTTTATATTTGAAAACTAGCTAAGTAACCAGTAGGAGAACAAATGGATCTTAGTACGATACTGGGCCTTGTGGGGGGCGGAATAGTCCTCTATCTATCCATTGCCGGCGATGGCGGTAGTATCAGGACTTTCATCAATCTGCATCCTGTTATTGTTGTTTTTGGTGGTAGCTTTGCTGCAACAGTCATGAAATTTGGATTGGGTCGTTTTTTTGGTGCCTTTAAAGTGGCAGGACGAGCTTTTTTTTATAAAAAATACAGTGCAGAAGAGATCATAGAAGAGGCGGTAAAAATTGCTGATGCAGCACGCAAAGGCGGGTTGCTTTCTCTTGAAGGTATAGAAATTAAGAATGACTTTATGAAAAAAGGGGTTCAGCTATTAATTGATGGTCATGAACCTGAAGTCATGAAAAAAACCTTAAGTAAGGAGATGAATTTAACTGTAGAGCGCCACATGTGGGGACAAAAAGTTTTTAAAGCGATTGCAGAGGCAGGGCCTGCAATGGGCATGATAGGAACGTTGATGGGATTAGTATTAATGATGTCAAACATGAACGATCCTAAATCAATTGGTCCTTCGATGGCGATTGCTTTGTTAGCAACATTCTATGGCGCGGTATTGGCAAACATGATCTGCATTCCCATTGCTGACAAATTGGAATTACGCAGTAACGAAGAAAGGTTATCTAAATCTTTGGTAATTGACGCCTTACTTGGTATTCAGATAGGTCAAAACCCTCGCGTGATTGAGGAGGCGTTGAAGAATTACTTGCCAAGCACTAAGCGTGGAAGCGGGCTCAATGACGCAGCATGAAGATGATGAAGATCAGCTTCCTCATTCTCATAAAGCAGGAGAAGGCTGGGTTGTTACCTTTGCTGATATGATGTCATTGTTAATGAGTTTTTTCGTTTTAATGCTGTCGTTTTCTGAGCAAGATGCAGCAAAATTTAAAGAAGTAGGAGGCTCGTTAGAGCAAGCGTTTGGTGTGCAGCGAGATATCGTGTCTTATCAGATGCCAAAAGGAACAAGCATTGTTGCGCGAGAGTTTTCGCCAGGGAAACCCAAACCAACCGTACTCAATGAAGTGCGTCAGTCTACGATGGACGATATCAGCCAAACATTAGAGTTTGATGAAAAGGACAGGAATGAAACTCGCAAAAACGATGAGCTTAGTGGCCCCCAGAAAGGACAGGGCGTGGGGAATGCAACGCTTAAAACAACCTCTAATGCAGCAGCCATAGCGGAAAAGATTTCTAAACAATTGGCAAATGAAATCACCCAAGGGAAGGTGCAGGTGGGCACGAAAAATCAACGAGTGATTATTCGCGTGCTAGATCAAGGCTCGTTTGCCTCTGGTGATGATTCTTTACGTCCAGCTTATGAACCAGTATTAGATAAAATTGCCGATATTTTAGAAAATGTACCTGGAGAAATTACCATTTCAGGTCATACGGACGATAAACCAATTTCTAATAAGCGGTTTCGTTCAAATTGGGAGCTATCTTCAGCGAGAGCCATTACGGTAGCGCATAAGTTATATCAGCGCGGTATTGATAAGAGTCGAATGGTTGTCTCAGGCATGGCTGATACACAACCACTGTATCCTAATGATACAGACGAGCACCGTAGTCATAATCGACGGGTGGAAATTGTGATCACACAAAACGATCAACCCCGTTTGCGAGATGTACCAGAATACAATGATGCAGATAAATACCAGCCATCTGGTATCCCGGAAGAAATTGAAGTGAATCAACCGGCTGCAAAATCGTTACCAAAAACGAAAGGGGAGTCTGATGCAGTGAAAACACAAAAGCCGCAGACCGAAGAAACGAGTAAACAAATGCCCCTACCCCAACCGCTTAAAGATATTCAAGAGATGCCAGCTAATCCTTTACCAGCGGCAAAGTGAGGAAATTATGGAACAGCAACAAGAACGTCGTCGCTATTTTCGCATTGATGATGAAGTGATTTTAGCTTGGCGAGAGCTAACGAGTGAAGAAAAAAATCGACGACTACAGCAATTTATGTTGGGAGAAATAGAATACCCTGATATTGGAAGGTTGTATCTTTCTTTAGAGTCAGATATCAATTCATTGGTTCAAGAATTGATGCCTAGAGAATCACGTGCTGCACGCGCTGTTCAATTATTAAATCGTAAAATTAACTTAATTGCCCGAGGTGGGCCATTAAATGCAACACAGCGAACCTTATTAGATGAGGCTCCCCAGCCTGTCAACATTAGTGCTTGTGGGGTAGCCTTCATGGTAGAGCATGCAATTGAAGAGAGCACAGATCTTCAAATTGAAATGATTTTAGTTCCAGAAAAAACCTATATCCTTTGTTATGGTGTCGTTGTTGGATGTGATAAGGTCGCAAAAACACAAACTAAGCCCTATCGCGTGAATATTGACTTTGTTGCTATGCGTGAGGATGACAGAGACAGATTAATTCAGCATATTATGCAAAAGGAAATGGAAATGCTGAAATTACGTCGACAAAAAGGGACACGATAATCAATGAGTCTCTAAGTCATTTCACGCTGGATTACTTTATATCTTGTGTGATTAGCTGAGGAATGTTGCATTGGAGCTATACCCTTTCTAAGTTTCAGATATTTTTTAGTTAAGTCTCTATGACATAAAGTTCTTACTTGTCGTCTTCAAATTATCCGCTACAATTGATTCAAAAATAGAATCTTCGCACGTTAATGACGTGACGATAAGATATATGGTCTGACGATTTACCGTGTGCATACATGATTTAGTTAGCTTGTTGTATGTGTGCTGCCGCCTATCCTGTTTTAGGTATACAGATCCGGATCTATTTGATACACTTTTCTAACTTTTTGAAAGTCCTCATAATTTCGTGGTTAGCATGATAAATTCAGCACAGTTTATTCGCGCTTCTTCAAACAAAAGTTTTATCACTAATGCAATTGCTTTTCTGCTCATAGGGTTAAGTTATTGCTTTATCAATACGCCTTACGAACGCGTATTAAGCAACATTGGATATTTTGCTTTATCATGTGCGCTAACCAATTGGATTGCCATTGTCATGTTGTTTGAGAAAGTCCCTTTTCTTTATGGTTCAGGTATTATTCCTGCGCGTTTTGAAGAATTTAAAATTGGTATTAAAAATTTAGTCATGCAAGAATTTTTCACGCAGGACAATATTGAAAAAGTAACATCTGCTCATTTTGATAAAGAAAAGTGGCAAGAAATTGCAGGAATTGTTGATTACGATAAAATTTATGATGCATTGGTCGATGGTATTTTAGAATCAAAAGTTGGCAAATTAATTACCATGATGGGCGGTCAAAATGCGATTGAGCCTTTGCGCGAGCCCGTTCAAAAAAAATTGGCACAAGCTTTCGAAGAAATATTAGCAGATGAAAATTTGCAAGTTAAATTAAAACAAAAATTAGGTTTTTCTGAAGGTAACGATTTTCTAATTAAAATTGAACGAATCGTTGACAATCGTTTAGAAAAACTTACACCGAATAAAGTAAAAGAGATTATACAAAAAATGATCCGTGAGCACCTCGGATGGTTAGTCGTGTGGGGAGGTGTTTTTGGCGGTTTAATAGGTTTGGCAACAAGTTTTGTTTAAGCAAATATCGCTATAGTGACGGCAGATGAGTTTTAGGGCAGGCAACCTAATGTCATATGTAAAAACTAGCAAAGCTTGGTAGTGTAGTGGAAAGAGTAGGTATGAATAGAGAACAATCATTTAATGAATATCTCATTTTTTTGCGTGAATCTATCCAAAATCTTGCAGAATATTGGGAAAAAATTGGCCACGACAACCCTCATATCAAGGATATTACTGCAGGTTTAAATCATGCCGATCCTTTTATTATTTACAAGGCAAGCATCGCAGCTACTTTGTTACTGGAAGATAGATCAATTTATCATTAATAGAAGAGCCAAGGGGAAGTCTCAATGTCTGTGATAAAGCGCCATGAAGCCTTTACGAATTTCTTTCAAATTTTGCATCCTTTAGTGGCGGGTAAATTATCTTTATTACGTCAGCAGCAAACAGATCATAAATTATTCAGAGAATTAGTTCATGAAATAACACTCTTATTAGGGTACGAAGCAACGCAAAATCTAAGCACCAACACAGTTGAAATCCAGACGCCAATGGAAAAATGTATGGCCCCTTTTTTAGCTGGACCTTCACCTGTGATTTTGCCTATTTTGCGTGCTGGTGTTGGAATGGTAGACGCTTTATTAACCTTGATGCCTCAAGCAAAAGTCGGCCATATTGGGTTGTTTAGAGATGAAAAAACCTTAAAACCAGAAGGCTATTATTTTAAAATTCCTGAAGATAGTGATAAACGCCATTTTTATGTTTGCGATCCGATGTTGGCAACAGGGGGATCTGCTATTCGTGCAGTAAACACCCTAAAAAAACATCAAGTGAAAAGTATTACCTTTATTTGTCTTTTGGCAGCCCCAGAAGGATTAAAAGCTTTTTTCGATGAGCATCCTGATGTGCCAATTTATAGTGCAAGTTTAGATAGATGTCTTAATAGCAAAGGATATATTTGTCCTGGACTAGGAGATGCAGGCGATAGAATGTTTGGGACGCTATAGTCTGTGCACACGTTTTGACTATATTAAGCATTTCTTGACATTATTATTATACTTTGAAAAAATTGGCTACTTTTTCTTAATCTAGCAGTACTTTTATGAAAGAATTAACCGCAGCAGAAATTATGTCAGTTAATGGTGCAAGCGTGCTAGGCGTGATTGGTTATGGCACTATTGGATTTTGGGTTGGTGGCATTACAGGATTTTTCATGGGGGTATTGCCCGCCATTCCTGGAGCACTCATTGGGATGACAGTTGGTGCTTATCTGGGAACCGACAGCCAGCCACAAATCGTTTATGTAAACACACCTCCTGCTAAATAAAATATCTTATTTTATCATGTGTCATGTCAGTTTTGCTGACATGACGATGCTTTTGTTTGAGGCACTGGCTAAGTAACTTCTTTTCGTTGCGAGAAACAATCCTTTTTATAAAGATTCGAGTGCAAGATATTCTTCAGGGATGCAACGCATTTCCGAATGTCTTGGCTATCTATATAGAGCGGAGAAAATCCAAAACGTAAGAGATTTGGTTCGCGATAATCAATGATGATCCCTTCTTCTATCATGGCACGTGAAATAGCAAAAGCATGGGGATGTAAAAATGCGACATGCCCGCCTCGCTCCTTGGCGCTTAAAGGTGAAACACAATCCAATTCAGGTAATTCTTGCGCGCATTTTTCAATCAGTAAGGTTGTCAATGCTTTGCTTTCTTCGCGTAAGACAGACAGATCAACATGTTTAAAGATCTCTAAAGCACCTTGTAAGGCTTTCATGCTGAGGATCCCTGGTGTGCCAGTTAAAAAAGAAGTCACGTTTTTTGCTGGTTCATATACGGATGAAAAAGCAAATGGGGCAATATGTCCCATCCATCCAGCCAATGGCGAGCGTAATGTTTCATGGTATTTTTCATTAACATAAAGAAAGCTAGGTGAACCGGGACCGCCATTTAAATATTTATAAGTGCATCCTACTGCAAAATCGATATCAAACCTTTGACAATTCAGCGGTAAGATCCCAATACTGTGTGAAAAATCCCATATCACAATAATGCCTAGTGCTTTTGCTTTGGCAGTAATGGCCACAATATCATGTTGGTAACTTGTGCGATAATTAACATGCGTGATAAGTAATATCCCAACTTTATCATTCATTGCATGATAAATATCTTCTCCTGCCACCGCTTGCACAGTGAATTTTTCAAAAGAAGCAGCTGTTTGAGCCATATATAAATCTGCTGGAAAATTGTCTTTTTCAGCAAGAATAACCGAGCGCCCACGACACAGTCGCAATCCTGCAAGCAGAACTTTCAATAGATTTGTCGTTGTATTATCGGTCACAATCACTTCATGAGGCAATGCGCCTATTAAAGGCGCAATTTTTTCGCCAAGGTGCTTAGGCAAATGAAACCAATCTGCTTCATTCCAACCGCTCACTAAAAGACGCTCCCATTCATTACAACCTTCATGCAATTGATGTGAAGCGCTTTTTGAAAGGGGCCCCAAAGAATGACCACACATATAAATTTTATCTGGCGGCAGCAAAAAGTGAGAATGAAACTGTGCTTTCATGAAACTCGCACCTTATACAATGTTTTGTAACCCATTGCTAATAGCACAATAAACCCTGTCATGAACTTCAGATCAGAAGGCGCCAAACCACAACTTATTGCTAAACCTTGAATTTGTTGATAAATAATTGCCCCAATCAAAGGAGCAAGAAGCTGTCTGAAGAACGTTTGGGTCCCAATAATACTTTCGCCAATCATCAGCGCGGCAAGTGCATGGATCACAATGCCTACTCCCATGCCCACATCTGCGTATTGTTGAATTTGTACCATTAAGCTGCCAGCAAAGCTGCTGAGTGCATTGCCAAGAAACAACCCTAGTAATATATAAGGAGATAAACTAATACCTTGACGCTCAGCAAAAAGAGGATTGAGGCCCACAGCTCTTAATCGTAAACCTTTTTCTGTCATTAAATATCGATACAGAAAGAAAATAATGCAGGCATTTAGAGCAAGCAGAAAAAGTATTTTATAAGAAATAATATCTAATAGATTGGAAAATAAAGTAGCATTTTCAAATAAGGCGAGATTGGGTTTTCCCATAATGCGAAGATTAATGCTATACACCATGGTACTTAAAATGATGCCTGCAAGTAACGTGTTTACCCTGAAGCGTAAATGAATTAGTGCTGTGCCAATGCCTAAAACACCACCGGCAAGAGAGGCTAATAAGGTCGCAAGCAGTGGCGGACACCCTGAGAGAATAAGATAGGCACATAAGGCACCGCCCAAAGGATAAGCGCCTTCTGCTGTTAAATCGGGAAAATTGATCAGTCTAAACGGTATCATGACTCCAATAGCAACCAAACTAAGCACCAAACCTTGTGCAATGCCAGTAGGTACAAGTGCCATTATATCATGCATAGCAGTACTCCTTCTTGTTGATGAAGGTGCTATCTTCGTAGGTATGAAACATATTCAACAATTGTGAAATCGAAGCAGCTCGCTTTTGTTTGTCGTTCATATCAACAACAATGTTTCCTTCATGTAACATGATTAAACGGTTACCATAATTTAGCGCATCATTTAAATTGTGCGTAATCATCAACGTTGTTATTTGATGTTCTTGAACCATTCTTGCGGTGAAGGCCATCAGCATTGATTGTGCTTTGGGATCAAGGGCTGAACAGTGTTCATCTAACAGAAGTAACTTTGGCTGACAAAGCGTTGCCATTACCGTGGCAATCATTTGTTTTTGTCCCCCTGATAATGCTGATAAAGGCGTGTCTAAATACTGTTCAAGTCCTAAATTGAGTGCAGCAATTTGATGACAGAGATATTGCCTTTGCCGGCTAAAAGGAGAAAAAGATGCTTTTTTTCCTCTTTTTAAGCTTAATGAAAGATTTTCAAGCAGAGTAAGTTCTTGCACAGTACCTCTAGCAATGTCTTGTGAAACACTGCTGATAAAACTTGCTCGAGCATGAATAGGAAGCGAGGTGATTACCTGTTGATCTAATAAAATGGTGCCGGAGTCTAGGGTGTATTCGCCTGAAAGTGCTTTGAGTAGAGTTGATTTTCCTGAGCCATTACTGCCAAGTAATACGCAGAAATCTCCTTTTTTTAGCGTAAGCGAAAATTCGCTTAATATTGGTTTAAAGGAGGAGGAAAAGCTTTTTGAGAGTTGTTTTAATTGCAGCATGGTTTACTCCACGATAGTAATGTTAGCAAAGGAGTCCACATCTATTCCAAACTTTTCGGCATTTTTTCTACTGATATATCCTTGATGATCAGTTTTATTGGGATAAATTGGTGCCAAGGTGTCGACATTTTTTCCTTGAAGGATCTGATAAATAAGGTGGGCAGTATTTACTCCAACTTGGTAATAAGAAACACCAAAGCTACCAAGAACAAGATGATTTTTGACTGCAGCAGAATCTGCATTAAAGACCGGGATCTTCATTTTATTGGCTTCATGAGCAATAGCAGCCAAAGAAGGTTGAATTGTGCCACTGACGCCAACATAAATAAAATCAACTTTACCGTTCAACGCTTGCATGTTTAAAGCCACATCACGCGCATGCTCAACAGGAATACTAATGACTTCCATGCCAAAGTGTTGTGCAGCTTGTTCCATCATTTTAACTAATGCAGCATCATTAGCCTCACCTGTGGCATAGAGCAAACCGATGCGTTTTGCATGAGGAAGCACTTTTTGGGCAAATTCAAGGAATACAGTTAAATCTTGCTTGTCGGAAGCACCACTGATGTTTGGATAAGGGTGACCGTCTGCTTTGATTAACCCCGCATCAACAGGATCGGTGATATCGGCAAATAGGATGGGAATATTTTTTACGCTATTTTTAGCGGCTTGTGCTACTGGGGTGGATATGGCTACAAGCACGGTAGGATGACTTGCTTTCAATTTGGCAAGCATTTGCATGATAAGTGTCGGATCAAAATTCACATCCAATGTTTCAAAGACAAAATCTTGGTTTTCTTGAAGCCCTAGATGTGTTAATTCGTCCTCGATCCCACGAATAGTATCGTGCAAAGAAGAATGTGGGCCCCAGTTAGCAATGGCAACTTTAGGTAAAGAATGATGAGGTGGTGAATTAAGCGTGTAAAAAGCGCCAACAAGCGTAATGACTAAGCTAAGAGCAATATAGAATAATTTTTTGAGTGAGTAAGACATAATAGCATCCTCGTTGTCAATTGAACAAAACATAGGGACGAAACGGTTTGGCTGCGCCAACGCCACCCTTTATTTGTCCAATTTTTGTACAATGAGGTTTTCATCGTCTTACTTTTATTTTTACTAAGATACAAATTTAGTTTCTTGAACTTACAATATATCTAATTATGATGCAACCCCGCTGATTGGCAAGAATGATAAATGAGAGAACTTAAAAGGATGAAAAGATAGGTGCAGCTACTCGAATCAAACGATTCAATTTAAAGTTCACCTGACTGCGACGATAAACTATAAATATAATGAAGGCGTGCCTGTGCCACGCTACGTGACGCTGCCTAAGAAACCAATAGGTCACTGTGCTTATCAACATTGGCATAACCATTGGAGGCACTTAGATTGCAGGAGATAGATTGATGTCACAGACGTATGAACACATCTTAAGCATTGATGATGATCCCCATCTACTTGAATTGTTAAAGCTTTATTTGGAAGACAGTGGTTTTGAAGTCACCACCACCACCAAACCTACAGAAGCCTTGAAAATATTTGAGGAAATTAAGCCAGATTTAGTTTTAACAGACTTGCATATGCCCACAATGAGTGGCATTGAATTATTATCTTCCCTAAAAGAGAGCTCACCTAATACCCCTGTTGTCATCTTATCCGGTCAAGGAGATATGAGCGATGCCATCGGTGCGTTGCAATTAGGGGCTGCAGATTATCTATTGAAACCATTTAGCAGAGTATCGTTGGAACACGCAGTTTGCAGAGCACTGGATAAATTTAGATTGTTAAAGCAAAACGAAAATTACCGACTGATGCTAGAGAAAAAAAATATCGAACTAGCCAGAAGCTTAGAACAATTGGAGGTTGATCAAAAAGCAGGCAAAAATGTACAGCAACTGCTTTTGCCTAAAGAACATGCTCAATTTGATGGTTATTCTCTTACCTATAAAGTTATCCCTTCTCTTTATTTAAGCGGTGATTTCATAGATTATTTCAAGATTAACGATAGACATGTTGCTTTTTATATTGCTGATGTTTCGGGACATGGTGCAAGTTCTGCTTTTGTGACGGTAATGTTGAAAGGTATGGTCGAGAAAATCCAAGAAAGCTTTCAAAGAGGCAGTGATGATATTATTTTACACCCTGAAAAACTTTTGAAAAAAATAAGCGATACGCTCTTGGCTGCTCGACTAGGAAAATACCTCACAATGATCTATTGCGTATTGGATTTAAATGAAAACACACTCGTGTATAGTGTGGGAGGACATTATCCTAATCCTATTTTGTATAACGGTGAGAAAGCAGTATTTCTAGAAGGACAAGGCTTTGCTGTTGGAATACACCAACAGGCAAGATTTGAAAGCAGACGATGTGAGCTTCCCCTTCAATTTACATTGGCGATGTTTTCTGATGGCATTTTTGAAGTAATGAACGGAAAAAATCAGACTGAAAATGAAAAAAATCTATTGACCATGGTCAAAAAGTCGTCGCATATCAATGATATTTTAGAGCCATTGGGAACCAACCAAATGAATGGGGCGCCTGATGATGTTGCGTGTTTAATAATTAATAAAGATAATATGTTTGGACAGGTAAGTCATTGATCCTCTCTTGACAGGATGCCAAGAGAGGTTATTAGAATTAATGCATGTCTTTTTCTTTTCCTTTTAACTCCGCTTGTTTATTTTTTAAAAAACTGTGTACAGTCTTTTCAAGTTTTTTGTAATTTTCAATTGCCTCTTTTCTAAGCGCTTCAGAATCTTTGAGCATTTCTTTGACTTGCGATTGAAATGGTTCCATTTCCTTCAAAATTTCTTCTTTTTGTTCTGTGTAGAGATTATTCCAAAGCTTGGTTTGCTCTGATAAGGCAGCTTGCGCATCTTTAATGGATTGTTCTATAAATTCTTTAGGTTGAGATTTAAAAGCTTTTTCCAATTGGGTAATGTTATGTTGCATTAAGTACTGAGATTGTTTAATCGATTTTTCCATAAAATCTTGTGTTCTGGCCATTGAGTTTTTAGTGATTTGTTCAAATCGCTTATTGTTTTCTTCTAAGTGATTAATGATTTGTTGATACTGCTTATCATAATAATGCATGATAGCTTTAAAATGATCTTGTAGGATCTCATTCACTTCTTTGGTGAGCTTAGATATCGCTTCTGTTGAATTTGACTCTTTGATCCTATCGGTAAGTTCCTCATAAGCTTTTAAATATTGAGCGAAAGGATCCTTGGAAGTTTCAGCGCGCTTGGTCATGTTGGAGCTCCTTATTTATAAAGTAAATTCTGTTGTTGAATGATGGAGTGTGTTTGTAAGTTGTTCTGCTATTTTTTTGCCGTTGGCATATCCATTGTGTACGGAAAAGCCATGCCTTGAAAAATCTGCGCCCGCAAAATAAATATTCCCTTGTGGTTGTTCTAGTGCTTGTTGTAAATGTTCATTGATGTCTTTGGTGCGAAAAGGATATGCACCCTTGGCAAAAGGATCTGCTGACCAGTTATAAATAACATATTTTGGATCTGCAATAGGCTGATTAGGATAGGCACTTTTTAAATCAGCCATGATATGCGCAACAATTTCTTTTTCTGCGCTCAACTTATCATTGGCAAATTGCTGAAAATAATGCTCAGCAAGTGTTGTATATTTATCGGTTTGTAAAATGGCTTTTCCATGTACAGGAAAATGATTTCTAAATTCGATAAGATTTGAATATTGTGGCAAATCCAAAAATAGATAGGGCGCAGATTGTTTACCCCAAAAAGGAACCTCAAATTCCAATGAAATCCGAACGCCACGATGTATGCCAATGGTTTGTATTGCTTGTAATTTCTCAGCACTTAATGAAGGTGAAAAAAGATTTTTAGCTTCGTTCTTTAATACCCCAATCGGAATAGTCACAATGACCTTATCCGCTTTGATATTGCCATCTCGGGTTGCAAGGCTAATACCATTTTCGCTGAAATCATTTATTTTCATTACCTGGGTATTCAAGAGAATACGCACACCCTTTTCTTGGCATTCCATGGCAAGCTGTTTAATCACATTATCATAGCCGTTTGCAACAAAGGAAAAATCAGCATCCAAGTCATTCCATGCTTCTAAAGCTTCTTTATCTTGTGGCATAAAAAAGCTAGGGAAGCCTCGTAATTCTAACGAGGTATTGAAATGCTGAAGGTGGTATTCGATAAATTTTTGAGTCCAGTATTCAGCTATTGAGAGTGTATTGAATTTGAGGCTATCAATGAATTGTTGGCAGGTTTGGCCTTCAAGAGAAGGACTTGTTTGCAGGAGCTGATAAGCTTTGTGATAAAACGCAAGTATTTCTTTATTTGCTTTCTGATGAGGACTGAATACAGTTGAAAGCGAATTATCGAGTCTAACAACTCGGGGTTTTAATTTTTCTGCGGGATTTTCTGTAAAGTAATATTGATAGAAAGGATTGTGGCGCATTCCTTCCCAAAATGAGGCCCCTAATTCTAAGGGCGTGGTGCCGTCACTAGCAAAGGTAGTATAAATTCTTCCACCTAAACGATGACGCGCTTCTACTAGGGTGACTTTATGTTCATGGCGCGCAATATCTAAGGCAGCTTTTAATCCTGCAATGCCTGCTCCGATAATTGTAATGTGCGCCATGACTTTTCCCCAACTGTCCTCTTAAGAATATAGCGGGTTTCTTTCATGCCAGTTGGTAATAGGTCAGATACCACTCTATGAGTTGGCTGCTATCATGTTGAAGTGTTATCTGGTGGAATATTCAATATATGTAAGGCCTTGCTTACCACGCTCTTGTAAATCGGGGCTGCAACTAAGCCGCCATAATAATGAGCCTCGTTAGGCTCTTCTACCACGACAATAGTGGCTAGGCGAGGGTTATCCACGGGAGTAATACCTGCAAACAGGCCAATGTGTCTGTTAGGATCGTAACCTTGTGGCCCAACCACGCGAGTAGTCCCTGTTTTTCCAGCCGTTTTATAACCAGGGATATTTGCTCTTGAGCCAGTACCTTTTGCGGTTAGGACATCTGTGAGCATATTAAGGGTAGCTTGAGCAACATCAGGAGGTAATACTTGTTCGCCTTTGACGCTGCTAAGATCAGTGATCTTGGTTAACGAAATAGGGCGTTTTTCACCTTGGGTGGCGAGCGTGGCATAAGCATGAACTATTTGTAACGGCGTGACGGCTAAGCCATATCCGAAAGCGATAGTAGCATGGATAAAGGGGTTCTTAGGAGGAGGAGGAAGTACGCCGCGTCTTTCACCTGGAAAATTCGTATTAATACTATCTCCCAGACCTAATTTTCGAAATGTATCGATGAGCTGTTCGGAAGGGACAGCTAGGGTGATCTTGCTGATCCCGACGTTGCTAGATTTGCTCAATACTTCTTTTAAACTCAATACCCCATAATTGTGAATATCTTTGACCGGATGGCTACCAAGATAATAAATGCCCGGTGAGGTATCAATCAGGGTTTCAGGTGTAAAGAGACGGCTAGATAAGGCGCTAGCAATAGAAAAGGCTTTAATGGTGGAGCCTGGCTCAATAGTATCTGTCAGGGCTCTATTGCGAGTACTGCTACCATGGCATTCTTGACGATTATTGGGATTGAAAGAGGGAGCGGTCACCATGGCAATGACTTCACCGGTACGTACATCCAACATGACTAATGTAGCGGATTTTGCCCCGAATTTCTCAATCGCCTTTTCTAATTCACGGTAAGCAAAACCTTGGATCCGAACATCAATACTTAATGCAATGTCTTCGCCGGATTGTGCAGTTTGAAGATGATCCACATCTTGTACCCAGCGACCTGTTCTATCTTCGAGTACGCGCTTTTTTCCAATGACTGGTTTTAGAGAACTCTCTAACATTAGCTCTAAGCCTGCTTGGCCTTGATCATCGATATCCGTAAAGCCTATAAGTTGAGCACTTTGTCTGCCGGTTGGATAATAGCGACGAAATTCTCGTTTTAGTCCAAGGCCAGGGATATTAAGATCTTTAATTTTTTGCGCTACATCTGGTGGGATCCCACGTTTGAGATAAATAAAAACACGATGTGGGTGTTGTGTTATTTTTTCAGTTAGATTTTCTGGCGATAGACCTAATAATTTTGCAAGTTGCTGTAGCTGTTCTGGCGTGGAACTAAAATGTTGAGGGTTAATCCATGCTGCATGAACAGGCGAACTGATAGCTAAAGGAGTGCCGCGTCTGTCAGTGAGCATTCCACGATAAGAAGGGATATCAACCACCCGCAATGTGCGGGCATTACCTTGTGCTTGTAGAAAGTCAGTATGCGAAATATGCAACTGGACTAATCTGCTTACCAAGAGCAGGGCGAACAGAGCAAAAATAAAACAAATAAGGATATGCCGCCACAGTCTTGGATCAATGACAGAGGAATCAGTATTCAGGAAACTGCCTTTGTGGGCGATAGATTTTATCATCTTATTTTAATAATAAGGACTAAAGTTAGAAATGGCTATTATATATGAAGTAAATTTGAAAGTAGTGCAAACGATTGCACAAGAGTACTTAAGTTGGCTACATGATCATGTGAATGAAATGTTAAAACAAACTGGTTTTCTTCAAGCGAGGGTTTACCAAGATATTTCTGAAAATGAGCAAGATGTGCAATCTGCCTGCCATTACATTGTGCAGTATACCGTTGCAACCCGAGAAAGTTTGCAGCAGTATTTTGAGCATGTTGCTCCTTTAATGCGCCAGCAGGGAATTGAGCGTTTTGGGGATAAATTTACAGCCACTCGAAGAATTTTGCAGCCGATATAGTTTAAGATAATTCTAAAGATGGATTTGGTCCAGAAGAAGTGAAAGATTTACCATGGTGAACAGATGAATAATGATCCAAAAAAAGAACAACCCCAAGGGGAATTGGTCGTCAAAACAATTGCGATGCCAGCTGATACGAATCGCTATGGCGATATGTTTGGTGGATGGTTGGCATCGCAGATGGACTTAGGTGGTGCTGTATTAGCTCATAAATATGGCCATATTCGTATGACAACTGTCGCAATTGATCGCATGGTATTTATTCGTCCGGTCTATGTTGGAGACGTTGTGTCCTGTTTTGCTCATGTTGTTAAACGAGGCAGGACATCTATCGGTATCGGCATTGAAGTATGGGTAGAGCGTTTGGCGGATGAGAGTATATTAAAAGTGACCGAAGGTGTGTTTACTTATGTTGCCATTGATAAAAATGGTCGGCCAACGCCTATTCAGTGGGAAAAGTGAAAAACAATTCTTATATGCGCCAAAGGCGCGTATAGAGCCTACTTTGCAAAGGGGGAGCGCCGCAAAGCGGCGAGGGGGATTTTAGAGGATTGGTATATAAGAAAACCCCCCGCTCCAAATCTGTAAGCTGTGCTTTCAGATTTGTCGCCGCCCCCTTTACGAAAGTGGGCAAAATGCGCTTCGCGCAGCCAGAACAGAACTTACTACTCCCCCCGTATCCATAATCTAAAGCGAATTAAAAATTCTGGCACTTGCTTATAGATGCAAAAAGTCATGGCGCCATTTAAGAGTGCTACCAATAAAAAAAGTTTAGGAATAGAGAGTCCGAGCTTTAACACCCCAATGGCAAGGAAACTGGCTGCAGTCATAAAAAGCGCATTCAAAATACTGTTTGCCGCAATAATTTGTGAGCGTTTTTCTGGCATGCTACGTGTTTGCAGCATGACGTATAATGGTACGCTATAAAAACCGCCAAATAACCCAATGAGAAATAAATCCAAAAGCACTCGCCAATTTTGCCATTGTTGCAAGAAGGCGTGCACACCAATGATAGTACTAGGGGCTGGGCCATGGGCAAAACTTAAATCAGCGGCAAATAAGGTAAGCCCTAGCGCCCCTAAAGGAACAAGTCCGATTTCTTCTTTTCGTTTTGATAAAGGTTCACATAACACTGAGCCTAAACCTATTCCTAAAGAAGCAACCGTTAGCATTAACGTCATTACTTTGGCATCGGCACCTAAGAAGATGCGAGTATAATTGGGGATCTGTGTTATCAACATTGAGCCGTAAAACCAGAACCAAGAAATGCCTATCATAGTCCAAAAGAGTGTGCGATCGGTTGCTGCTTCTTTGAGTGTTCGCCACGTCTGTGAAATTGGTTCCCAGTTAATTTTTAATTGCGGATCTTGTGCTTTGACTTTAGCATTTGGGATCATCAAACTGAAAAGCCAACCGAATAGCGCGATGAGAAAGACCACGACGGGAATAGCAATACTTCCCCATTCTTCAATGCTAATAATAAGACCGCCAATAATTGTCCCTAACAAAATAGCGACAAAAGTTCCCATTTCAACGAGACCGTTGCCACCTGTTAATTCAGATTGTTCTAGGTATTGTGGCAAAATACTATATTTGACTGGGGCAAAAAAAGCCGCTTGCACACCGAGTAAAAATAGTACGAAAAGTAAGAAAGGAAAACTTTCCAAGTAAAATCCCAATGCAATCAACATGGCAATTAGGATCTCGCCAAATTTAATGATTTGTACTAATTTTTTTTTCTCATACTTATCTGCAAGTTGTCCTGCGGTAGCAGAGAATAAAAAGAAGGGAAAAATAAAGGCCGCTGCACCCAGATTGTTTAAAAGATTGGCTTTGTTAGGATCAGTGGGAGCGAGTGTGATCGCAATGAGCATTAAAAGGGAGGTTTTAAACACATTATCATTGAGGGCACCGAGAAATTGTAAGCTGAAATAGGGCAGATAACGACGTTGGGTGAGCAGTTGAAATTGATTTTTAGTTGGCATTGCTAGAGAACATCCTTGTGAGTATGGTTTAAAGTCGGCACGCCCTCATATAGTGCCTAAGGGGGTATTAGAGCATACGGGTACTAATTTACAAGAATGATGTATAAACAACGCCTCTTGAGTTAGCTTGCCATCTTTTGAAGTAAAAGATATTTGCTTCAAGATACTGCTGACGTTACGATAATTTCCTTAGGCGTTATAGTCTTCGCACATGAGTTTTCGGGGGTGTTGCCAATCCTCATGTACTTATATGTACGCCTTCGCAAATGCTTCGGCGGGTCTTGATAATGAGGTCCGCCGAAGCATTTGCGAAGGCGGATTGCTCGTGGCTCGGCGCCTACCCGAAAATTCATGTGCTGTGACTGTGACCATATAAAAAATGGATGAGGAGTATCAAATGCTTGTTCCGGTGATTTTGGCAGGGGGATCTGGTGCGAGATTGTGGCCACTATCACGAGAAGCCCATCCTAAGCAATTTATTTCGCTTTTCGAAAAAGAAAGCCTATTTCAACGTACTTTGGCACGTCTTTCTCAATTGGATGACTGTACCAAACCCATCGTTGTGGGTAATGAGCAACACCGTTTTCTGATTGCAGAACAAATTAAGCAATCGGCGCAACCTCATTCATCTATTATTTTAGAACCATGTTTCAAGAGCACAGCACCTGCGGTTGCTTTGGCAGCCACACAAGCCTTACAAGACTATGATCAAGATGTCTTGTTATTGGTGTTGCCCGCAGATCATGTGATTGAAGATATTGATGGATTCATCAGTACTATTAATGAAGGTATTATCGCTGCTAATGCAGGTAAATTAGTCACCTTTGGTGTTTTGCCAACGCATCCTGAAACGGGATATGGATATATTCAACAAGGTGAAGCTTTATCGACAGGAAGCGGTTTTTCCATTGCTAGGTTTGTTGAAAAACCTGATGTAGCGACGGCTAAGCAATATGTTGAAAGTAAAGCCTATTGGTGGAATAGTGGCATGTTTTTGTTTTCTGCCAGCGCGTTTTTGCAAGAATTATTATTACATGAGCCTAGCATGTTTCATGCAGCCAAAGCAGCTATTCGTCAAGCCACTATTGATAGAGATTTTATCCGTCCTAATTCTATTGAATTTGAAAAGAGTCCAACCGATTCTATCGATTATGCAGTGATGGAGAAAACGATTAATGGAGCAGTGATCCCATTACAAAGTAAATGGAATGATGTTGGCGCATGGGATGCGTTGCCGCCTCTATTACCTCAAGATAAGCAAGGCAATGCTTGTGTGGGGGATGTGATGATTGAAAAAAGTGAAAACTGCATGGTTCGAGCAGAGCACCGTTTGGTTGTTGCTGTAGGCGTGAAAGATCTTGTTATCGTTGAAACCAGTGATGCGGTATTGATCTTGGATAAATCGGAAGCGCAGCAAGTAAAACAAATTACAAATAAATTGCGAGATAATGCACGCAAAGAAGTGACTTTTCATCGTCGGGTCAGCCGTCCCTGGGGTGCATTTGAGTCGATTGATGCCGGAGAGCGTTTTCAGGTGAAAAGGATCACTGTGGCAGTAGGGGAAAGATTATCACTTCAACGACATCATCATCGTTGTGAGCATTGGGTGGTCGTCAAGGGAACCGCTCGAGTTACTCGTGGTGAAGATGTATTTTTGCTATCAGAAAACCAATCAACCTATATTCCTATAGGTGTAAATCATCGTCTTGAAAATGTGGGGAAGATCCCGCTTGAAATGATTGAGGTGCAATCTGGTGCCTATCTTGGCGAAGATGATATTGTGCGTCTTGATGATCAATATGGTCGTTCAGCTGGGAGTACGACCGATAATGATAAAATACTCATACCGACTACCTAGGTTATTGGCTGAGAGGATCATTATCTCAAGCTAAAAATCCTTTCAGCCAGTGAATACTCCCTTTTATCACATCAAGAGTTAAAAGCTTTGCGCCTAAAGAAAGCATTCTATAGGCTTAGCATCAATAATTTATTTGGCTAAATTTTGAGTGCAAAGCTATGTTTGAATGGTTACAAAAGTCTGCGATAAGTATATTAGAACAAAACTGTCAAAAGTATCTTCCAACTGCTTGGTATCAGAGAATTGGGCATTATTTATGGCCTGAAATGTTTATCAAAAAGGTACCTACTTTTTGCTCTCGCTTAGGTTTCAATACCCTGGAAGAGGCTTGTAACTGGGCAATTGAATTAGATCCTAAAGTGGCATTTGCGGCAACTGCAGGCGTCGCGATTATTGCCGGTGGCGTATATTATTGGTTAACACATCGCCGTGGGGCAATAGTAGCCCATCCGATGTTGCCAGAAGTAACTAAAGATAACACGCAAGCATTTGCTAAGGCTAAAAAAGCCGTGAAAAAAGTGCCAAAAGAACCTCAGCCTATAGCAACAGCTAAGCACGAAGAATTGACAGAAAAAGAGGAAAATCCCGTTCCTACAACGACAGCATCGTATGAACCAATGCATGCATTGGCCACGTTAATTGTACAGCATCCTGTGACTAAGACAGAGCCAATAACGGAAAAAGAGGATAAAGCAACACTGCAAGCGCAATTCTGTGGCCCAAGAATGATGCCTGTTGATACTATTTGTCGTACTTATTTAAATACTTATAGAAATGATCCGACAACGAATTTTCATCGGATCCATTACAACGCTCATAAGCATGATGCGCAACAATTCGTATTGCAAAAAATGAAGCTCCATCTAGATGGTACAGCGCCGACAGATGTTGCTGAAATTGTGCATTACAATGCTGAATTAGATAAATTAGGATTAATTACTCACAAACTGTAAACAAACTGATTATAATTAAAAAGCAGGTTTTTCCCTGCTTTTTTTGTTTTCTGCTTCGCTACAGCTATGCATAACAAGCTACACAGTGTGAGCTTTACTATATTTAAAGCTTCTCGAAGCATGCTCTTATGTTGTAAAGGCTTGATAACGAGTAAAGGCTTGCTCTGCTAGCTTTAGCCAAGCAGGGAAGTAGAACCATTTATCGGTGTTTTAGCCCAGTAGAAAAACTCTTTTTGCCATTTGGCCTATACCTTCAGCACTTCATCCTAAAACAAAGTTAATTAGTTGACCAAAATCTACCAGCACTTATAATTCATCTTACATTTTCAATGTAGTTATTTATTTTTGTTCAACTCGAGAGGAAATTTATTATGTGGCAATTTTTAACCGATACTTTGAATGCAGTTAACCCAGCAAACCAAGGTATTACCAAATCTATCAAAGATGTAATTGAATCTGTACCTGTACCTTCTATTGTTGATCCAGTAGTCCCAACTTGTTCTTACTATGATACGCTGTGCCAATACATGGGCATAGAAAGTGGATGGTCAATGCCCCAGTGGTTCCAAGATAAAGTTGAATTAGTTTCTAAGACTACAGGTTTATCCCCTGAAGCTGCTACAATTGCTCTGCCAACAGTTACGACTGCGCTAGCTTTAGGAACTGTAGGAACTGGTATCTACGGTATTAACAAGCTGAGAAAAAAGGCTGAGAAAATTCTTTCTCCTGAAGTGTTAGAATTGTTCAAGGATAATGTTGAAGCTATGGAATTCTTCAAAGAAATGAAGAAAAATGATCCTAGTACATTAAAACTTATCAACGAAAACCCAGCAGTTGCTGCGCATCTTCTCGATGAATCTAAAGATAAAGGTGTAATCGTTTTGAAAGCGTTTCAAAAAGTACCCGCTGAACAAAGAGCTAAAGCTTTAGGCGTTATTGCTCAAAAGCGTGGTCTTCAGTTAGTTGGTGCTCCTATCGCAGAAGTGACAGATGCTAAAGATGCGAAAGAAGAAAAGAAAGCAAAGTTAGACGTTAAATAATTCTAACTTTTCCGAAAAAAAAGCAGGCGATAAGCCTGCTTTTTTTTGTTTAGTCCTTTTTGCATTAATGAACTCTATTACTAGGTGGGTAATGGGTGATGCGCAGATTAGGATCTTCACCGTCAATTGTATAATTATTAATTAAACATTCTGCTGGAGCGCTGTGTAAATCAGCAATATGAGTATCATTAAAATACTCTACTTCTACCATCATGACATTACGTTTTTTATCTGTTCCCGTTTTTTCGGCCCATACCCATTGTGTATTACGTTTTGAAGGGAGTGTGGCAGAGGAGTTTTGATGAGGGTTTTCTTCATTTTGTGAAAATGAAGATAGCTCATTCAAAGCAGCATGAGGGTTAGGATTCAGCGAGCAGGCTTTATTGGCGTATTCGCTCAGGCGATGAATTGATATTTTAACTTGTTCCCAAAATGCGTTGAGAAATCTTAGGAACAATGGAAGTGCTTCTGTTGTCATACTGCCACCTTTACTTCTTCTTTCATTGTTTGTGCTACACCCATCACTTTTCATCGCGAATGAATGGGCTATTTAGTCATTAGAATTAATTATTCAATTCAAGTCAAGCATTAGATTGTAAAATGCTAAAATAATCAGTATTTTTCCGGCTTTTTTGAGCTATTTTCCTGGTTGAAAACTGGATGCAATTGAAAATTTTCAACCTTAAAAATAAGCACCATTTGCTTCATTGAAAGTAATACTTTAGGACATTGCATATGCAATGTATGGGCATGTAGATAGGTAAATTATGCAGCATGAAAACATAAGCAATGCAGAGAATTATCCGTTTTACCTGCCGTGGTGTATGTGGGCATTAGGGCTGGTTTTTGCTTTATTACAATTTTTTACGCAATTAGCAACAGGACATATGACGGGCCAATTAATGCAAACTTTTGAATTGGAAGCTATTGGAATTGGCTATCTTTCAGCGGCATTTTTTTATACATTTTTATTGATGCAGATCCCTGCAGGGCTATTACTTGATAGGTTTGGTACAAAAGTTGTTTTAACAGTTGCTTTGCTTTGTTTCACTGCAGGGTGTTGGGCCTTTGCAAGTGCTGAATGGATAGTCGTTGCATGGATTGGACGCTTGTTGATGGGAATGGGATCTGCATTTGGTTTTATTGGCATGCTTTCGTTAGCAGCGGGATGGTTCTCATCGCAATACTTTGTTTTCATTGTTGCTTGGAGTGAAGCGGTGGTGATGATCATGGTAGCGATGTCTCAAGTATTGCTTCCTGGGTGGATTGCTCAGGTTGGATGGCGAGAGGTTATCCTAACCTGTGCAGAGTGTTCGAGTATATTAGCTTTGCTATTTGCGTTATTTATTCGTCAAGCGCCATCCGCTGATGAACAAAAGCAAAATGGTTTTAAGCTCTCTCTCGCCTTACAGCAAACATTGATGTCAAAGCAAGCTTGGTTGAATGGCTTGACAAGTGGCACGATGGGCGTTTTGCTCACGGTTTTTGCGGCTTTATGGGGCGTTCCCTTTTTGATGCACGTACATGAGCTGAGTGCTGAGCAAGCTGGCTGGGGAATTGCACTTGTGCTGACTGGGATAGCATTAGGAGCCCCTCTAATGGGTTGGTGGTCAAATCGGCTTAAATTGCGCCGCCCAGTTCTTCTGATAAATACATTTGCGATGTTGATAGGAATGTTTTTATTAATCACATTGGAAAATTTATCTTTATTTTGGGTGTATAGTTTATTATTATTTTTGGGGTTAACAAATGGTACTTACGTGCTTTGCTTTTCTATTGCCAAAGAGATCAGCTTGCCAGCCAACCGCAATACTGCGATGGGCTTTATCAATATGTTAACGATGAGTGGATCGATTATTCTACAGCCTGTTATTGGATATATTTTGGCTTGGAACGAAATAGATGAAATAGTAGAGGGGATCCCTCACTATGGTGCTGCTGATTATCGCTATGCTTTCATTGTATTGATTTTTTCTTTTATATTATCTTGTTTCTTTGCCTGGTGTCTAAAAGAGACACATTGCAAAGATCAATGTTCATCACAGCATTAAAAGGTATTCGATGAGTTCATTTTCCACACTTTTTAAAAAACCAAAACCGGTTATTGGATGTATTCATTTAAAAGCCCTACCTGGCGCTCCCTTATATGAAGGTAAAATGGGTTCGATTATTGAACAAGCTTTATCTGAGTGTGAGCTTCTTCAAGCGCAAGGAATGGAAGGTTTAATTATTGAGAATTTTGGTGATAAACCTTTCTACCCTGGACGTTTAGGGGCTGAGACTATTGCTGCATTTACAGCCGTCGGAAAGGAAATCATGCGTCAAGCGAAGATCCCTGTCGGCATTAATGCTTTGCGTAATGATGCTGTTGGTGCTTTAAGTATTGCCACTGCTATTGAGGCAAATTTCATCCGTGTTAACGTTCATATGCATGCCGTTGTTTGCGATCAAGGCATTATCACAGGGCAAGCGTATGAAACCTTAAGATTTAAAAATAAATTGAATTCTTCTGTACAAATTTGGGCTGATGTCAACGTAAAGCATGCAGTTCCTTTGGCAAATATAGACTTAGTACAAGAAACAGAGGATATGTGTCAGCGAGGGCTAGTTGATGCTGTTATCGTGTCAGGGAATGCTACCGGAAAGGCTACAAGCTTAGATGATTTGAAAACCGTTAAAAAGGCAAGCAGCGTTCCAGTGGTTATCGGAAGTGGTATGTCATTAGATAATATTGAAATGTTAATGCCCTATACGGATGGATTTATTGTGGGTAGTTATTTCAAGAAAGATGCTATTGCCACAAACGAATTGGATAGCCAACGTATTAAAGATTTTATGGCCGCAGTTCGTCAGCATCGCTGATGTGCGAAGACTTAGGACGTCATAATGAAAATTGATTTATATCAAGTAGATGCTTTTACAAATAAAGTATTTGGCGGTAATCCTGCTGCTGTTTGCCCATTAAAAGAATGGTTAGCCGATAAAACCATGCAGGCCATTGCGATGGAGAATAATCTTTCTGAAACTGCCTTTATCGTGCCCGAAGAAGATAATACTTATGGGATCCGCTGGTTTACCCCAACGGTTGAAGTCGATCTTTGTGGTCATGCTACTCTAGGCTCTGCTTATGTAGTATTTCATTATTTGCACCCAGATTGGGACAAAATTACCTTTAATAGCCGTTCAGGTCCTTTACATGTCACGCGTCAGGATAAATTGCTCACTTTGAATTTTCCTGCGATTGCAGCAGAAAAAGTAAATTCTGCCGAAAATTGGGAAGCTTTGCTGGGGGTGAAGGCAATCGAAGTATACAAGGGTAAAGATTGTCTTGTCCTGTTAGAAAACGAAGAGGCTGTTGCTAATGTGAAACCTGATATGACAGAGATCGCCAAATTAGAAACACGCGCTGTCATTGTCACAGCACCAGGTAATACCGTAGATTTTGTTTCGCGTTTCTTTGCCCCTAAAGTGGGGGTGCCTGAAGATCCTGTCACGGGCTCTGCGCATTCGATGTTGATCCCTTTTTGGGCAAATCGCTTAGGAAAAATGCAGCTTGTAGCCAATCAGCTATCCACCCGAGGAGGAGAGTTATTTTGTGAGTTGCGCCAAGATAGGGTAATGATTGGCGGGCAAGCTGTGCTTTATATGAAAGGAGAGATTACGCTTTGCATTTGAATTTTAGGCTCCCTCCTTCGCAAAATCTTCGGCAAGGTTTTAGTGATTAGGTTGCGCCGTAGCTGCCTACTGTGAGCCATCATGTGTAGAACAACGGATCTGAGTGGTGACTATTTTCCGCCGAAACTCCTTGCCAAAAAACGATTAGGCAATTAAAATTCAGTTAGTTTTTCAATTTTCATTCCTATAGAGGGTATCATGCAATACTTCATTTGGTTCGTTGCTGACAATTCTTAAACAAAACGTTTAAGGTTTCTTGGTTTAGCCAAGAATTTGGCGTATTTCTTTGTTTTAAAAAAAAGAATACGTAAGCAACTGACTTATGGAGTGCATGATGAATACCACATCATCTACAAGATTATCTTTTCTATTAATTTGTTTACTGATTGGGTTTCCTCAAATCAGTGAAACAATTTACACCCCTTCATTACCCAGCATTGCACAAGATTTAAGCGTAAGTGCGCATTGGGTGGAATGGACCTTAAGTATCTATTTCATTGGATTTGCACTTGGCGTTGGTTATTGGGGGATCTTAGCGGATAAAATAGGTCGCCGACCTGTTATGTTGTTAGGAATTTTCCTTTACTGTCTAGCGACATTGGGCTGCTATTTGGCTTCTAATATTGCTGTACTTTTATTATGTAGAGCTATTCAAGCATTAGGGGCCAGTGTTGGTTCTGTTATCACGCAAACCATGATCCGCGACACTTTTACTGGTAAAGAAAGGGGACGCCTATTTTCCTTGATAGGGATCCCCCTCTCATTAGCACCTGCGTTTGGGCCTTTATGTGGAAGTTGGCTCGATGCCCTCTTTAGCTGGCGTGCAAATTTCATTACGTTGCTATTAATGGGGATCTTGATTTTGCTGATTAGTGCAAGAAGGTTACCAGAAACACGGCCTCAGGGTTTGCTTTCATCGCAAGATATAAATTTAACTCAACTTTGTTTGCAAATGTGTCGGGACAAGAAAGTTTTAGGTGCTGGTGCTTTAATTGCAGGGATCAATGGGATCTTATTTAGCTTTTATGGTGAAGCACCTTTTATGCTAATAGAACTCATGGGGTTGTCTGCTAACCAGTATGGATGGGTGGGTTTGGCCATCGCATTAGGAGGATTACTTGGTAGCATGTTGAGTCATCGTTTGCATCGCTATCTGAGTAGTGAACAAATTATTGGTCTAGGGTGTTTATTAATGCTATTGGGAACTGCATTGATGGTCATTCTTGCATGCAACGATTTGTATACTTCAAGTAATGTAGAATGGGGAACCATCGGATTACTCATCTCAATGTTTATTACTATCTTTGGTGGGATGGGATTAGCTATTCCCAACTTGATGAGTATTGCATTGTCTGATTACCAGGTTGTTGTAGGTAGAGCAGGTTCGATATTTGGTTTTGGATATTATGTGCTCGTTGCCCTATTAACTGCTTTGATGGGGGGATTACACGATGGTACCGTCTTCCCTATGCCTTGGTATTTTTTAGGACTAAGCATTGCCATGTTGGTTATCTATTATGTTGCTTTATGGCTCCCTTTAAAATCAGCAATTCTTTTCTCACAAAGAAGAGAAGGATAAACCTTTTGAGGGGATCGGATTTTCCGATCCCTTTCTTCATTAAAATTTATTGAAATATAGAGGATTTTTTTAAGTGTGTATCACATCCTAAGAAGGTCACTTCTAACTGTTCTATAGATATACTGCTATGAGGCTTTAGTTAAAGCGTGGCGAATTTTAGGCAAAGCTTCTATAGCCGCTTTTCGTCCTGCTTCATAGAGATCATGATTGGCCTTGTCTTCAAACATGCTGTAATCGTCCACGTCAGGATGGATCAAGATATCTGCTTGTTCAGTTTGCCACTTTGCCAATTTGAAATAAGAAATATGCAAGCTTCGCATTGCAAGCTCATAGGTATTGGTAACAGGTCCATAGTCAGGCGAAGTCCCTATATCAACAGCAATGATTAATTGAGGAGAAAATTGCTTCGCAATTTCAACTGGAACAGGACTTGCTACCCCGCCATCGATAAGAGTTCTTCCATAAAGACGTACAGGATTAAAGACCATAGGGATAGCGCTGGAGGCATGTAATGCTGGGCCAAGGGGACCACTGCGTAATACAAAAGCTTCCCCACGATTTACATCGGTTGTTACCACAGCTAAGGGGATCTGCAACTCTTTAAAGTCCTTTGCTTTCATATTTCTTTGGAGGAAGAATTTAAGTGCACTACCTTGTACAGGACCAGTAAGGTGCCAGAGCATTTTCACACCTGCAAACCAATTTAAATCGAGCAAGTCCCATTTGTTCAGCGCTATGACTTTCTTTTTTAAATGTTTGGCATTGGGATCATCGGCATAAAGTGCCCCTATCACACTACCGGCACTACTGCCGACGATAACAGAAATGGGAATGTTATTTTTTTCTAAAATTTCAATGACACCTGCATGCGCCAGCGCCCGCGCGCCTCCTCCACTTAAGACGAGGGCTACTTTTACGTTATTTATGGGTAAAGCAGGGGGAGGATTATCTGGTAATAAGATAAAATCTGGTTTGGGATGATGAACGCAACTTGCACAAAGCAAGATGCAACTTAGAAGAATAAGGCCGAGGAGAGTCTTTAAACGGTGCATAAGTCAGAGAAAATGAGTGAAAAATTCCAGGGTATTTTACCTATTATAAATTCAAATGCAAGCTGTTAAGGCGTCTTAGAAGCGTGTATGAAGATAAAAGTAGATTTGTAAAATAATAAGGTGGAAAAAATATATCTCAAGGGAATATCTTGAAATAAATAAAGCCGGTAGCCTCAATAGGTGAGGGCAAGGCACTTGACGTAGTCTATAGGTTTGCATTGCCGCTATTACGAAAATAGTTAATAAGGTAAAAACAAATATAGCATTGGGTTGTTTTGTAAATTGAAAGTAAGCACATTCCCATACGAAATAAAGTATCATTGTCAACAATAACCAAAAATTGCCCTGGGGATCTTTGAGGGCAATCATGCGAGCACTATAAGCAATGAGAATACCAAGTAATCCATATTCGAAGAAAAGATAAACGGGTACATTTAGCAAAGCAAAAGCGATAAAGCATATTATGCGTGTAAGGGTGCTTATTTTTTCTACGGGAAAGAATGCCAAACAGTAGTGGATCAAAATAAAATTAAATAAAATACTGATATTATAGTGTCTGGTGACAAGATACGTTGAAAAACTCAGTATCACCCCAAAGACGATTAAAGCAGATCTGATATGGAGTTTCCCGACATATCCCACCAGAAAGAAAAAAAGCGGCGCGGCGCCTCTGCCTATTAGCCGGCACCATACATTATCAGCAAATAAATACTCACCGACATGATCTACAATCATCAGCAGTATAGCAATGACTTTGACAAGATCGTGTGTATTTAATTCCTGACCATATCGATACAGTTTTGAGAAGAATGTTGTCACATGGTCCTTATGCAAGGTGTGATTGTACTCGTTTATTTTTTTGATCATAGCAATTTAACACCATTTTGTCTTTGATGAAGAAGATGGCTTGTAACCCAATCAAAGAGAGAGTGGTTGCTGTATGTTTAGCCATGGCTTTTTGATTTATGCTATGATTATCTATGATGATGATTTAAAAATAAAAACAGATCATAAGAGGTTATTGTGACGGAAAATCAGGCATCCACACCAGCATTTACAAATAAACCTGTCGCGGTTCTTAATAAGTCTATTGAACCGACTAAAATTCTAAATGCATTGGCTCACATGTGCTTTGGCTTGGGCGCCATTGTTGGCAAAGATGATGCAAAGCTAACCAATTATCGTGATGCTGAAGGTGGGCTTCACCCCTTTATCTCAGAAATGCCATTTATTATTTTAGAAGCGAACAATAACAAGATCCGCAAGTTGCGTTTGCTTGCTCATGAAAACAAAGTAAATTGTATTGATTTCACCAATACAATGATTGAAGGGACCTATTTAGAACAAATTGCCCGCACCGCTCAGACCGCTGAAGAAGATTTAATTTATTGTGGCATTGTTTTATTTGGGGATTGGGAGAAAGTGACTGAGCTTACCCGCAAGTTTTCACTTTGGAAGTAAAAATCTTTTGCAGCTGCTACTAACAGACTCTAATGCGTCGCGCCAAAGCAGAGTATAGGCTGACCAATTATCTTCTCAAATCTTTATCTCATCCTATGAAGATTGACGTTACTCCCCTATTTCTAGTTAACTACCTCAATCCGTTTTTGAATGGTTGGGGTGAATATGCAAGTACTTTCTATTGTCGCAGTTCTTTTGCTACAAGTTTTTTGTGTAGTACATGCCTTAAAAAGAGGATACCCCTATCACTTTGTTACTATTATTCTCCTTTTTCCATTAATAGGACCGTTAGCTTATTTGATTATTGAAATGGGACCTACCCTCTATTATCGTCATTTGCGACACTTTGTGAATCATATTCGTCCTAAAGAAGATCCTTACCAACAATTGGTTCGTTTACAACAAGATGTGCAAAGACATCCTACTATTGATAATCAACATCGTTTAGCTGAAATTTATATGCAACTTGGCCAATTCAATGAAGCATTATATTTGTTAAATAATTTACTGCAACGGCAATTTGCGACAGATCCTTATTTATTATTGGATAAAGCCAGGGCTTTATTTGCTTTGGGTGAATATCAAAAAGCTAAATGTGTTTTAGAGTTTTTAGCAAATGCGAACCCAGGATTTCAATCACCTCAAGGACATTTGCTTTTTGCACGCACGCTCTCGGCGCTCGGACAAACTCAATGCGCGAGCCGTGAATTTGAGAGATTGGAAAGTCATTTTCATGGATTGGAATCCTCTTACTATTTCTTGCAACATTTAAGAAAACACAATAATTACTCAAAAGCGCAGGAAATTTTGAAAAATATGCGCAAACGACTTCACCGATTGCCTTCCCATTACCGCAATGCGGAGAAGAGCTGGTTAAAGCAAGCAGAGCAAGAAAGATAAAATTAATATTATCTACACTGATTCTTTTGATAAAATTATCATAAATACACGGGGTGAAATGCCATCCTGTGTATTTTCACTTTGCCAGTATTTACCATCTATTTGAAAGAAAAGCTTTTTTACCAGTACATTTCATCAAAGCAATTAGGTTACAATTTATAGATAGGTAGAAAAATTCTAAAAGGCATGCCTATGTCTGCTGGTGGTGTTGGTTCGAGTCTACAAACTGTAGGAACAGCTATAAGAACTTGCTTTTCGTTGGCAAGCAATGGTCTTTTTACCGAAGCCTTAAAGCAAGTGGGCGAAGTTGGGAAGGATTTAATGTACTTCGTTGGTTTTGGTTTTTATGTTGGCGAAGTATATGACGTAATCAAGCGTGATGATCTCAAGAAAAAACAAAAGATCTTGCCACTTATTGGCTATGGTGCCGCCACCCTTGTCTCGCTTGCAACAGGGGTTGCAGTATGTGCGGCTGCAAGTCTTGCCATTCCTCCGCTTATGTTTGCTGGCAGTGTTGCCAATGTTGTCCGTAATGTAGGTATTTACTTTAAAGAACGAGCCGAACGAAATAACTTGCGTAAAATGTTTAAAGAGGCAGAATTTCAAGAGGGTGGAAATATAAGGGAAACGATAGATAAAGTAGGTCTATCTGAGCATTTGTCACAGGATTTTTCAACATTTCTTAAGCAAAAGCATTTTGATGCGAATAAAATTCAAGAACTTTATGTTAGGTTGGCTTATGATTTTATTAATAAAACTAAAGACGATCAGGAAGCTTTATCTAGCCTGCTACGAACCCCCATTGAAGGTCTTTCTTCTTCGCAAAAACATGCACTTCGTGAACAAATTAAAGAAAAAGAAAAGGCACTTAAAGATAAATTTGCAAATGAATATAAAGAACTTTTTACTCTTTTAGAAAAGAAACAAAGATTACATCGGCTTGAGAAAGGTTTAAACGGAAGATTGGCCAATATTTTCATCAGTGCAGGTGTTTCCTTAGTAAGCTTGTTAGCCATGGTTGTGCCGATGGCAATTGCAGCAACACCGGCTGCGCCTGCAGCGCCTCTTGTTTATTCAATTTTAGCCGGAGTGAGCGGTGGCTTAGGTGTGGTTGCCGCGTTAAATGCAGGAAGGTTGGCAATCCAAGATCAGCGCAGTTATCAAAAAGCCGTGGCACCTAAGGAAAAAGTCTCTGATGCAGTGTTTCCAAGTTTAGAAGGAAATAGAAGAACTCAGGAAATGACGGAAAGATCACAAATTCTTTATAAAAGAAGTTGGTGGCAAAAAACGAAAGATGGTTTAAGAACTATGTGGAATCGATTATGGAAATCGAAACCATCCAGTCCTACCCCGATTGATAAGGTAGAGGGCGGTATTGATGCAAATGAAATGGTAAACCTCTCATCTAAAGAAAAAACAAATTCTCCATCTGTTATCACAGTACAAAAACCAGCAACACCAAAACCACAACCTGTTCCTATCCCTGTTACTATCAATGAAAGAACACAGTTACCGCGAAAGCGCGGTGCAGAAGCGATTGTGCCTATGCGACATAGGAAGCGAATTGCCACTGAAAAGCTTGAAGAAATTTTCCGACCACAAGCAGTAATGGCTGGAGTCCTTAAAGAAATGGAAAAAAAAGCTAGTGAGGGAACATCAAAATCAAAAGGTCATGGTAAGCACAGCAAAAGATCTGCTAGCATTGTTTTAGGATATAAAAAAGAAAGTGATAAAGAAAATATTCCTCCTCTTTCTCCCTCGGTCAAAAAAATAGCAAAACACTTCGACAAAAAAGTAGAGCCAGGAAAAACAGGTGGCAGCGGGAAACCAAAAAGGTAAGGCGAACTTTCCTTTCAACTTGTGAGTCAAAAAAGTATCGGACATCTTAGCCTGACGAAGCAGGGGCGGTGATATGTCTATACTACACAAAAAGCATATATTCACGCATGTTGTGATAGGGATCATTCTCATTTTGATGATAGTGGCCTTAGTTATATATCCGTTAGAAATTGAAGGGAGATCACTTGTCATTATTCAGCATAATAATAATGCGCAAAAACAAAATCAAAATGTACGTTTAAGTGATGAAAGTCGTGCCATCAGTAATGCAGAGCGTCAAGTAGAAAATGCCTCTTCAGCTGTCCAAAAATCCCGTCAAGATGTTGCAAATGCTTATATCCCTCGTGGTGAGTTTCAATCAACTTCTAGGTGGTATGATATTCAACAGTCAGAAGAAGCATTAGATCGCGCGCAGAGAAATTATCGAGAAGCTGATAGTTCCCTTTATTTATTAAAAAGAATAAGTGAGAGTAATGCAAGAGAGCGTAGAATTGATGATCAAAGAAGATTTAATCACCATATTAAGTCTAAGATAAAAGAACCGCCTTATCAGCAATCTGATCTTGATGATGAAGATTAGCTTTTATTCCTTTAAAAAAATGCATAAAATATGCATCTTTCATCTAAGCTTTTTAAAATACCGATTTAAGGCATAATAATGGTTGAGTTTGCGAAGGCGAGAAATGCAGTGTCATTTGCTTGCTCTATCTTGTCGTACTTCTTTTTAGTTCCTGGGGTATATCTTTCAATGTTAACAATACAAACTGATGAATCTATTAAGTCGTCAGTCGGCAGCTTGCATGTTAATATTTTTAATACTTCTAATTCAATATTAAAAACAGTAAATGATTTATATCACCAAAATTTTAAATTTGTGGCATGTATGATTTTTATATTTAGTGTCATCGTGCCAGTCATAAAAGGGATAATGTTAACCTATGTATATTTAACGAAAAATCTACGCTTAAAGAAAAAAATTTATGAAATGATTCAATCGATTGCGAAATGGTCCATGTGTGATGTTTTTATTGTGGCAATCTTTCTTGCCTATCTTTCAACCGGTGCGCGTACGCATGAAGAATCTCATCAAGTTTCAGTATTTATTTTTTCTATTGATTTAAATGTGCTTGTTAAAATGAAAGCCCATTTGGAAATAGGATTTTACTGCTTTCTTAGCTATTGTTTACTTTCACTGGCAGCCTTACAGCTTTACCAGCATCCAAGTGAATAGCTATTAGAAGTAGCCTTTGGATATGTTATGGTATGGATTATAAGCCTTATGATTTAAAGACCTATATTTAATCATAATTTAGTCATGGTCAAAGTCGATAAAGCGTCGATAAGAGAGCGAGCTTATGAGCGCGCCCCGTAAGGTGTCTAGAATTATTACAGCGTATAAAACGCAGGGAAGGGATGGCATTCCATTGCATCGTGCTTTTCCTTCTCATACGCTTTTAGATTTGGATCCTTTTCTCCTACTAGATGAAATGGGACCTATGGATACAAAGCCAGGAGAATCCAAGGGCGTCCCCGATCACCCACACCGTGGCTTTGAAACAGTTACCTATATGCTGGCGGGAACTTTTGAGCATCGAGATTCCTTTGGAAACGTAGAAAAGCTCTTTCCTGGAGACGTGCAATGGATAACAGCTGGCAGCGGTTTGATTCACTCGGAAACCACTGAAACAGAATTCTTAAAAAAAGGTGGAATGCTGCACGCAATACAGCTTTGGGTTAATTTACCAAAATCTGAAAAAATGGTTTCTCCTTGCTATCAAGTGGTTAAAGCACGGGATCTCCCCGTTGGCAAAACCGATGATGGTAAATCTAAAGTTCACGTTATCGCAGGAGAAGCAATGGCGGCAAGTGCTATTATTAAAACAAGAACACCTATTTTTTATTTTCATGCTACGATTTTACCCGGTGGTAGTTGGGTGCAGCCTGTGCCGCGAGACTTTAATGTTTTCGCCTACATATTAAAAGGTAAAGGAATGTTTAATAGAACGGCCAATGGTAAAATACAGCTGGGAGAAGCGCATCAAATGCTCATCTTTGATAACGTAGGTGAGACAATTGAGATCCAATTACTTGAAGGTGCTGAAGGGCCTCTGGAATTATTACTGATTGGAGGGATCCCTCTTCGAGAACCTATTGTTCGTTATGGGCCTTTCGTAATGAATACGGAGGAGGAAATTCGCCAAGCCTTTGTGGATTATCATACAGGACGCATGGGAACCATTCTAAAGTGAATAAAATTCATGCAACATGAACATTCTACTTCAGAAGCTATAAATTATAATAAACGATTCTTTTTCGGAATTCTGCTGAATATAGCATTGGTTGTTGCACAGATATTTTACGGCATTCAATCTGATTCTGTTGCTCTGATTAGTGATGGATTTCATAATGCAAGTGACGTACTTGCCTTAATGATTGCTTGGGGTGGGTTTTATATTTCAAATTTAAAACCCTCTGAACGATTTACCTATGGCTTTAAGAATACGACTATCCTCGCTGCATTCATTAATGCTGTTTTGCTTTTAATTGCCGTGGGAGGAATTAGTTGGGAAGCTATTTTGCGCATCAGCGAGCCTACACAGATTAATACAAAGATGGTAGTCATTGTTGCCTCTGCTGGTGTTATAGTTAACATGTTAACTGCGATAATGTTTATTGCAGGTCGAGAAGATATAAATATAAGAGGCGCTTTTTTGCATATGGCCGCTGATGCTGGCGTGTCATTAGGTGTGATAATAGGAGGTATTGCAATTGCATTAACAGGGTGGTCGGTGATTGATCCTTTATTATCGCTAGGGATCTCTATTTTGATTGTTTTAAGCACTTGGCGGTTGTTTAAAGAGTCTATCAGTCTTATATTGCATGCGGTGCCAGAACACATCAACACCGAAGAAGTAAGAAATTTTTTATTGAATCAACCTAATGTTGTCTCTGTACATGATTTACATATTTGGGCGCTAAGTACTTCAGAAACTGCTTTGTCGGCACATTTAGTTAGAGCGCACATAACGCTAGATCAAGATTTTATACAGACAGTATCACACCAATTAGAAACACAGTTTCGTATCCAACATGTTACAATTCAAATTGAAAATATCAAAATGCCCACAGAATGTGAGCTTTCGTGCGATAAACCGAAAAAAAATAAATAAATTGATGAGAGCATTTTTTTGCCATCTTATGTTATAACAGACGATAGCTTGATGGAACAGCTTGTGTGCCACATAGCGTGTGGCACACATTTAGAGAAAACTAGCCTTTTCGCCAAACAGGCAATTTATAATCTTTATAAGAGGGATCTTTTGGCTCTTGTCGAAGAGCGGGTGTTTTTTCCAAACTCAATTGTTTTGCTGGTATAATAGGCTGCTTGGTTTTTCGTTCAAAATTGAGATGAAAAGGATGAGAAGCATCAAGTGAATCAATCGTTAAAGTCTTTGCTTGCGATTTAACACTAACAGGCAGATATTGTTTTTTTCCTAAAATTGATGCCTCAACCGGAAAGCGAGGATCAGCTCTAAAGGACCATGATTCAGAGGTTAATCCCACAAATGCGGCAAGCATATTTTTGTAACGATAAAGTTGGAGATGAATATTTGAGCCGCCTTGTTGCGTTAATACAACAGGACAAAAATCTGTCAAAAGATCAAATGAATGACAGTCTGCTTGTGTGATTTTTTTGCCATTCAATGTAAATACTTGTTGGGTACTATAGGTGTTAGAATGAGAAAGAGCGGTGACTTCACTTTTGAACTCATCTCTTAGGTGCTCATCATTTGTTTTGCTTTTTTGCCAAGCAGTATCATCAAGCGTTTTATAGAAGAATGAAGCTTCATCCTGCGAATGAAGTCTTATTTCAACAGTATGCTTTTTATTACCGCATTGTATCGCACTGATGGTAACATCTGGACTTATACCTTGAGGTAATTCTTGTTTTTGCCAGCCAGGAAAAGGAAGCAACCGACGTTTTATATCTTTAACATCATGAGTGAAGCCTATTGCTGGATTTAATCCTTGACTATCGTAATCTAAATAACGGAAAAATAAACTAAATTGATCTTCAGGATCTCCTATTTCTTGACCAATAAAAAAGAGATAAGAAGCACTTGCTTCAAACTCAGAGTAAGGAACAACATTTTCAGGAAGCCTTATTTCATATTCAGAATTTCTTTCAACAAAAGGATCATGTAATCGGATCACTGGTAAATTGAATTCAAAAACAGTTGTGACACCCAAATTAGGATGTACTATACCTCTACTATCAACCACCTTTGCTTTATAGTCACCAGAATGCGACATCGCCCATTCTGCATTGAAAGGAAGTTTTAATCGCTGATGATATTGTTTAGGTTTAAAGAAACTTGCTACAGGTAAGGTGAACCAGGTATCTTTAGCTTCAAGTTCTTCGCATAAATTAGTTACTACATATTTATCATTCACTCTTTTTTCTGCGATCACTTTTTTATAGAAAATTTCCTGATAATTATCACGTTGCACCTTTATCATGACATTTTGGCCATCAGCAATTATCTCGGAATCTTCTATCTCTGTTAGTGGAAGCTTATCAATATAAAGTTTTTTCCATTCAGGTGCCTTATGCTCATTATCTCTTAAGGCATACCACCACAAAGAGTTAGCTTTCACAAAGCTAAAAACATGATTAAAGGTGGTTATTTTTCGATTTTTTTGTGTTGGATGCGCAAGTGCTGTTGGAGGTTGAATGTGTTTCGTTGCATTTAGAAAGTGTGCTTTTCTTTCAGCTGCCCGTATTTGTTTAATATGTTGGTAACCTAAGTAGGTTGATAAAAGATTAACCGGTAAAGCAACACTTAAAGGAAAGGAAGTTGTGATCCCAATATTACCAGCAATCAAAGCTAAATAGGTGCTTAGTTTTAAAACTTGATTGCTATTCAATAAGTCGGAAAAGGAAGAAAATAATTTGCTGATCCCTCCTTTACCTGCAGGTTCATAGACAACATTTTTTTCTACAACAGCGCTAAAAAAGGGAGCTTGTGGCATTGTTATAAGCCTCAATGGGTGAATGAGGCGTACAGCATAAATTAATTACTTAGCAGTTTCACCTGGAAAAAAACGGAGTGCTTAGCCTTGTCGCAAGTCAGAAATAAGTCGCTAATTTGGCAAGTGCAACCAAATTAGCGTGATAGAGGATCATTTAAGATTAAGCGATGATTTTTACTCTCGGTATGTGCTGTTTTATTTTTCTTTTCTGATCTAATTCCTTTTGCTGCTCAATTTCTATTTGTCGTTTTAGTTCCAGATTTTTCAATCTGTCTAATTCACCTTTCACCGTTCCAATCAATATGGGAGCAGAATAGGTAACCGTCTTGGAGGGGGGAGGATCTGTCAGGTTTGAATTCGGAGCAGTGGTCTGAAGTGAAATGGTAGCAAAAAGGTTACTTAAGTCAAAAACACTTAAAGACTCATTTTCAGAGGTGGACGGTGGTTTATTGCCAAGTTCTTCTTCTGGATGTTCTGAAGGGGGGATTTTTGTTATTGCATGATTTTGGGACGAAGAAGGGATAGGGATGATTAATGAAGTATTGTCTTCTTTCATAATATTGCTAAGAAGAGATCCCACAATCACATTTACCTCATTAAGAAAGATAGCGAAACGCCGTAAAAGTGCTATCTTTCCTTCTTTATCTTCAATTTGATTAACTTTTTGAACGTGAGTAACGCGAGCAATAGATAGTTTATTGTTATCACGCCAGTACAAAGGTGATTCTTTATCAAGAGAGCCGCGACCATTTTCATCCGTTGCATAGATATCGATACCAATTTCTTCTAAAAAACCTTCCATGGAAAACATTTCCATATTGATAGAGCCAGCATTATCTTCCAGAAGTGTTTTCGTCATTTGTGCAATAATAGGATAAAAATGTTCTTTATCTTCTATCAGAAGCAGTGCCTCTTTAAGCAAAGCCCAACGTTCCTGGAGTTTTAGTTGTTTTGCAGTATCTTTTCCAATCAGATCAACTTGCATTTCTTTAGCCAGTTGTTCAAAAATCTTAAGCCATTCTTGTGGGTTTTGCTTAAATCTGCATAACTGTAAATAACGTTCAACTTCTTTAAGGCGCGCTTGATGTTCAATGACTCTTGGGTCATTGTTGAACTTGCTTAGATATGCTTCATGGATTGAAGCAATAGTATCGTCTTCTAAGGCTTTAATTGCGGCTTGAAGTGTTGAAATCTTTTTTCCTAGTTTTTTGTCTTCATCATAGCGTGAAATCTGCCATCTTTGCCAAAACCATAATTCTTTGAGTTGCTCTTTAAGTAGTTGTTCGAGCTCTTTTGGTGTCATTTTACTCTTTAAGGCAATTCCCTCTTTCTTAAGCTTTTTGGCATACTTATCTTGAGCTATTTTTAGTAATTTTAGTCCGGGGGCCTGTAGCTTATTGCGCTTTTTTTCAAATTGCTGTTTTTGCGTAGTAAAGGGTTTGGCTTTTTCTATAGCGGCAGCATCATATTGTTGCTTCAATGTAGATAATGCTGATTCTATATTTTTTTTTGCTTCTAACAGTTCAATTTCTGTATACGCTTTATAATCTGGACCGTTTTGCATAAACATTTTCCCTAAAAATAAAGTGACCAAAGATGACGATGTTATCAAAGTAAGAAGAGGGGTTCAGTGCCATTTCATGCAATTAGGAATACATGCCTAATTTTTATGTTGAACAGCTAACGCGGATCCTTTTGGAAAGAAAAACTGAATTTTTTTGCATTATGATAGTTTGAACAGTAAATAACAAGTGCCAAATGAAAATATTTAAAGAAGAACAGCTTTTAGATTCACTTTGTAAATACAACCAAACTTTTGCCTTGGTGGGCTAGACTTGTCTAATCAAAGTAAGCTTTTGTTGAGGTAAATATGTTAAAGAAAGCAACGGTGGAAGAACTTGCGGATATATTTGCATTATGTGTTAACAACATTAATTCTTTAACCAAACATTGTAGTGGTATTATCAAAAATGAATTGAAAGCCACATACGATACTGATCAAGACCAAGCAAATCAGCAAACCCTCAAGCAAAGTATTGAAAACATAGCAACAAAGATAATCTCTACTGTTAATGAAGCATTAAGGACCGAAAATAGCGAAAAATTAAGAAATGGGCTGGTTAATTTTTTTAGTGCAGTTCAAGGAGCATTCCAGGCAAGTTTGGAGATACATCTTGCGCATGATTTTGATCAAGAAAAAGGTGAAAAAAGAAGCATAGGACATTATTTTGATCACGAGCAGGGTGATAAGCAAGCAAAGGGTCGTTATTTTGAAATTCATAGAAGCATGATTGCGCTTTGTGAACGTGCAAAGGCAACCATTAGGCAAGATCACGATCTAAAGGGTGAGTTTGGCCATATGAGTGTGCTTACCGAATCTTTGAATGCGACCATTAAAAGTTTAAGTGAAATATTTGGCTATAAGACTAAAGCCTCAAAAAAAGAAAAAATTGTAGAATTAACAAAGCCTGCAAAATCTTTTCATGAAGAATTTGTTTCACCTTATGAAAGACGTACATCGCCAAAGTAAATGCTGTTGAGACCAGCAAAAGAGGGATCCTATGCATGATGAAGATGTGAACCAATGAATGATAAAGATGCCATTCAATCTTTATTGAAACAAGCTGGCATTATCATTAATGGTCCTAATCCTTGGGATATTCAAATTCACAATGAGAAATTTTATAGAAGATTGTTGAGTAACACCGAACTGGCAATTGGTGAATCTTATGTAGATAAATGGTGGGATTGCGAGCATTTAGACCAATTTATTTATCGCGTCTTAATGGCCGATCTAGAAACCGTTGCGCTGCAAAGTAGTGCATTTTGGCGCAGTGCTTTCAAGAAATGGTGGTTTGATAAAAAACAGCTTCTTTTTAACCATCAAACAAAAAGAAGAGCTTTGGTCGTTGGCAAGAAACATTACGATATAGGAAATGATTTATATCAAATCATGCTAGATAAGCATATGGTTTATACTTGTGCTTACTGGGATGGGAGTCATACCTTAGATAAGGCGCAAGAGCAGAAATTGAATCTTGTCTGTCAAAAATTAGACTTGAAACCAAATATGAGAGTGTTGGATGTGGGCTGTGGCTGGGGAGGCTTCGCAAAATATGCAGCAGAACGCTACGGCGTAAGTGTCGTTGGGATCACAATTTCTACCCAGCAACTCGATTTAGGAAAGAAGCTGTGCGCTGGTTTACCCATTGAATTACGATTTCAAGATTATAGACGTACTGCTAAAATAGGGGAGAAGTTTGATCGTGTAGTAAGCATGGGAATGTTTGAACACGTAGGACATAAAAATTATCTCACCTATATGCAAGCAATAGACCATTGCTTAAAAGAAGATGGTTTATTCTTATTGCATACTATTGGCACAAATCATCAGGAAAAAACGACTAATCCTTGGATAAATGCTTATATATTCCCCAATAGTAATATTCCAACCATTTCACGGATTTCTAGTGCTTTTGAAGGACTTTTTGTGATGGAAGATTGGCAGAATCTAGGCATTCATTATGATAAAACATTGATGGCATGGTATCAAAATGTTGAGCATGGCTGGGATAAATTAAAAGATAAATACGATGAACATTTTTATCGAATGTGGAAATATTATTTACTTTCTTGTGCGGCTAGTTTTAGGGCGAGACAAAATCAACTTTGGCAAATTGTTTTGTCCAAAAAAGGACTTCCTGAAGGATATAGTTATAGCAAAAGAATTTTAGGATAGACACAATCATTTGACCTATCACCTAATATTGAAAAAACAGTAAAAATAACCTAAAAATGAAAAGATAAACAAAGATAAATCTCGAGAATTTTTTATGCAAAACAGTATGATATCTCGAAAAGATGAACAAGAAAGAAATAATCTCACCGTTGCTGCTCCTGGCATGAAAGGACCTACCTTTGGTCAATTTCAAAACATGATTGAAGATGCCAAAAAACGCTATCAAGAAAATAGTAGCAGCGGTGAACCCTTTGATCTAAGTCAGATGAATGTTAAACCACGAGAGTCTGGCAGGACTTCTGTGCAAGAAAAACAGCAAGGCTTTACTGGTGGTATGGAAACAATTTCATTCGACTTAGTTTTTATGTCTGATGGTTCAACTGTTCAAGTCAATTTTTCAAGAAAACCTGAAGATGGTGATGGAAAAGAGGGAGGGAATTCTTTTAGTCTTAATATGAATCAATTTAAATTCCCTCAAGATAAAGAGAAAGCCACTGCCGCGTTGACAGCGTTTTCTAAAGTGATTGTTGAAGCTGAATTAAAGCATCATGCCCGAGGAGAGCCACTAACTCTTTATGAAGGTGGTGGTGGGCCGTGGTCGCAACTAAGTCGTGAAATTATGCAACAGCAGGTTATCGCTAATCTTTCTCGGTTTAATGAATTAGGCATTCAAGTCAAGCTGGGAGAACAAGGAAGCGGTAAATTGTTTTTCGATTCAGATATTTATCAAAAGCAGCAAATGCAAAATAAGTCAGGTGGGCTTGAACCTGTCAAGGAGAAAGCTGAACGAAAGCAAAAGCCCTGGGATGTTCCTAAAGTGCCTAAACCGCCTTACTAATATTCTACAAAAAGCAAAAATTATGTGATTGGAGAGAAATGATGAGCGAAGAGACTTATGATTTTGAAGTAGGAGAAGAAGGACAAAAGGGGCTCGATTTGCTTGGTGTCTTGTTTAATCCAACGACTAAATCTTTTATCAAGCAATACGGTTTGCAAGAAGGGATGAAAGTGCTAGATGTTGGCTGCGGGACAGGTGATATGTCGCGTTGGTTCGCAAGACAAGTAGGACCATCTGGCAGGGTGCTTGCCATTGATAATAATGAAAATCAGATCCATGCTGCTAAATTAAAAACGTCTGATGAAGACATCATTGAATACAAATGTCTTTCAGCTTATGATATCTTGCAGCTGAAAGAAACCTTCGATTTGGTTTGTTGTCGCTTTGTTTTACATCATCTTCATTCTCCTCGTCAAACAATTAAATTATTTTTTGAGGTGTTAAATTCGGGTGGTATTTATATAGGGGAAGAGGGGTTAATAAATGCTGCTTTCGCTTTCCCTGCTACTTTTGCTTGGGAGGGATATATGCCAGAAATGAAGCTTCCTTCAGAAGAAAAAGATGGCTTGGGAAGAGATGGTGACTTTGGTATGAAACTTTTCTATTATACTAAGCAAGCAGGGTTTACCATTTTATCCTGCCAATTGGTTCATCCTCTTCTGTGGAAAAAAGAACAAAAAGAACCATTACTGATAGGTCTTCAAGAGTTTAAAAAAACGGCTTTAGCACAAGGTATGACTGAAGAAGAGTGGCAAAAAAAATATCAAGAAACTCAACGAATAGCATTAGATGATAACCAAATTTTGGGCTTCTACGAAAGCTGTCAAATAGCAGCGAAAAAAACCTAATTTCACATTTTAACTTTAACCATATTGTATTTTTATGAATCCTGTACCAGTACTTAATTCATTGATAGCGCCAGAATATTTGGCTGAACTTCTTAAACAAACTTATCCCTTATCTGAACCAGTTGATTGCCAATTAATTCGTGTAGGAGATAATGATAATTATCTTGTTAGGGCCGCGGATAAGAAATATATTTTACGTGTTTATAGGCATAAAAAATATTGGTTGAACACGCAAACCGACTATGATTTTGAAATGCGATGGCTACATTATTTGCACGAGAAGGGCTGTCATGTTTCTTATCCAATACAACGCTCAGATGCTCAATATATTGGATCTTTAGAAGCGCCAGAAGGAAAGCGCTATTATGTTTTATTGAGCTTTGCTGAAGGAGAAGAAGGGCCTCTCAATATGCAAAGAGCTTATGTGTTGGGTCATGCGATTGCTAACATCCATCTTGCTTCTAATGATTTTATCTCCACTTCTCATCGCTTATCTTTTGACATGAAGTTCTTAGTAGATGAACCCATTCATCTTATTCAGCAACATTTGGGTGCTTCATGGTTGTTGGAAAAAAATAAATTAAGGGATTTATCTATTCAATTAAAAGAAAAGATCCACGATTTAAACCTAGGTGAAGAAGCTTGGGGGATTATTGGTGGAGATTTTCATGGGTATAACCAGCATTTTTCGCCGGAAAATCATGTGACTTTGTTTGATTTTGATTTATGTGGGTACGGATGGCGCGCTTATGACTTGGCGGTATTTCGCTGGTTACAAGTAAGTGATACTGATGTAGGAAGCACCTATTGGCAGGCTTTTTTAAAAGGGCGGCTTCGTCTTTGGTCAAAATTCTTATCAGGATATCAAGCTGTGCGCCAATTAAGGCAAAACGAACTAGTGGCTATTCCATTTTTTGTTCAAATAAGACAGATTTGGTTGATGGGATCTTATATTGCCTCGCCGCATCCAACTATGGTATTAGATGATGCATGGTGGCAACAACATTTTAAACGATTATTTAAAACATTTCAGTAAGCAATATAATGCAAAATATCAATATTCAAATAGTGACGCCAGAGCAAGCAGAAGAAATTTGTCGGTATATTATCACCACTTTGCCTGAATGGTTTGGGATCCCTGAAGCTAATGAGCGTTATGCCAAAGGATGCTTATTGCGAACTTCTTTTGCTGCATATCTTGATGAAAAAAATGTTGGTATGATAACACTTGAATTTCCTTTTTCTCAAAATGCGAATATTTATTGGCTGGCTGTGGATAAAAACTATCATGGCAAGCTTATAGGGACGTTATTGTTGCAAAAAGCTGAGCAATATTGTTTTGAAAAAGGTTATTTTTCATTAACGGTAGAGACGCTTAGTCCTAAGCATCAAGACAGATCTTATTTAAAGACTTATCAATTTTATGAAAACAATGGTTTTAAGCCATTATTTGAGCTCCAGCCCTATGGCCCTGACTATACTATGGTTTATATGCAAAAAAACTTGTAATACCGGAACGAAAAATGAATACGCTTCTTATCCGTGAAATTCAAGCCGAAGATCAATCATCCTTTCTAGCTATGACAAACTATAGTCAAATTTTGCATCATCCATGGGTATTTCCGCCGCTGTCTGTAGCGGAATTTGAGGCCTATTTTCAACGTTCCCAACAGCCTAATCAAAAAAGCTATATATTGATTCTAGAGAATAATATCATTGGCGTTTACAACTTAAGTGAGATAGTAAGGGGCTTCTTTCAAAATGCTTATTTAGGATTTTATGTAGCCAAAGATTATGCCGGTAAGGGATGGATGAGCCAAGGATTAAAATTACTATTGCATGAGGCTTTTGCTGAATTAGAACTGCATCGTATTGAAGCCAATATTCAACCGCAAAATGCACCTTCTATTGCGTTAGTGAAAAAAAATGGATTTCGTTTAGAAGGATTTTCCCAGCGTTATTTAAAAATAAATAACTTATGGTGTGATCATGAACGTTGGGCGATTACAAAGGAAGAATGGTTATAAATGAGAGGCTGTTTTCTTATTATCTCATGGATTTATCCTTTGCCATTTTAGGTGCAGAGTCAGGCATCGAGTTTACGACATCCTTTTGTATTTCACGCAATAATTCTGTCATTTGTCGCAATTCTTCATTTGGCTGTGCCTCTAGTTTTTTTATTACACCATCCATATTGTCGTTAAACAATTCTAAGTTAATATCTAAAATGAGTTTTTCATCAGTTGTGCTTTTATAGGCGCTTAAATTGTCCATTAATTTGTCTCTTTGCCTGCAGAGATCAGTTAAATCAGAAATGAGATGAATAGTTTCAGTGACTTCTTTGTTTTGTGTTTCCGGTTTTGCATGAATGCAAGCTGTAATTGTATCAATCACTAGCTGATCACGATGAACGTGTGTGCTTGGATATGGGAAAGCGACGGCTATAAAATCTCCAGCCATACTTTCTTTATTAGCTAATGAATTGGGTTCATATTCCTTTTTTCCAGCTTTTCTTTCGGCGATCACGTTACCAAAAGTATCACTTGTATTTCCAAGGTGGTTATTTGCATGGGTAATAAGGTTTGTGAGGCATTGATTGAGCTGTACATTAGCTTGTGCTAATTTTAACTCATTTTTAACGTTGCTTAATGCTAAGTCCAAAGATGAGTTTTCCTGGGTAATGAATTCAATTCGGTCTTTTTTTATTTTCTCTATTCTTTGAATAGATTCTTCAATTTTCTTCAATGCCTCCATTGAAGCAATAGGGTTTTGTTCATTTCCCATAGCTTTTTTAATGTTAGTAAGCTCAGATTGTAATTGGCTCAAGAGTTCATTTTTGCTGACATGGATTTTACCAAAAGAAGACAAGATATTTTTCTTTGCCCATTTATAGGTAGAAAGGACACTGCTTTTTTGCTTATTTTTTGCATTTTCCAATTGCCTAGCACTTTCTAATTTTTTAATACTTTCCAATTGTTTAATAGAGCTATCAAGAAAATGATTAATCGCTTTTGTATTTAAACTCCCGATGGGAGATGAAGGAGGAACCGGAGATTTTTCTTGAACTTGAGAGGCTTTAGGTTGATTTAATGCAGCTTTTTGTTGATTTATCTGGCGCTGCAGCTGAGTAAGATTTTCTTCTCTTGATTTTAGGGATCTTATATCCTCATCATTGAATGAAAATCCTGGGCTATTTTTGGGGTTGAAATCTGCACCAAGCTTTGATGGCGTTTGGCATATCCCATCAATGATTTCTTTGTAAAGAGAGACACGCTTTTCTGGATCAATGGTGTTTCTTACCTCTTTTAATCGCTTCATAGCTTGTTGAATACTTTGAGCCCTAGATGCTCCTGTCTGTCTTATCCATGAGCGCATTTTTTCATTTTGAGCGTTATAATAGCGTTCGAGCGCCTTTTCAATAATTTTTTGAACCTCATCGACTTCGGTATCGATTTGCTTTTGTAGCTCTTCTATGGTTGCCATAATGCTCCCGGAAATTGCGTGCATAATCAAAAGTGCATATAACTCGCTTTGTGTTTTGACAAGTGTAAGAAGGGATAAGTTCTTTTAATGTGTTAAAAAAGAAACGTTGAGAAGAAGACAGAGCGGTATTAAAACCACTCTGTATAGAATGATTAGTTTAATTGGGGATAGATAGGGTGCCTTCAGGATTAAATTGAAAGTGGGGATTCCAGGCAACTTCCCATAAGTAACCATCTGGATCAGCGAAGTAACCACTATAGCCTCCCCAAGCGGTGTCTTGGGCTGATTTGGTAATTTTCCCACCGGCCTTTACTGCTTGTTGAAGAATTTCAGCGACTTGATGTCGTTCACGGACATTATGCGCCAAGGTAAATTGACGAAAACCTTGGTTAGGGTTATTTTCAACATCGGCATCTTCAGCTAAATACTCAGCTGGATACAATGCTAAGATGGTTCCTACTATTTTCATGAAAACAATATTTTCATTACTGACAGAAGAAACTGACCACCCTAATCCTTGCTCGTAAAAATGTCGTGCACGAGGAAGATCTTTTACGCCTAAAGTAATAATGCTAATTCTGGGTTCCATGGCTATAACTCCTTAAAATAGTTGTCAGTATAATCATAGCAAATACATTACAAGATGCGAAGCATCTAGATGGTTTACTGTAGCTTTTCTTAGGATCATGGATCCGTTTTGTTTTTGCATGAAGATAGTCTTTAAATGTTTCCTTTCTAATTTGTTCTAATTGAATGAGAAAATTAGATAAGCCAGTAATATCTTTAACCTCACTTAAAGATTTGTACAATTCTGTTGATTTTTTTATTCTCATTTTTGAAGTATAAAGTTGTTTATTATACTTAGCTAATTGTTTCATACTATGTCTTTAAAGCTAACTTCCAAAATCCATTTGGGACTTTGTCTAAATTTTTGATAAGAATCTTTTTCTGGATAAAATCCTTTGGCTTCATGGAGCGTCATTTCACAATCGAATGCCAATAGTTCATCTGGAGAGTTTTGATTCAGTTGCTGCAGTTTTTCACGATGAAGGTCAAAAAGTTCACGTTTCATTTCCATGTATTTAGCTTTTACATCGTGGAATTGCTCCATTCAGTGGACAATAGCGGCAATTTTGTTATTGACTTGTTTTAAACTTAGGGCATGCTTAGGTTGCGTTGCCAATGCTTCTAGCATCAATTTATTTAATAGGCGGTACTTATCATGCAAGTGATGCCAGGGTTTTGGCTTTAGGTAAAGATATTTTAATATTATTTTGCTTTTGTATTTTAGATAATTCCGTAAAAATCATGTCCATTTCTGTATTGCAGGCATTTAATGCAGCCCTCTTTTCTTGAGAAGAAGTGCGATCACAATATCCTTTATAAACATTGATAACGCTCGGGTAATGCCCTCAACTACACCGTCTTTACTCATCTCAAGCTCTTATATGGTTTTTTTAAATAGGGACCAAAAAGCAGAAAATTGAGTGCGATAAGGAAGATCTAAATAAGTGCACTAGCACGGTACTTTTATAGAGATTAGCCTTAAGCTTGCTAAAGACTTCTGGTAAGAAGCGAAGGGTTATTGACATCATAAAAGTAGGATTTATAACGTGCCCTTACGATTACTGCGTAGGTTAAATGACTTTTGGTGAGGGTTATAAACAATGTTCCATTCTTATAGTAAGATGGGCGTCTTGAATTATCCAAGGATGAGAATAAAAAGTTTTAGGGATATCACACAGAGTATTATTCTTAACATGCCGAGGAAATTTTATGCTTAATTTTGATCAAGATAATTCAGATGATAAACAAGAAAGGGCAGACGCTTTACCGAAAAGACAGATAGGGTCTACCCTCCTTAGCCAACGCGCTCAAGCACCAAGTGCTTTTCAGGCTTTTTCCCGCAGAAATCGTGCTAGAGTACAACCTGTTCTTCGTACTTCCTGCGATATTTTTTCTCACCAAGCTGATGTCCCACAGGATAAAGAAAGTGTTTCGAGTTCGACTGATTTGAGTGGATTTTTGCCTGTTTTTGAGCCTTTAGTGGAACCTTTAGTTGAAAAAGAGTTAGTTGATCACTTCGCAACACTTGAAAAAAAGCTATTACTACAGGAATTCACGTCACAACCACCTGTATCTAGACCAGACATTAAAAGTCCAACGCCTAAAAGACCATTTAAAGAAATTGAATCTGTTCAGAGACCTGTGGCATCCATACCAAGTTTTAATTTTCAAAGTATTGGAGCCTCTTATCCCTCTAGATCTTTAACCCCTTCTTTTGGTATGAGTCAATTATCCTTAAAGGAAGCCAAATCAGCTCATGAACCCGCAACATTTGCATCAGGTTTTAGATCTTTAACGCCTTCTTTTGGCATGAGCCAATTATCCTTAGTCGATCAAAAAGCTAAGGACAAAGAGGCGCCGGTTCAAAAGAAACAAAAAACTAAGAATAAACCTTAACGGAACTTGATTTTTATAGTAAGTAGTTTATTCTTTGATGGAAATATAATGTAAGCATTTTTAACGTGTGGCATCATGGCAGATCCAGAACTCATTGCGCTTACCTCTTCAGATTTCCCTCTTATTCAAAATATAGCGCGATATTATGAATATGATATGTCGCGCTATTGCGGTCATCTTCCTGGTTGGGAATTTCCTCTAGACGGCAAATACGAAACACTTATTTTAGAGAAGAATCTAAAAAGGTATTTTCAAGATAAACAGAGATATCCTTTTCTTATCAGAGTTGCAGCTCATCCTGCTGGTTTTGCAATGATAAATAAGATTGGAACCACTGCAGAAGTCGATTGGAATATGGGAGAATTTTTTGTATTAGCGACGTATCAACGCCGAAAAATAGGTCAATTCATTGCCAAGAAAATTTTTCAAGAATATCAAGGCGTGTGGGAAGTTGCAGTGATCCCAGAGAATATTGGTGCATTAAAATTTTGGCATAAGATAATATTAGAATATACTGAGGGTGCGTTCACTCAAGAGCTGAAAACATTAAATCATCCTGAGCCGCATCAAATGCGAGTATTTCGTTTTGAAACTCCCTCTAAACAACATATCAATAAAGCTAAACTGATTGTAGATTTTAATCCTTCTAAAGATGAGGATGCATTTATACAAGAACAATTGTTTAGTTATGAAACCAAAAAATTAATTAAAGAAACGCCTACTCATTTTTCTGTTTTTTTAAAAACAAAGGAGGGGAAAATATTAGGTGGTGCTTTAGTTTGGATGCATACCGAATCTATTTATGTTCAAGCTATTTGGATTGAGCCAACATTACGCGGACAAGGATTGGGGGCAAAGTTACTACAGAAAGCGGAAAACGAAGCCCTTAAAAAGGGATGCCGTTATGCAACTTTAGATAGTAATTATCAAGCAGTAGGCTTTTATCAACGTCAGGGATACAAGATCTTGGGGGAAATTCCAAATTATATTTTCTCCCACTCCAAGATCTATTTACGAAAAGAGCTCAATCAATATGAAAAATCACAATGAAAAATCAAATATTAAATTAATCCCTGCTACTCAGGAAGATTTCATCGTTGTTCAAAACATGTTCCAATATTATGTTTATGATATCGCAAGCTTTGTCGGACGCAAAATGGGGTGGAAGCTTGAAGAGAATGGATTATATGAGCTTATTCCTTCGTTACCACTTTATTGGCAAGAAAAAGAAAGGAAACCGTTTCTTGTGCGTGTTAATGGAGAATTAGCAGGCTTTGTGCTAATGAATAAAGTAGGCACAACCTCTCAGATAGACTGGACCATGGGAGAATTTTTTATTATGCGTCCCTATCAACGTTTAGGAATTGGTCAATACGTCGCACATCTTTGCTTTGATCAATTTCTAGGAAATTGGGAAGTGATGGTTCTTCCAGGCAATGAAGGCGCTTATCAATTTTGGTTAAAAACTATTAAAGATTACACCCAGAACCATTTTTCAGCGTCTTTTCAAAAAATCGCATATAAGCGAAATGAGGAAAGACATGTATTTCAGTTTACCACTAAGTAGAAAAAATAACCTTTCCTTCATTCTAGTTGATCGCACAGGTGTTGTCGGGTAGATGGAGAAGATCCCCCGATGGATGTGCGAAGACTATATTTTATAAGATTCGCGTTGTTCTTGTTTCTTATCCTTTACTTCACGGAAAACGTAAAGTTTACGTTGCTTTCCATTAGGAAGAATAATGGTTTGTTCAACATAGCCGCGCGCACGTTTTTTACCATCACTTCCTAATACTTTGATCCTGCCATATGCAACCTTAGTCTTTCCTTCGCGTTGGGTGCCAAGTTTTACGCCTTGTTCATTCACACCATCAGCTATGGCATGAATTTCATGATAAGCTTGAGTATGCTTATCCCGTATGAGTTTATAAAAAGGTTGAAAGTTTTCACTGTTGTCTGGCATGGTCAAGAATAAAGTATTTTCGGGTAAATAGCTTGAAACAATTGGAATAATAGGTGTGAAATCTGGTAACGGTACAAAGCCATAAGTTTCGTAGTTTGGGAACTGAGTATTGCTTGTGGTACGTTCATTTTCTGAACTTGAAGGTATAGAATAACTTGTTAACTCATCTTGCAGTGTTAGTGCAAACAAATCTTCTTCAATTTGACTAAAAGCGGTGGAAAAATCGATTTTTTCTTTAGGTCTTATTAACAAAAGACTTTTTAATTGTCTTAGCTGCCCCAAAAAGGTATTTGAAAAAACACAATCCCTATTTAAAACGAGTTGATAGTCTTTTAATGCTCCAAATTCGGGATGCTGTATTAAAAATGCCGATATCAATTCTTGATTAGAAGAATTAAATTGCTCTGCGTCTAAGCAAAGAATCAATTGAAACATATCTTCATTTATCTTGAATGACACAATGCTGCCCAAACACTGTTTTAAACCAGTTACTCTTTCCATAAAAAATTCATAAGAAAGCAATTTGTGTTGCTGATCAATAGTGGATCTAATTTCATGAAATTCTGGAGATAATAAGAATTTATCAGCGCTTTCAAAAAAAGATAGGGCTTGTGTAAGTAGGCTGATAGCTTTTGCTTTTTTGTTTTGCTTAGTAAGGAGTGTAGCTATTTTGAGACATTCTTCAAAGGGCAAGAGATCAGGAGTGAATTGTAGTGCAATTAATTGTTTTAAAGATTTAGAGAGATGATGCATTGCTTTACTTATCCAGCCATGTTTTGTAAAAACTGCTGCCAAGGTTGCAGAACAAATAGCAGAAGTATGTTGAGCGCTATCTTTTAGTCCTTCATTATCTATGATTAACATATCATTATACTGTTTTGCTTGTAGCGCTAAAGTTAAAGCTGCATCGTTGTTTCCTTGATGAAGATATTGGCGCGCTAAATAATAACAAGAAATAGCTTCGGCATCTATTAAGGCATTAAATAGTCCCGAATGAATTTTCTTTAAAATTCTTCCATGATGCTTAATAATTTGCTTTAATTTTTTTTCTATAAATGGAAGATGAACAATTGAAAACTCAATTTGTGTTGCTTCTCTGAAAATAGTTAAAAATATTTGAAAAGTATTGCTGAAAACTGTGTTTACTTTATTGAAGTGATTAAGGTTAATCTCAGCTGCTTGAGGATGGTGTACTATTTGAATGAGTAAATTTAATGTTTCAAAAAAATGGAATAAATAAGGGATCATTCTTGGATATGACGGTATTTCGCTTTTAATGCCAAAGCTTAGATCCAATAGATGATCTTTCACAGGCAGCATATAAGGCTGCATTTCTGAATGAATAAAGTGTAGTGATTGAAAGTTTTGATGAAATGTTGTAATCAATTCTTCAAAGCCAAGGAGATCTATTTCTTCTTGAGAGGTTATTGCTAAAGGTTTATCTATGCAAGGATCTTCCACGACAACCTCGTGCATATTTTCTGCTTTGATGGGCAGTGCACGCCTGATGTTTTCAATATGAGGCATAAACATTGCATTTTTCGTCTCCACAGAGACAGGGGGGAGTAATGCAGACATTTTTTTAACATGGGGTAAATGTTGTAATAATGGATGAACACAGGCTCTTGCAAGCTGTTCTGCTTCAAATCGCCATGCAGGATTTTTTAATTTTGCTTCAAAGTCAGTGATACTGGTTAAAAAATGTTTTTTATAAGAACCTTCAAGAGTTTTTTCTTCTCCTAAAATTAAAAAATCTTTTAATTGAGAACGCTTTAGCTTGATTGTGGCTAGTATCGCATCAGGAATATGGGAAATTTCTAGACCAGCCCCCGCAGCAAGAAGCGCATATACGCAATTTAAAGGAGGATTAATTGGGAAATTTTCGCAGAATTGCTGATAGACGCTTGTTTGGTTGATAAGATTCGTAAATACAATTGGACTTGCACGATGTTGTATGAGCGTTCTGATTGTATCAGCATGTCCTTGAATAAAAGCAACACCAACAGGACCGAGTCCGTAATCATTAGTTGTATTTGGATTGCTACCATTTTCTAATAATAATTTGACGATAGAGGTTTGCCCCTCTCTGGCCGCGGTAAATAAAGGCGTTTGCCCCACGATAGATTGGCTATGAACCATCAATGGATACAAAAGAATAATTTCTTTAACAACCTCGGTAAGACCTTGATTTGCTGCATGATGTAAAAGTGATTGCTCAAGGCTATCTGGACACATTGCAGTTGTTATAGGTAATAAAAAGAGTGCCGCTTTTTCTTGTTTCGCTAAAATAGCAGCCATTAAAGCAGTTTGGCCAATACTATTCTTTAGATTGGGATCATATTTTTTTTGATTACAGAGGTATTGTAGAACAGAAACATATCCGGCCTCTGCTGCTTTAATCAGCGCCGTTGTTTCTTGGAGAGAGTTATCAGCATTTTCTGCTAAAAGCTTAGCGTTCTTTTTTACCCATTGTTTTATTTTGGCTAGCTTGGTGGATTCTGAGGTATTGGTAAGTCCGATAATTGTTAGTAAGCCGTTCAACATTTTTTACAACCTAAGGTATAGCCAAATGAGCAAATATTAGCACGAAGACTAACAAAAGTGTAGTAGCCACATATCACATTTTTTACTTTTTCAAATGTTGAATATAATTCATTTAACACTCACCAGATGTTGAAACTAACATGCTTGAATATTCCTCAACCCATTTTCATGATATTGCACAAGAAGCAGCTAAGATTCTTTCTTCTCATTTTCAAAGAGGGATTAATTTTTCAAAAATTATTCAATTGACTGAGATTGACCGACGTAATTTAATTCTCAAGTTAATCATTGAAAATCCCACTACACTGATCCCAGCTTCTGTTATCTTAAAAAAAACAACGGTAGAAATTCAGGGAGAGACTGAGCAAGAACAATGGAGCCGCTTTGCTCATGATTGGGCCGGTATAGAATTTTTAAGCGCAATTGGTACAGATCATGCTCCACAATTTTGGGGCGCAAGCCTTGAACATCAATTCATATTAATTGAAGATTTGGGAGAAGGCCATCCCAGTTTGGTTGATCCATTAACAAGAGCATCATCGCCAATAAATTTACAAAAAGCTGAGGAAGCGCTCACAGCTTATGTACAACGCATAGGGAAAATGCATGCCGATACTTTTGGTAAAACGCAACAATTTGAAGCTATTTTAACCAGAGTTTATCCGCAAACCCTTCGTTTTCATTACCTCAAGACAGATGATGTGACTCGGATTCTTAAACGATTTGAAGATTTGTTGGGTAAAATAACACCGCAATTACAACAGGAAATAGAGCAGATTTTTTCTTATTTACAGCAAAATGATGAGTTTAGAGTTTTACTTCATGGTGATATTTGCCCTGATAATGTGTATTTTCAAGGCGAAAAGATGCGACTGATTGATTTTGAATATGGTGATATCGGACTTGCATTGATAGATGGGGTTTATTTACGCATGAGCATGCCAAGCTGTTGGTGCTCAAAGAATACACCCGATAACATTATTATAAAAATGGAAACGCTTTATCGCAATGAATTAAAAAAGAAAATTGAGACTGCGAACGTCGACAACCTTTATTATCGCGCCAAGGTGTATGCCTGTGCGTATTGGATTATTCATAACGCTAATCGCTGGTTAGATGAATTTCTTGAACAAGAATGGATATGTCCAAGTGGACCATTAGCGTCAGATTCTAAATGGGATCCAACGACAAATGCATTTCGACCACGTATGTTGTCTAGGCTTCAATCTTTTATTGTCCACGCTAGTCGTTTGGGTTATTTACCCGTGTTTACTGAAGCTTGTCAGGCTCTATTGCACTATTTAAAACAACAATGGCCGCAAACTAGTTTTATGGGATTTTTCCCGGTATTTGAGTCAAAAAGATAGATCCTCAAGCGACGGTAATTTCCGTCGAAACCCTATAGAGAAGACGATAAACTGTTTATATCAACTGTATGAAAAAATGAACTCTTAGCAACAATGACTTGTCACTATGTATAGATAGCATATAGAGTAGAGGTGGCACATTCTATGAAAATGCTATTAGCATTATTGCTTGCTTATACCATTTCAGATATTGCATTTGACAGAGCTTTTCAACGTGAAGAATTAGCGCGTCGAACCCCAGCAGTGATGGTTTGTAAATTCCATCCGGTGATTACTTATGGAAAATTTCTCAAAATACGTGGTTATTTTGAAGAAGGGGATTGTTGCACTTGGCTGCATGGACGAAGTGGACGCGATCCAAAATGTAAAAGTTTGTGGTAAGAAAGAAAATGCTCTTAAAGCATTTTCTTTAGAAAATAACAAATTGCTTCTTGAGCATATCCAGGGCGTTCAAAATCACACTCATAGCCAAGTTTCTCATAAAAATTCCTGACTTCTTGAAAATCCATGGTACAAACAGTTGCCAGACTACAATGGTGCAAAACACCTAACTCATGAACTCTCTCCATTAAAGTGATCCCTAATCCCTGATTGCGGTAAGCTGGATCCACCCAGAGTTGATCAGTATAAATCGTGCCATAGACGATAGAGCCATTACAGCCTGCAATCAGCGTTCCATCTGCTTCGCGGATCCAAAATCCAAATGGCAACGCTTTAGAGGTGATCCCTCTGATGGCTGCTTCATAGTTAATGCTATTGGTAAGTGTTTGGATATCTTCTGTTGAGGGATTTTCAGTAAATTCAATTTTCACAAATGCTCCGTGTTCGTGGGCGTGTTTTCCTTTGCCATTTATCATAGTCGAGTTGCATGACAGGAGCAACGATAAAGTCAGTTGGGTTTCTTTGATGTAAGATAAAAACAGCATGAAAAAAGAAAGCGTTTCATGCTAAAAAGTGCACTTACGCTATCTTTCCCAGTTTCGCATTACGCTGAAACATTCAGAAAATCTAAATTTCATAGATAAAAAAGTGCATTGAAAAATAAATATGTCAAATTCTCTGGTTTTCTCTTGCTTTTCAAAAGCGAAAAGATAAAAATTTGCCATCTTTTTCGCATGAAGTAGTTTCCTATGCGCCATCCACATTCTCATAAGTTTTACGTTAAATTTTCCTTATTTGTTGTATGTGCTTTAATTTGTTTTCTTTGCCAAAGTGCTCTGGTGATGGCAAATGAGAAGTTATTAAGTGAAAAGCGAGTCAAAGAGGCTGATAGTTATTATCAACATACTTTATTTACGCAGCCTAATACTTCTTCATCTATGCTGGAGAAGCTTGAACGTAAGGTGAATGCCAAGCAAGCGTTTGACAGTAAGGATTGGTACGGTGCACGCTATTCACTAGCCCGGGTGCTTTCTGATAACCCAGCTGATTTCAACGCCTGGTTTTTGCTAACCCGGGCGTTTATTGAATTAGATCAATATGATTCTTACCAAGATTATCAAAGCGCAATAGATGCCGCATTAACTAAAGCTTATCAATATGCCTTGACTGATGTAGATAAGGCTGTGGTGCTATGGACCATCTATCGATTGGTAGATGATAAACAATATGATGCCAATGAATTTCGTCAGGCAGCCTTAAAATTGGCTGACACGGCTCAGATTGAAGAACGTATTCAAGCTTTATTAAATACCTATCCGACAGAATTTGCTCCCTATTTCATGGATATTCCTCAACGTAGCGATATTGCTTCGGCATGTATTTCTTGGACTTATCCTTTGGTCAAAAACCGTTCGTTTCAATACGAAGATTATGTGACACTTGAACCTAAAGTGAAGGATTTGGCCGTTATTGCCAAAGGAAACAAGCTTTGTCTTGAAGGGCTCCAGTTTGGCCATAATTATAAATTTACTTTTAAAGCTGGATTTCCAGGTGAGGGAGTAAAACTCAATGAAGAACAATCACTAAACCTTTATATTCCTCATCGTAAACCCACCATCCGCTTTCGAGAGCGCGGCTATGTGTTGCCTGCGCATGGTCCGCAAATGATCCCTTTTGTTGCCGTCAATGTGTCTAAGGTACAACTTAAAATCATTCATGTCCCTGAACGTAATATTCAAAGCATACAATCACAGTGGTTTTCCAATCATATCCAATCTTGGAATGCACAATATCTCAAAGAAGAACAAGGCGAAGTTATTTGGGAAGGAACTTATCATAGCAAAGGGGAAATGGATAAAACGGCCATTTCAGGCTTACCCATTGATGAGATCATTGGCAAGAAACTTATACCAGGTGTCTATGTTGTAGAAGCGCGCGTTAACGAACATAGCTATGATAGAGATGAATTTGCTGCGCAAGCATTGGTGATTAGTGATATTGGCCTTAGCACTTACAAAGGTAAAGATGGATTACATGTCTTTGCACGTTCTTTGCATTCAGCAAATCCGCTTAATGGAGTAGAGGTGACTTTGGTTGCTCGCAATAACCGTGAACTCGCAAAAGCGCACACGAAAGCCAATGGCATGGTAAGCTTTAGCGAAACTCTACTCAATGGTAAGGGAGGGAATGCCCCTGCGTTTTTAACGGCTTCTTTTGAAGGAAAACAATTTACAGCGTTGAATCTTCGTAATGAAGCTTTTGATTTGTCTTCACATGGTGCGGCTGGACGTGCTCCTCAAGGTTCTATTGATGGCTATATTACCACCGAACGCGGTATCTATAGGCCAGGAGAGACTGTTCATTTCTTAAGTTTAGTGCGCGATGTTGCAGGTTATGCGCGTACCAATCTCCCTTTAACGTTGCGTCTATACAGACCCGATGGTGTGATTGCTCATGAGTCTGTGCTACAGGATCAAGGGTTAGGATCTTATGTCCTAGATTTTCCCATCAACGCACAAGCACAATCAGGTAGCTGGGTTGCTTCCATTTTTGTCGATCCCTTCGCTGCGGAGATAGGCCATACTTCTTTTCAGGTGCTTGATTTTGTACCACCTCGTATTGAAGTAAAAACAACCTCAAATCAAGAAAGGATGTCTCCTCACGAACATAATACTGTTGCGGTGAAGGCACAATATTATTTTGGACCACCCGGCGCAGATCTACATGTAGAAGCCGAATCGAGCCTGGTTTTGGCAAAAGAGCCTTTTCTTGCATGGCAGAATTACCATTTTGGTTTAGAGGAAGAACAATGGGTGCCGCAGAAATTCAAGCATGCTAAAACTAAAACCGATGAAAAAGGGCAGGCAAATATCAATGCCATTGTTGATATGGAGCCACAAACCTCTCACTTATTACAGCTTGAAACCACTGTAACGGTTTTTGAAGTAGGTGGACGTGCTCAAACGGCTAAGCACGTGACGCCTTTTTGGCATCAACCTTATGTCATTGGTATTTCTCCGCGCTTTAAAGATGGCGTCGCTCCTATCAATACAAAAGCCGTTTTTGATGTGGTAGCACTGAATTCACAAGGTAAATTACAAGCAAAAGCTGCCTTGAGATACACATTATTTACTGAAGAGCATGATTACGTTTGGTTCCAAACCGGCGCTAACTGGCAGTATGAAGTGGTTACCCGAGATAGAGTAGTGGCAAATGGCTTACTCAATTTAGAAGGTGCAACGCCTACACCATTTTCTATCCCAGTCGATTCAGGTTTATATCGATTGGAGATCTTAGATGAAAAAACAGGGGTAGCAACCAGTATGCGTTTTAGTGCTGGCTGGTATCAATCTCAAGAAGCGCCTGATAGACCTGATTTGTTAGAAATAAGCTTAGAGCCTGGCAAAAATGGTAAAACGAAGATTAATCTGAATAGTCCTTTTGAAGGGGAACTTTTCCTTGCCTTGGCAGGAAATAATTTTAAACCTATTCATAACAGTAAGGTAGAAAAAGGAAATAATAGCCTTGAAATTGAACTTGAAAAAAATGGTGCAACTTCTGGTGATTATGTATTAGCAACCGTTTTTCGTCCGGGTAACCCCAAAATTTCGGTGATGCCTTCTCGTGCGATTGGCGTTGCATGGTTTAATAGCTCCAATACCTCAGGGGACAAAATTGATGTTGCAATTAAAACGCCGGAAGTTATCAAGTCTAACCAGACTTTAGTCGTTGAGGTTGATTTAAAATCCTTAGCGACAAATTCTAGTGCAAAAATGGCGATTGCTGTAGTGGATGAGGCAACCTTATCCTTGGTAGGGTATAAAACCCCCGATATTTATGGTCATTTCTTTGGGCAAAAGCAATTAGCTTATGAATTACGAGATAGCTATGGTCTTTTAATTAACCCTTATGGAACCCGTCCCGGATCTTTTGAAGTGGGAGGAGATGGGCCCTCTAGTCGCGCTTTCGCACAGCTTGGTGCAAGACCTTATAAAATCGTATCCATGTTTTCTGGGGTGCTAGATACAAATGGTCAAAAAACGTTAAAAGTCCCTTTTACCTTACCTGAATTTTCTGGAAAGTTACGTGTGATGGTGCTTGTATGGGATGAAAAAAGCGTAGGCAGTGTTGAGCGTGCTGTTATCGTGCGTGATGAAATTGATATGTACCTTGCATTACCTCGTTTCTTGGCACCCAAGGACACCGCATCGATACCACTTATTTTGCGTAATGTAGATGCAAAAGAAGGAGAGTACCAAGTTCGTCTTTCTTCGGAAGGTAATACCGCTAATAAAGCAGTGCACTTGAAAAAGGATGAAGAAAAACGCGTTCCATTGAAACAAACTTTTACTGATACTGGCATTAAAAAGGTTGAAGCTTCCATTCAAGGGAAAGAAGGCTTTAGCTTATCGCGCACCTGGGAAATTGCAGTACGTCAGAAAGCGCAAAGTATTTCGCTAACCCGCTATGGCAGTTTAGAGGCACAAAAGAGGCTGGTATTAGATAGTGCTTTATTTAGTAATTTCCAACCCACCAACAGTCAAGTCATTTTGACCGTAGGTGCGGTACCGGATCTAGGACGCGCACAACTGATTCAGGAACTAAAAGAGTATCCTTATCATTGCCTTGAGCAAACGACTAGCCGGTTGCTAGCGCATGCGCATGAATTAGAAAAAGGTGATTGCACCAATAATATGCAATGTGCCAAAATCTTTGCCCCTGGGTTTAATCAGCTCTCAACCTTGCAAAAGTATGATGGTTCTTTTGCGCTTTGGTCCTTAACAGGTAGCACTGAACCTTGGCTTAGCTTGTATGCGGCAGATGTTTTGACCACTCTTGAACAAAAAGGTGTCATGGTTCCTAGTGCCATGAAGGCTAATTTGATGAACTGGATCAAGGAAACCCAGCAAAGACAATTGAGCCGCAAGGGTGATGTTTCCTTGGTTGCCTATGCACATTATCTTTTGGCTAAAGAAGGCAAAGATACTTTTCGTGAATTACGATTTTTTGCCGATAATCATGAAAAGGAAATCGTTTTGAGGCGAGATTGTGCATTTATTGCCGCTGCATTTGCTTATTTTGGGGAAGCGCAACTTGCCAATCAGTGGTTTGAAAAGGCAATTGTAAGTAATAGTGTGGCAAACACTGATGAAAGGCAGTTTAGCTCTCACTTAAGAGATTTGGCATTACTCGTTGCATTATTAGGAGAAACCACGCACGTCAATCCAAAGTTGCATCTGTTAGCTCAAGAGCTCGTTGCCAAAGCGCAAGAAGTCAAATATTTTAGTACACAAGAAAAAGCATGGCTTATCCGCGCTTCAATTGCATTGAAGGAAGCGCATAAAAACTTTCAAGCTTCGCTCAATGGGAAAGTATATCAAGGGAATGCCCCCTTGAATAAGCGCTTTCAATTTTCAGATCTTAATCATCCGCAACAATTAGTGAATGAGGGACAGACTCCACTTTATTATTCACTTTCTGTGGTGGGTGAGCCTGTCGATCTTAATCTATTGCCTCAAAGTGGTTTTGAGATCAAACGTGAAATATATACTTTAAATGGAGAGCCCATTTCTGGAAAGTTCCAATCTGGCGAGCGCTATGTAGTTGTTGTAAAAGGGGAGCGCTTAAAAGAAGATCTGCATCATGTGTTAATGGTCGATCTCTTGCCGGCAGGTTTTGAGATTGAAGTGTCTAAATTATCCGATGATGCTGTCGAACAACATTTTCCATGGTTAGGAAAACTCACACCAGCAAGTCGGATAGAAGGACGGGATGATCGCTTTGTCGCAGCGTTTGAATTAGATCAAAAAACACATTTTACCAGTGCCTATGTGATCAGAGCGGTTACTGGCGGTCAGTTTACTTATCCGGCAGTGTATGTGGAATCGATGTATCAACCGCAATATTTCAAATATGGCAAGGAAGAACGTATTGAAATAACACAAGCGAACTAAATATGAGAAAACTCAAATGTTTTCTCATGGCACTCGCCTTACTTGTTGTCATTTTTGCGATAACGGATGTTATCTTTCCGGTTGATTTATCTCGTTATCGCGATATATCGGTGAGCATTTTAGATAAAAATCAAAAGCCACTACATATTTTTCATACCCGTGATGAAAAATGGCGGATGCCAACTGCAACCCATGATGTGAATTCGCTTTACCTAGAAACTTTGATTTTGCGTGAAGATCGTTATTTCAAAAAGCATGTAGGGGTTAACCCTGTTGCCTTGTTGCGTGCGTTGGGACAGCGCATACGCTATGGGCGGGTGATTTCAGGGGGATCAACCATTACCATGCAGACGGCGAGGCTTCTAGAGCCGCGCCCACGAACAATACGTTCAAAGCTGATAGAGTGTTTTCGTGCTTTGCAGTTAGAATGGCATTTTTCTAAAGCTGAAATACTCAATATTTATATGACATTAGCCCCCTTAGGGGGAAATGTTGAAGGTGTTAATGCGGCGGCCTGGGCTTATTTTAAAAAATCGCCGCAACAACTGACACCAGCAGAAGTCGCTCTTTTAGTCGCTATGGTGCAATCTCCGACGCGGTTGCATCCGATTCATTTTCCAGAGAGAGCCTTAAAGGCGCGCTTACATATTCTTACACTGATGCAAAAAGAAGGATTGATTACAGCAAATGAGGCAGCATTAGCTGCTAATGCTCCATTGCCTGTCACCGTCAAACAACCCAAAGAGATCCCTCATCTTGCTTGGCGACTTAAAAACCTGCACCCGACACAACCGGTTCTGGTCACTTCAGTGGATATGCCGCTACAGAAACAAGTTGAGCAACTATTACAAAATTATGCGGGATTGCTACCTAGTGGGGCGAATGCAGCTATTTTGATTTTAGATCACATCCATAATAAGCCACTTGTTTATGTTGCTTCACGAAACTATCTCGATGCAGACAATAGTGGTTTTGTTGACTATATCTGTGCGTCACGATCGCCTGGTTCGACCTTAAAGCCTTTTATTTACGGATTAGCCTTTGATATGGGGATCTTACAGCCAACCAGTTTAGTGCTAGATGATAGGCAACGCTTTGGTGCCTATATGCCGCGTAATTTTGATAAGGACATCCATGGCGTCGTGCCGGTGAGTGAAGCCTTATCTTTATCGCTCAATATTCCGGTAGTCGCTTTATTGAATGAAATTGGGGTAGTGCGTTTTATTGGGATTTTAAAAGAAGCTGGCATTGAGCCGAAGTTTCCTCACAGCATAGAAGGACCGAGTCTTGCAACCGCGTTGGGTGGGTTAGGATTATCGTTAGAGCAATTGGTCTCTCTTTATGCAGTACTGGCGCGTCAAGGAGAAGTTAAGCCATTTTCTTATATAGAAGCGACGCCCTCAATTCCTACGCATCAAATGTTATCAAAGCGTGCTGCAATGCAAATCACCGATATTCTGACGGAAGATAATGTCAGCCCTTTTTTGGCAGAAGATCTTGAAAAGATTTCTTTAAAAACGGGAACCTCATTTGGTCATCGTGATGCTTTAGCTATTGCCTACGATAGCCAGTATGTTGTTGGGATCTGGATAGGGATGCCAGATGGATCGCGCATGGGAAGTGTAACAGGGAGAAGCTTAGCCGTTCCTTTAACACATAAAATTTTTCAGCTCTTGCCTAAACAGCGGATGAGTCATAAGACGCATGTTGCCTCACCTGAGCTACAGCTTAAACCTGTATCAGCTTCAGCTAATCATCGTGCTGCCTTGCATAAAGAGAGGCCACAATTGCTTTTCCCTGTGAATGACACGGTCGTTGAGTTAGAGAAAGATAAAGTACATTTCAAGCCTATACCTTTGGTAGTCAGTGGGGGTAAAAGGCCTTACACCTGGATGGTTGATGATGAGCCGATAGAGGTTTCATGTTGGCAGCAGAAGCGTTTTTGGACGCCGGAAAAACCTGGTTACTATACGATTAGCGTAGTCGATGCGAATGGGCAAAGTGAAAGGGCGAACATAGAAGTGAGATAAACTTTAAATTTAGAACTCTCTGCCCCCCTCTCCCGCTTGCGGAAGAGGGTTAGGATCAGGGTCCTCGTTAAAATACCCTCATCCGGCGCGTTGCGCCACCTTCTCCCGCGAAGCGGGAGAAGGAACAGAAAGGAACCAAAGAACAAACTTGCTTGAAAAAACGATTACTTACCTTCTTTCTTGGCTTTCTTCAGCGCACGTTTTTCCTTCAGGTTTAATTTAGGTTCTTTTTTCGCTTCTTTTTGTGATTTCTTTTCTTTGTTAGCCATTTGTGGTCTCCTTTAGTGAAAACAAACAAACCAAAGATATATTAACTATTTTTGATGGATGGTTCCAGGTTTACATGCGGCTTTGTGATTATTCTCAAAGTATTATGGTTGGTTTTCTAAATAATAAAAGATGAAGCCGATTTCCTTGCTTTTTCTTGACAGCTAACGCAATAACCGGCATTAATGGCTGCTTAGGCAGACATTTTTTAAGCGTATAGGACAAGGATGTATTATACCGCTGAAAATTATGGTGCACGGCATAGCATCGGCTATTTGATTCGTCGCGCCAGTAAATTGGTCATTTCTCAGGTAGAAGCACTTTTCGCCGAGCAAGACATTAGCTTTACCCAATATGTGGTACTTGTACTCTTGCGTGATAATCTTGCTTCTACTGCCAGTGATATTTGTCAACAGCTAGGTTATGACACAGGTGCATTAACGCGCGTCATTGAGCAATTGCGCCGACGTGAGCTGATTGAACGTAAAAGAAACATAAAAGATAAACGTATCATTTCTCTTAGCTTATCGCCATTAGGTCGTGAGACCATTGAGAATTTTTGTCCCCTGGTATTCAATCATTATAATCAGCGACTAGAAGATTTCTCATTTAAAGAAATAGATACCTTATTAACGCTATTAACAAAATTTATTGCTAGTCTAGAAAAAAATACCAAGTGTAAAGGCTAAGTATGTGGATTGTACGTCTTGCCTTAGCTCGACCTTATACTTTCATTGTGCTGGCATTACTGATCCTTATCCTCGGTCCGCTCACCATCATGCGTACGCCAACCGACATTTTTCCTAACATTAACATTCCGATTGTGAGTGTGGTATGGAGCTATACGGGGTTGCCTCCTGATGAAATGGCGGATCGGATCACCGGCTATTTTGAGCGTGCACTTACCACCACAGTAAACGATATTGAACATATTGAATCGCAATCCTTAATTGGATTAAGCGTAGTTAAAATATTTTTTCATCCTTCAGTCAATATTGATTTTGTATTGAGCCAAGTGACTGCTATTTCTCAAACTATGTTACGTAATTTTCCCGCGGGTACTACGCCACCGCTTATTTTGAGCTACAACGCCTCTACTGTGCCTGTGTTGCAATTGGTGCTTTCCAGTTCAAAATTATCAGAACAAAAAATGTTTGATTTGGGAAATAACTTTATTCGCACGCAGTTGGCCACTGTACAAGGCGCGGCCTTACCTTACCCTTATGGTGGAAAGATCCGACAAATACAGGTGGATTTAGATCCCAAAGCAATGCAAACGTATGGGATCTCAGCGCAAGATGTGAATGCCGCAATTGGTACACAAAATCTTATTTTGCCTGCGGGTACGCAGAAGATAGGATCTTATGAATATATCGTGCGCCTTAATGCCAGCCCGCAAACGATAGAAGGACTCAATTACTTACCCATTAGAAATGATAAAGGTGTTGTTTTATATGTTAAAGATATAGGGCATGTCCGCGACGGTTTTGCACCACAAACCAATATCGTGCGTGTTGATGGTACCCGTGCCGTGATGATGTCGGTGCAAAAAACAGGAAATGCATCCACTTTAGACATTATTAATAAAGTAAAATTAAAAATTCCCAAAATAAAAGATATGATGCCGCCAGAGTTGAATTTAGCGGTATTGGGAGATCAATCGATATTTGTGAACGCTGCTATTTCTGGCGTGATACGAGAAGGAGTGATTGCTGCCGCATTGACAGGGTTGATGATTCTATTATTTTTAGGAAGTTGGCGCAGTACTTTGATTATTACGATTTCTATCCCCTTGTCTGTATTGTCCTCCATTATTGTATTATCTGCGTTAGGTGAAACTATCAACATTATGACCCTAGGAGGGCTTGCCTTAGCGGTAGGGATTTTGGTGGATGATGCCACGGTAGCTATTGAAAACATCAATTGGAACCTACAGCAGGGCAAAGAAGTTGAGCAAGCCATTTTAGATGGCGCTGAGCAAATTGCTATTCCTGCATTAGTATCAACACTTTGTATTTGTATTGTTTTTGTACCTATGTTCTTTTTAGAAGGGGTTTCGCGATATTTATTTGTACCACTTGCAGAAGCCGTCACATTTGCGATGTTGGCTTCTTATATTTTATCTAGAACGCTAGTGCCAACACTGGCTAAGTATTGGTTACGTCGCTTTGACCCTCACACATCACAATATTCAAGCAACCGTTTTGTTCGATTTCATCATGCTTTTGAAGAGAAATTTGAGCATTTTAGAGATAATTATAAAAACTTTCTACATGCGATTTTGCAGCAACGATTATTGTTTATTGCCTTATTTTTAGGATTCACTATTGCTTCATTGCTGCTTCTTACGCCTTGGCTTGGCACAGATTTTTTTCCGGCAGTCGATGCGGGGCAAATTAAAATCCATGTCCGGGCTCCAACAGGCACAAGAGTGGAAGAAACTGCGAAAATTTGCGATGAGGTTGATGGTATTATTCGGCAGATTATTCCTGCCAAAGACTTAGAGAGTATTGTTGACAATATTGGCTTACCTTATAGTGGCATTAACTTATCCTATAGTAATTCTGCACCAGTGGGGCCAGCGGATGCAGATATTCTAATTTCCTTGAAAGAAAATCATAGGCCAACTGTGGAATATGTGCGTCAATTACGTAAAGAGTTGCCCGATCTTATTCCGGGGGTGAATTTTGCCTTTTTACCGGCAGATATTGTCGCTCAAATCCTCAATTTTGGTTTGCCTTCTCCAATTAATGTGCAAGTGATTGGTTTTGATGTGAAAGCCAATCAACAACATGCTTCCATGTTGTTGAATAAAATTAAGCAAATTCCAGGCATTGTTGATGCTCGGATCCGGCAATCGTTTAATTATCCACAATTACAAGTAGATGTTGATAGGAGTTATGCTCGCCAATTAGGGCTCACACAACTCGATGTAGGCTCAAATATGTTGATTTCGCTGTCTGGCAGTTTTCAGACATCGCCGACATTTTGGTTAGATCCTAAAAATGGTGTTTCTTATCCCATTGTGACTCAGGTCCCACAGTATCGCATGACTTCTTTGCAAGATTTACGCAATATGCCTATCAGTCATTTGGCAACAACGGCTGTTCCGCAAATCTTGGGAGGATTAGCCGCAATTAATCGAACGTATGGTCCGGTGGTTGAATCGCATTACAATGTCCAACCCGTAATTGATATTTTTGCTGCCGTACAGGATCGTGATTTAGGCGGTGTTGCTCGTGACGTGCATAAATTGGTTAAGAGCACCAACAAAGAGGTTCCTAAAGGCTCAAGTGTGGCTGAACGTGGACAGATGATAACGCAGCAAGATTCTTTCAAAGGGCTATATTTGGGGTTAATCTTTTCAATTATTTTGGTTTATCTTTTGATTGTGGTTAATTTTCAATCTTGGATTGATCCTTTTATTATTATCACCGCATTGCCGGCAGCGATTGCTGGAATTGCATGGATGTTATTTCTCACGCATACCACTTTGAGCGTTCCTGCGCTGACAGGTGCGATTATGTGCATGGGGGTGGCAACCGCTAATAGTATTTTAGTCATTAGTTTTGCTCGTCAACATATGAAGGAAGGAAATGATGCATTCACGGCAGCTCTGGAAGCTGGAGCAACACGTATTCGCCCAGTATTAATGACTGCACTTGCGATGATCATCGGTATGTTACCGATGGCAATGGGGTTGGGAGAAGGGGGAGAGCAAAATGCACCGTTGGGTCGTGCCGTCATTGGTGGATTACTTTTTGCAACGGTTGCCACGTTACTTTTTGTTCCTGCCGTATTTTGCCTTATTCATGGGCGTCAATCTGCTATAGATAAGCGAGCTCTGCATGCTGAAGAAACTTAAGTTGGAGATACCAGAAAAATATCACCGTAAAAGTGTGATTGCGTTAATTATTATAATCAGTTTGGCACTGATGGGGATCACTAGCCGTATTCTCTCATTTAGGGAGCTTAAACGTACGACTAAACAACAAGCTATTCCTATTGTAGCGACCATTAAAGCAATGCCAGGAGAAATGGAGGAAGAAATCGTTCTGCCCGGTAATGTGCAAGCATGGCATGAAGCGACAATTTTTGCTCGTACCAGTGGTTATATTAAAAAATGGATGGTAGACATTGGAAGTCGCGTTAAAAAGGGGGATTTATTAGCCTTTATAGAAACCCCGGAAGTAGATGCGCAATTACGTCAGGCTGAAGCAGATTTAAAAACAGCCATTGCCAATAATGAATTGGCGCAAAGTACCGCAATCCGTTGGCGTTCGCTGTTGACAACCAATTCAGTGTCTAAGCAAGAAGCGGATGAGAAAATAAGCACCGCTAAAGCTTCAGAAACCATAGTCAAATCTACGCGTGCTAATCGTGATAGGTTAAAAGAATTAGTGGGATTTAAGGAAGTTGTTGCGCCTTTTGATGGTATTATCACTTCGCGTACCACAGATATCGGATCGTTAATCGATGCAGGTAGTAATGTAGGATTGGAGCTTTTCCGTATTGTGCAATCTAACCCTTTGCGCGTTTATGTGAATGTGCCGCAAAATTATTCATCACGTATTACGCCTAAAATGGATGTTACTCTACGCTTTGCAGAACATCCTGGTAAAAGTTACCAAGCAAAGCTTCGACAAACCGCTAAAGCGATTGATCCTGTCACACGAACATTATTGATTGAATTAACGGTGGATAATTCAAAAGGGGAATTATTACCTGGCGGTTATACAGAGGTACATCTCAAATTACCCTCACCAGAGGGCAGTGTACGTTTGCCAGTCAATACACTTTTATTTCGTGCTCAAGGCTTACAAGTCGCTACCTTACCAGAGGATGGAAAAGTGGTATTGAAATCTGTGACGATTGGTCGCGATTTTGGTACAGAGGTTGAAATTAGCTCAGGATTAAAAGAAGGTGAGATCATTATCTTGAATCCACCGGATGCATTAGAGACAGGTCAGGTTGTGCGCGTGGCATCATCGCAGCAATCGACAAAGCAAAAAGCAAGTGAAAAAGCTTCATGAAGAAATTAACGCTATCGGTGTTAATTTTAATCCCTTTGCCAGCTATGCTGGGTTGTTCATTGGCGCCAGAATATCATCCACCATTCATGGATATACCGCCTACCTATAAAGAAGCTGGAAAATGGATAAGCGCAAAAGAGAGCAGGATTGATCATGGAAAATGGTGGGAGATATATCATGATCCTGTGTTGAATCAATTAGAAGAAGAGGTCACACATTGTAACCAAGATCTGAAAGCAGCGTTATGGCGTTATGAGAATGCAAGAGCTGCTGTGATGGTTGCTGAAAGTGGGTATTACCCTAATTTTACTGCCATGGCAGATGTTAACCGCCAACAAACCTCGGTAAATATCGCTAATCCCTCAACCAATAGACGCTATAATGACAGACTGCTTGGGGTTGATTTAAGCTATGAGCTTGATGTTTGGGGACGTGTTCGTAATACAGTTGCTTCAGCAAAACATCTTGCAAAAGCAAGTGAAGCAGATTTAGCGGCAGCAGATTTGAGCTTGCATGCCTTGTTAGCGTCAAATTATTTTTCAATGCAAGGGGCTAAGGTTTCTGTGCAGGCCTTAGAAGAATTAGTCAATGCTTATGAAAAAGCTTTAGCATTAACCCTTTACCGCTTTGAAGGGGGAGCGGCCCCTGAGGTGGATGTCGATCAAGCTAAAACGCAATTAGAAAATGCAAAAACCTTGACAACCGATATGCGATTAAAGCTCGCTCAGTTTGAACATGCAGTTGCCGTGTTAACCGGCAAAGTGCCTAGCGCATTTTCAATGCCTTGTGGTGAAGAACACGCAGTTTTACCCACCATTACGCCGATTTTACCTTCAACTTTATTGCAACGAAGACCCGATATTGCTTCTGCTGAACAACATGTGATGGCGGCAAATGCTGAGATTGGTGTTGCGCGAGCTGCATTTTTTCCCGATATCAATCTGGTTGGCGATATTGGTGTTGAGAGTGCATCATTTAGAAATTTATTAGGAATGCCTAGCTTATTTTGGTCGCTGGGCCCAACACTAGCGCAAACACTATTTGACGGTGGGAAAATTAGTGGACAGCTAGCGCAAGCAAGGGCTTCCTACTATGCGACTGTAGCAAATTATCGTCAGACGGTGCTCAATGCCTTCCAGGAAGTTGAAGATAATCTTGCTGCGCAGCGCTTATTGGCTAAAGAAACAATTTCACAAACTGAAGCAACCGCTGCTGCGAAACGAGCACTCATACAGTCAGTGCATCGTTATGAGGGTGGCTTAACAACTTATTTAGATGTGGTGGTGGCGCAAAATACTTATCTGCAAGCAAAACTTGCCTCGATTGATCTTAACACACGTCGACAAATTGCTAGCGTCACCTTAATTAAGGCTTTAGGTGGTGGTTGGTGTGACAGCAACTCCCAACCAGCTTCACTCACAGGATAGCATGCACAGCAAACGCATTTTTTTGTCATGATAATCTTGCGTACCATTCTGCTTTTTCTGAAAGCAAATTTATAAGTTGTGCAGCTAAATTATACCAAAAGTCCGAAAGTCAGCTACGTTAATCTAGTTATCGTAGTCAGAACTATACCAAGATGTTATCAAGTCACCCATCTATCAAAAACAAGAGAAAGTGACATGAAAAATTTCACAACACAACATCAACAAAACAATGCAACCTCATGGTTCGATTTCAACAGTAATACAAAAAAAGTCGCCGCAATCGGTGCAGGTTTAACGCTTTCCAGTGCTTCACTTATTTTTGGCTTACCTGTTTTATACACAACGCTGGGTGCCACGATGGCGGGAGCTTATGTGCTTTATCCTAATGAAGTGGAAGCTTGGTTTGAAGCACATCAAACCCCTCTATTAGGTGCTTCCCTTGGCTTTTTACACTCAGGTCCAATCGGACTTGCTATAGGAGGATGGCTAGGGCATTTCGTTAATAAAAAAGTGAACCAGGCTTCTGAGCGGGTGCATCAGGTGGTAGAAACGGTGAAACCGGTTGCGGCACCATTTCATTATGCTAATCAAACGGTAAAAGGTGCATGGCAAAAATTAAAAGGGGCTTATAGTGCCTCAACAAATTGGTTGTTCGCTGAACCTGAAGAGGTTATAAGCCTAGATAATCCTAGAAAACCAAAAGATCAGGCTAAAAAACAAGACAAAAAGCAACTACAGGCTAAGCCAAAAACACTTGCTATTATGCCACGTGCGCCTGAAGTAGAGCCTGAAGCACCTGCTAATAATGGGCAAATTGTGCTACATCGTGAAGAGGTGCAAGTAGAAAAAACATCACCTACCTTATTAGAGAGAGCAGGTGATTTCTTTGATTTAATGAACGGCCAAGCAAGTGATGAAACCATGGAGCGTTATGACGATACTTTGGCAACCAAAGATGTTTTTGATTTGGCAAGTGACGCGTTAGGGAGTGTAAAATCAAATGTGAGCTGGTTGTGGGGCAAAGTGAGAGGAACACAACCAGCACCAGAGCCTGTTGTACAATCGCCAGGATCCCGTTTGCGTGCAAGCAATAGTTTATAACGAAAATGCTCGCCACACCAAAAAGCGTGGCGAGCAAAGGTTAGAGTGAGCAACGTCGCTTGGTTGTTTTTTTAGTATCTGCCAAGGCTTGCTCAAGTGTTTTTTGTGTTGCAAGCACTTTTTTACGATCAGGACAACGTGCATCGATATTAGTTAAGCAATTATGACTCAGATCAATGGTGAATTTCTTACCCCATAAGATTTCTGGTACTTCTAATAAATAATTGTGACCTAAATTGAGATAACTTAACTTTTCACTGCCGAGAAATTCTTGAGGAAAAGCTTTAAGCCGATTAGCATGCAAATCAACCCATAACAAGGTTTTTGCAGGAGGTTTATTGAAATCAACGCGCTCAATTTCATTATGACTTACTAAGACTCTTTCGATGCAAGGTAGTTGAAAAATAAAACTAGAGAGTGATCTTAAGGAATTATTACTGATATTCAACGTTTTCAGTTTGTCAAAAAAGGATAAATAAACAGGATCTCGCAATAATGCGACAGGAAAACGGGTTAAAAAAACCTCGTTGCAAATCAAAGTTTGTTTCTTTAGATCGATTTTTGTTTGAATCATTCGCATATTAAGCATGTTTAATGCTTTATGGCATTGATACAAATGAAAAGCAGTGATAGGACATCTTGATAGCATAATGACGTTGGCTAAAGCTCGATGAGTATGGGCACAACCGTAATCGGAACGAATAGCCACTTGATGCTGAACAAAGAAATTAATTTCATCTTGTTGTCTTTGATAAAGCACATCTTTATCAGCTCCTGATACAACTTTTTGCTTAGTTTCTTCTAGAACAGCTGGGGTGTTTAGTAATTGTAGATAAACTCGCTCATCCGTGTCTTGCCTCCATTGCCTGCAGACTAACCGCAAGGGTAGATAGTTTTCTTCTTCAGCAGGAACCGAATTTAAGATATGCAATCTTAGTTCAGGACACTCAAATGGAGAAGAAAGTTTTGAGGTATCAGTGGAATCGTCAGAATAAAACTTTGAGGTGATCTCAGCGGAAATGGTGGAAGGATCCGCAGAAGAATGCGAAGAGAAATCCTCAGAAGCAACAGTGGAAGAACGCAGCAAGGTATCCGAAGTCGAGAGCTGAGAAGCATCTGAGGTATCTGGAGTAAATAAGCTTAGTCTTTTAAATTTTTCAAAGAGCTCTTCAAGTATATTGGGGGAATGCTTAGGAGTACGCTTTGATCCGTTTAGCATCACGCTACCTCAATCGATTATTATTTATTTTTGTAAAATTGTATATTCTGAGCTCTAAATAAGCAATATGCGTAGCTAAAAAGTGCCTGGCATAAAGCCAGGCGCAACATTTATTGTCCTTGGGAAGATTTATTTTTTCTGGGTGAAAGAGGTTGTTTTGCTTGAGAAGCAAAAGTGTCAGCTTGAGTAGCATTTTGTTCAGATTGTTCTTTAGCCGCAGCTTTTTGTAACTCAAAAAGCGGATTGAGCACCTTAACCTCAGCCCCCGCTGTCTTTTGGCTATTGTCGTAAAGTGGATTGATGGTTTTAACCTCACCACTTGTGCCTTTACTTGTTAAGGTTAGACCGCGCATTCTGGAGGTTAGAGAGGAGGGTGAGCCTTCTTCTTTTTCTATACTTTCACTCTTTTTCTCCTCAACATCTTTGTATTTTTGAATATCGTCTAGGCAATGGGTTGCTGTTTGAACCCCAGTACGTGATAACTCGGCAATGGGAAAAGGAGAAGAGAGATCACATTTTCGATTTAACATCTCAACGTGAGGCCTATAGCTTGTTTGGTAAAACTTTTTATAAGCTTGTACATCAAACAATCTATCAAAAAAGGAAGTTGTGGCGACGCTCTGAAACAGTCTATTCATTAAACCGTTCTCGTATAAATACACTTGCGTAGTGGCATTACCCCATCTTGATTCTTCCTCTGTTGCTGAGAAAAGCTTCTTTTCAACTTGAAGTGCACTACGTAGACAAGGGCCTACGACAGCACCAACTTGTAGAGCATCCATGCTGCCACCTTCTTTGGCAATCCGCACCATGAGATGCATGAAGTTATGAATCGTTTGTGCAGTGTCCAGTAAAAGATAGTCTTCTGGTTCGCTCAGTTGTGCCGCATTGATTAAGTGAGCAATGAATACACATAAAGCATTTCTTGCCCGCTCGGGATCAATATCATGGAAATCATAGTGTTTATGCCGATAAGCTTCCTCTACAAGTGTGGGCACAGGATTATTTGCAATATCAATTAGCTCATTAATAAAAAGATCATGGCAGCTGCGCACACGAATATCATACAAGTTAAAGAGCATGGCCTGATCGAAAACTTGTTTTGCTAAATTTCCTAAGAAATGGTTTCGATTTAAAGCATGCGAATTCTTATCCAGCCATCCTTTTATTTCATCCTTGAGCTGATTATATTTACTTCCCCCAATAATAGCTTCAGAAGGACTTGCATCCATAATTCGGTTAAAGAAGGCTTCATGAAAAGCAGTAATGGCGGCTTCATCAGTCGAAAGTTTTAATAATTGATGTTCTTTTACATCAATTAAATCATTGATAAGCGGTATGATCTTTTTCAGATAGCGAAGATCATACTTTTTTATTTCAGCAGGGTTGAATAAAGGGCGTTCAGTGGAAACAGGCGCAGCACCTTCTTGCATAAAATTACCTCAACGTGAGCTTATATTCATGTTTTGTTGTGAGTGTTTCCTTACGTTTTTTTCCATTTATTAAAAAATTCATTCGCTTAAAGTCTTAATTTAAGCAAAAAGCACTATATTATAAAATTTTCATTGTGGGAATAAATTTGAATAGCAAAACCAAAAAGGCGCATTTTTGTGTTTTTTATTCAAAAGAAAGTGACTCAATTGAGGATTATTTTATTGTCGAAACGACAAAGTAACAACAATTGCACTTTCTTTTAAAGAATAAGTGGTCTTGTAAAGTTAGTTAATGAATGCGAAAATATTGAAGCCTAGCATAAAATAAAGTTACATAGCGCGCTTAAAGGATGTGCCGCCATGAGTGAATACCTCACTTTTAATGTACAGCAATTGGAAAAGTATGCGTCTTATTTTGCCCTTTTTTTTACCAAAGAGGGCATTCTTGTTAATGCTGAGAAACAAACACCTTTAATATCTTTTGCTTCTACGCAAATAATGCTAAATGCACAAATTGAAGCTGCTTACTTGTGTCATGCTGTTCTTATTGTGAGATGTAAAATTACCCTTTCTGAGGAACAGTTGCTAAGCTTGGGTTTCAGAGTTTTTGCGATCCGACCTTTCCTAGCACAGGCAAGCACACATTTGCGGCAATTAACGCTAAAAGCTTATCATTGGCTTAATTGGGATAAGCAGTCTTGCTATTGCGGTCAATGTGGTTCGCCCTTAAAAAGAAAAATCGATGCAACGGATAAATGGTGTGATAATTGCCAATCTGCTTTTTTCCCACGCTTTTCGCCGGCCATTATGGTATTGATTCAAAGAGAAAACGAAATATTGCTTGCAAGATCAAAGCATTTTGCACCTGGTATGTATAGTGCTATTGCAGGATTTATTGATATTGGGGAAACAGCAGAAGTGGCGGTGCATCGAGAAGTACACGAAGAAGTTGGTATTTATATTTCCCATTTGAAATATTTTTCCAGCCAAACATGGCCTTTCCCCGACAGTTTTATGATTGCTTTTAAAGCTCATTACGCTAGTGGTGATCTTAAAATAGATGATAATGAAATTGAAGATGCACGTTGGTTTTCTTTGGATGCACTGCCAAATTTACCTAGCCGACCTAGCATTGCCCGCAGGCTGATTGATAGCGTTACTAAAAAATAGATAAAATGAGGTAAGGCGCCTCATTATCGCAAAAACAAGTGAATATACTCTTCACAATTGATTATTAGGCAAGGCGACGAGTCTTTGAAAAAAATGTATATATAACAAGACTTTTGCGAAATGAGTGAAGGCAATACCTGCACACTTATCTACAAAGACTCTATTCATGCAATCTGGAATTGAACTTTTATTCTGCATCTTAACTCATAGCGGTAAATAATGAGCAACGCTTATAGCGAGGCTTTTATGTCGCCAGATAATGCGCATCTTCTCAAAAATATGACGTCCTCAAATGCCAGAGTCTTGGCTAAGTTGAATCAAATCGATCTTGAACAAAGATATAGACATTTGGGGAAAGCGCAACCAGGTTTAGCGGCACCACAAGAAATACTGGAGCTACAGGCCGCTATTAATCAGGCAAAGGAGCTATTGCGCAATGGGGAGCCTTCCCATGAAGCATTGTCATTCATTCTGGAGAGAATACGGCAGTTAAAAGCTCCACGGCTGGATGCTAGAGCAAATATGATAATTGTAGATTTTACCCAAGTAATCACATCTCTATTGAATATTAAAAAATCTAAACCGCGGTGGTGATACCATTCTTTGAATGCTTTCTTTTTGAATAAAATCTTGTCTTGCAAACCAACATTATTATATGCTCCCATTTTACTTTATGCTTCTATGACGGAGAACTGATATGTTAGACGGAATTGTAATAGAGGATGATGCAGTAAAATTATTTCCTGAAATAGTGGATATATTATGTGATAGACCGACAAAAAGTTTCTATACAGAAAGTATTTCTTGCGAAATGCCTCAAGAGTCTCCTTCTTCAGGCGCAGCCCCTCCCGTCGCAACTTCATTTCATAAACCAAGACCTAAATTATCTTCAAAAAAAACAAGTCAAGTACGTTCTCAAGCTACATCTAGCACCTCTTCAATAGCAAAAAAATCCCCCGAGATAACGCCTAATGCTATTGAAAAAATTGAAAGAGAAATTACAGCGCTTTCTAGTGATAGATTAAGGCTAATGAATAAGTACAATCATGCTTCCGGTAGAAAGCAAAAAAATGCGATATCAGCTAAAAGAAGTCGCTTAGAAAGGAAAATAAGCAAACTTGAAGATCAACGTTTAATACTTATTTTGCAAGAAGAAAAAACTATATTGAAAGCAGAAAATACAAGGCTTTTGAAAGAACAAGAAAAGCACCAAAACAATACGAGTCTGATTGCAGAATTATCTATCCTCTTACCCTTATTATTTCAAGAATATAAAAAAACTGTTGATTTACATCAAGGCCTGGTGGAGGGTTATAAAATGCTCAATGAGCATTTGCTTACAAACAATACCCAATTAGAAGAGAAGGTACAATGGCTAACGAGAGAATTAGTAAAAAGTAGAACGCATCATCTTCATCCTACTTCGCATCATACACAACCACATCCGATTGCAACTTCGTATACACCTGGTTATCAACAATTGCGTACAGGTGCTGGAATAACTACTTCACCATTATCAGCTGTTGAGAGTAGGATGAATTTCCCACGAAATTATTAAAAATGAAGGATGTCAGCATTGAAACGCATGCTTTTGTGGACATACACAAATATCCATTCATCCTTTTTAATTAAAGGAGATGAATGGATATTTTTGCCAGATAAATGGCGGCCTTTTATAGATAATTGTATAGGATAGCTTCATTCAAACTGTTACTATGTTGGGCCTCGTTTACTCATTTATTGATAATGGAGCTTTAGTTATGTTGAATGGCTGGAAAAGTATGCTTGGTATGTCGACGCAGGATACTAAGGAGAAAGACAACACACAACAAAGCGCTGATAGGGATTCAGAATCGCCCATGACAATCGAAAAAGCAAAAGAAATATTTGAAGAGGAAGTTTCTTCTTCAGAGTTAATAAAAGAAGTTGAACGTTTAATCAAGGAAAACACAAATTTAATCCGCCAACTTGAAGTTCGAACAAGGCAGCTTGAAGCGGCTAATTCAGAGCGATCCCTGTTAAGAAAAGAGCTTTCTGACACGAAAGAAGCGCTTGAGGCTGTTAAGGACGATAGGGATAATTTGCGCAGGAAAGTGATAAAGCTAGAAGAAGGTAAAGGGGCGTTAATTGCTGAATTGCATGAAGCAAAATCGTCTAAAAATAAACCAGGTAGCCTATAAGTATTGATAACTGGTTTAAATGGATCTTTAAACCAGTTATCATTTGTTAACTCGAATTAAGAGAGTTCCAATGAGCACAAAGATCCAAAAGATTATCAAAAACCAACAAGAATCATATCAAAATGTTTTTTTAAAGCATAGAGCAACTTGCCATCAACCAACATTTCATTATGACTGGTGGATGTTTCCACAAAAAGTGCCTGCAGCAATTAAAGTCAGTGCTAAATCGAGATCATTTGCAATAAGTGACGAAGATACAAAGGCATTATTGAAGCACAAACAATTTACCGCCACCTATTTGCGTAGCATTGATAAATATCTTAGCAACCTAGAACAATATGGATGGAATGATTACGATATTCGTTATGCTAAAATGCTGCATTCTTTACATCAATTTCTGAGCGTTGCGACTTTAATGAAGCATGATGTCGATGCTAAAATACAGAGTAAATTACAATCTTTAGCGCAGCGAGCGACCAGATTTGCAGAAAAAAATATCAATATGCCATCCTCTTTATTAAAAAGAGGGGCAATAAAACTAAATAAACTGATAGAAAATCAACCATTACCTCAGCTTTCTGCAAAAAAGAATGAGTTGATAATTGCTATCACTGCAATGCTAGCCGTTGTTGCCGCGTTTAGCTTGTTTAGTATGCCTCTCTATTTTCTACCGCTAGCATTTACCGGTTTGTTAGCAACAAAGATAGCATATGAGAACATGAGAAAAAGTGAAAAAAAATGTTGCTTAGAAAACAAATCTAAAGAATTACCACCTAAACGAATAGACGCTGTCAAGCGAGACAAAAGATCTGCAAATGATGCATCGCATCCACAAAAGAAGAAAGATAAGGAATATTCGCTGGATGACGTTCAACCTGAAAATGGCATCAAAAGCAGATTACGTAAGCGTGGTTGAAACCTATCTCTTTATTCCCCAAAGGTGAAGGCGTACATTTCTACGCCTGGCCCTTGGGCTGTGATCTCTAATAAGCTATTGTCATAATTTTTTTGATTGACAAGCTCGTACAGGGCATGACCATTAACCATCACTTTGCTTTGTTGTACATCCTTTCCTGCTTGTGTATTTAATGTTTCACTATTTAGTTTCAAAGTGACTTCAACTGGCTCTCCAGTGGTAGTGCCCATGACTAAAAATACTTTTTTTGAAGTGAAATTTAAACGCAACGTTGCATTTTTTTCTTCAGAGATAATTTTTTCTGCATTGACTTTCCATCGTCCATTTAATGACCAATGATGTTTAGAAAGAGGTTTAGAAAATTGATATAACGTTTCACCTGATTGTAAGGACGGAGTTCCCATATAACGCTCTGCTCTTGAGATCCCAAGATAGGTTTCAGGTGTTTGGCTAAAATGGTAAAATGCAGGCTGTGAGGAAGTCATTTTATTCTCAGAGAGCCCTAGTAAATAGCGAATGTTGTTTTCTGTTATATCATAATTACCTTCGCCAAAATGGGTATAAACGACTTGACCATCTTTATCAATAAGATAATGTGCAGGCCAATAAAGGTTTTGAAAGCTTGTCCATGTTTGCAATCGGTTATCTAAAGCTACAGGATACTCAAGGTGATATTTTTTGATAGCGATCTCAACATTTTCTGGTTTTTTCTCAAACTCAAATTCAGGTGCGTGAATGCCGATAATAACGAGCCCTTTATCATGATATTGCTTATTCCAGGCAGTAAGATAAGGAAGGGTGCGAACACAATTAATACAAGAATAAGTCCAGAAATCGATCAATACAACTTTACCGCGTAAAGCAGAGAGAGTAAGCGGTTTACTATTGAACCACGTATCTAGTCCTGTTAATTCCGGCGCGGGATAGGAATGGGCTAGCCCATGTGATAATTGTGTTCCTGTAATTGCGGTAGATGATGAGCTGATTTTTGGCCAAGAAGCTGGGTTAAAATTAAAACCGATTAATAAGATACTGAGCAAGATAATCCCTCCCAATACTTTTCGCACCTTCTCTCCATGTTGAGCTAAAAATTGAAATTTGATCAACAATTTCTTTCCAGTGAGAGCGATAATTAACATCGGCAGTCCCACACCTATAGAAAAGGCGATAATAACTAATATACTGGCAAATTCTGTTTCTTGGCGGATCACTTGTATTAGCACTGAAGCAAGGATCGGACCTGCGCAAGGTGTCCATACTAAACCTATTAATGCCCCAATCAGGAGGCCGCCATCAAAGCCATCACCTGTATTGAGAGAAAATTTGTTTCCTATTTGAGCAAGGTGCTGTGTTAATGCGCTAAACTGAGCAGACAAGCGTTCAGACAGCAAAACAATGCCAAATAATCCTAATAGCACAAGAGAAATTGGTTTAATAATGTCTAGATCAATGCCTGATAAGATAACCAATTTTTTAGAAAGCAATGCAAAGAGACTAAACGACATAATAAAACCAATAATAACGCCTATGGGTCGTTTAGGGCCGCCAGCCAAAGAGGTGGATAATACCAAAGGTAAAATTGGCAAAATACAAGGTGAAGCAATCAATGCTAGACCTTCTATGAATGCTAATCCTATTTCGATGAAATTTATCATAGTTTCCAACGCAATGATTAAGAATAGAGCGAGATCAAAAATACGCTATTTAGAGTGCGAAGAGGATGGAAAAGTTCAAATTAGTGTATATCTTTTTATCTCTCACAGATAGTCATTTGATGTTTATTTATCAATCTGGCTTTTTAATTTTGCTTGACGTCCAGAATATAAGTCATTTAGGATTTGGCTTCTTTTTTCGGCAGTTAATCATTCGTTAATAGTTGAGATTAAAATGCTTAGCCTGTTAGGTTCATCTTAATAAGATGAGATCATTTTGGGTAAATTCTGCCCATAACATAAATTTTTTAAATTGATTTGTCATATTATTTATATAATAAATAATGGAGTGAATATGTCAAATGCTGGTCCAGCTAATTTCCAAAAAGAATTGGAATTGCTTTGTAATAATATTTTTAGTAGTGAAAATGAAATTGACGAAAATACTTTTGCTAAATTGCAAACGCTCTTGAATGATTCCGGTAGCATAAATGCGCTTGATTTTAATCGTTATATAAAGAGCCCCTATTTCAATGGCTCCATCTTAACACTATTTACCTATATTGCAGCTACTTTTGATGATGCTGATTTGTTGTTAATGAAAGTGTTAAACACAGCTGATTTGAATAGATTAAAATTTGATCTAACCATACAAGATGGAGAATATGCAGGCACAACACCACTTTGGTGGATGGCTTTTCTTGCAGCAAATGATATGCCAAAAGCGTTTAGTGCGTTAATAAAAAGAAGAGAAGAGTTTAATTTTGGTCTGCTTACTGTGCATCATTTTGCACAAGATGGTGAATTTAAAGATATTTCTACACTTTGCTGGTTGGTGCTTGCACGCATAAAACATGCTAACAACTGGCAAATTAATGATCTTTTGCAAAATATGCTTCAATTTTCTGGCTGGAAAGGAACTGATCTTAATCATAAAATGACAACAGGTATGTTTAAAGGGACAACACCGCTTTGGTGGTTAGGATGGCTTGCAAAGCAGGATGAACCGCATTTTTTGAACGTCGTGTTAGATAGAGTTGCTGTTAAAGAACTCGATTTTTCTGCATGTGCAGACTTTTCCTTAGAGCTAGATATTGATCTTTCAGGTCCCTATCGCTTTGACCCAGAAAAAAGCACTTTAGAGAGATCATTAGGTGAAAAAAGAGAAATCCATGTGCAAGAACAATGCCAATATAGTGGTGTCACTGTAGAGGGGTTGTTATCTGAAATGGATACACGTTTTAAGCAATTATCTCTACAAGATGCTCCCATGTTTGGTGAAGTCGATTTGGATGATGATACTCGTAGGCAACAAATTCTTGCTTATCAACAAGTATATCACAAGTTAAAGGATGAGAAACTCTTACCTACAAATGCAAAGCAAGCTGAATATATTTACCAATCTTACACTTCAAAGCCAAAAGCTCGGCGTAACTAAATAAAACAGGCATTCTCTCATAAAATAGTTGAGAGAATGCCTGCTTTACTTACATCGAAACTTTTTTCATATTGTAACTCCTCTCTTGAGATAATCTGATTGTGTCGCACCTTAGTAATGAGATCATGTTTTCATTTATCTGTTCAAAAATGCCTTTTGTCTTAATGAATTGGGTGGATGAGTGTTGATCCGTTATAGTAAATGATCGCTATCCCACAAAAGTTTTTAAAGCAGAAAATGAACATTGATAAAGAATTTTACCAATCTATTGATTGTGATGCACTTTTCAAAAAAATTGCGATGACCCAAGATCCAGCGCATATGGTTCAATTGTTATTTGCTGAGTTTCCTTTAGCGCAATTTTGGCGATTTAGCGTAGATGGCAAAAAACAAATGAAAGACAGTTGGCCTGGTTTTGAAGCAAGAGAACCAAAATATTTACAAGGAATGTATAGTGTTTGGTTAGCTATGCTCGAAGAAATAAACACGCCATTAAATTCTAGAGGATTACTCAATTATCATTTCATTGCAACACAACATGTTGAAATGAAACGATTGCCTGATGAATTGAAAGGATGCTGGCGTAAGGAAGATGTTCACTTTGGTTTGCTAGACGATAATGCTTCAGTTGAAGGGATCCTTGCCTTATTAGATAGAATCGAGATAGGAGATGACACTTTTCTTTTAGCAAGGGATAACGTTTCACTTGTAGAAGAAATTGAGATTGAACAATATGACATTATCAATAGTCATACTTATCAATATGTTCTCAATGATAAAATCGATTTTTTAGTAAGAAAAAGAGGGATGATACAAGAGGATCCAAAAACCAAAGAATGCGCAAAGCGACTTTTAGCTGAATTTATTTTAAAGCACAATTATTCTTTTCGCACCCAGCAACACGAAATTTATAAACTAGATAGTAGTGAAACCGCTATTGAAATTGTTACACCAACTTTTGTTGTTGAGGAATTTTTACAAGATAGAGTGGATGAATTGATCCGTCTTCACTATAAGCGAATGACAATAGCAAATGATAGCGAGCAAAAGCTATCCATTATTGTCGATACGGTACAAAAACTAGAACAGCTTCATCCCTTTAAAGATGCAAATTGTAGAATTTTTGTGATGGTGATATTAAATAAATTGTTACTTGAAAATGGTTTCCCTCCTTGTATGTTGTACGATCCTAACTGCTTTGATGCATTTTCAAAAGAGCAGCTAATTCATGAGGTAAAGGTTGGTATGAAGCGCTTTCAAGATGTACTTTTAAATGACAAGCAATTGGAAAATGCACCAACGGTAGATGTTTTATCTCATGAGATGGATATTTATTTTAAGAAAATAAATGAAATGTTGAGACAGAAAATGGAAGAGATCCTGAGTGGAAACCTTAAAATTGAACAAACCTTTTTGCCTACATTTAATATATCTTGCACTGAAAAACATGACGTACCCGGTATACCAGAGCAAGGGAATAAGAGTGGCTTAAATGAAAAGATAGTTCAGTTAACCATAACTTAAGTATAATTGCTATTAGATAAAAACATGGGTTTGCATGCTTTTTCGTACTAAAAATTTATGTTTTTAGTTTGTTTTTTGCTTGAACTAATGATTTTATACTTCATAATGACCGAATGATGAAAAGACAGGATCATTAGTATTCATATTGTTATATAAATAGTTATACTAAAACTAATTCTTAATTGTGATATCGAAGGCATATATGCAGAAAATAGATGAATTGTGCGATCAAGAAACAGAAAGCCAAATAGCAGACAAGGTAGGCACTTTTCCTCCATTAGTTTTAGCAGCAGTGAATGGACATGTTAAGACACTACAAGTTTTAATTAAAGCTGGAGCCAATATTGAAGCAAAGGATAACTATGGCTGTACTGCCCTTATTGCTGCAGCTCAAAATGATCATGTAGAAGCGTTAAAATTTTTACTAGAAGCGGGTGCAGATATCAATGCACGTTCATTAGAAGATTGTGATGCGTTATGGATAGCGGCGTGCTTTGGCCATCATAAATCATTAGAGCTGTTACTTCAGGCTGGTGCAGATGTAGAAACAAAAAATAAGGATGGATGGACACCATTGATGATTTCTGCGAGTGACGGTGAAATCGAGATAATGAAATCTCTGCTAGATAACAATGCATTTCTTGAAGCCTATAATCATGATGGTTTTACCGCTTTGATGATTGCGGCACAAAATGGACAAACTGAGGCTGTTGAACTTTTGTTAGAAGCAGGTGCGAATATTGAGGTTGAGGAAGAAGAAGTCTCTCTTCTCGTCGAAGCTATTCATTAAACAGTAACTTTCTCTCCTGTAAAGAAGAGAAAGTTATGTTATAACCAGGATGTGTTATTTAAAATAAACTCCAATGTTGCATCTCTTGGTGTTTATCCTAAGCTACTCTTTTTTCTCAATTCTGAATTTTCTTCTTGAATTTGCGCTTGTTGTGGCGTCTCATTTATATTCAAACGTTCAAATTGATAAGCCAGTGTAGGTTGAGCATGTTGAAGTAATGATTGCATATCGGCTGAAAGCTCTGTTTGATTTTGTTGCAAAACAGGCAGCTTAAGTCCATGAAGTTTATTTACATAGGATGCCAGCATTTGATAAGCGGATAAATTCCCATGCACGCCACCATATAAAGTGATATTAACGCTTCGATTATCTTTTTCCATGGTTACTATTTTACTGAAAGGAGCATCAAAAACCTTTCCAAGACTATCAGCAAATGAAAGATGGCTTAAGCCAATTAAACCTACGACGTGCGTTATTTCAGGATGCTCGGCTAAATATTGTTGCAGAGCTGATAGAGATAAAGAATTTGAAGTTTTGTTAAACCACGCAAGAATAAGAGCAGTTTCTTTTTGATAGCCTGCTTCTGGCGAAGAATATTTCTCAGAATAAAGAGATTTCATCATCTTTGTTTTTTGTGCTGCAATAGCCTCATTATCACTTTGCTGCATAGTGGTAAGCCATGCGGGCATAAGACGAATGCCTTTTTCTTTCATGTAATTTTGATATGCAGGTAGGATAAATAATTTTAAGATAATTATATCAAGCGGGGTTTTGGATCTAAAAAAATCTAAAATAACATGCGCGACACGTTCATGTTGTGTTGGTGGAAATTTTGAAAAGGCGTAAGTGATATGCTGTACATCCATGCTAACAATAGGATCGAAAAAATCGCAATTATTAAGTTTTGCTAATTCACTTAAAAAGTATAGTTCAGGCTGCTGATCTTTAACTTGAGAAAAGTCACTATTAGCATGTTGTTGTACGCCCTTAGCACCTTCTATTAAAAAAACTAATTTCATCTTCTAACTACCTTCTGTGAATTTACAAAAATGTAACATAACAAACTAACATGTATTTGTACAGAAAAAGTGCAAAATCGGAGAAATAAAGAAAAAATTTTGATGGAGGAGGAAAGAGGGTTTTACACAGCATATACTATTTGAGATATTCATTAAAATTCGCTTCAATATTCTATGAAGATAAGAAAACTCAAGTGACTGTCGAAGCCTCCCATCAAAAAATTTTGATATTGTTTGCGCACCCGGCGATCCATAAATCACGAGTGAATCGTGAGCTTATTAAGCCTCTACAAAATATTGAAGGGATCACCTTTCATGATCTTTATGAAACATATCCTAATTTTTACATAGACATTAAAAAAGAACAAAAGTTACTGATGCAGCATGACGTTATTGTTATGATGCACCCCTTTTACTGGTATAGTTTGCCGTCAATTTTAAAAGAATGGCTAGATTTAGTGTTAGAGCATGGTTTTGCTTACGGTAATGATGGAAGTGTTTTAAATACGAAGAAACTTATTTCTGTGATTACAACTGCGGGTAGTCACCATTCTTACCAATCAACGGGTTCGAATCGGTATACCATTTTGCAATTACTTGCGCCGCTTATGCAAACTGCATTTTTATGCCAATTGGAGTATTTGCCTCCATTTGTCATTCATGACACGTTACACTTAACAAGTGAAGACATTGCAAAACATACTCAAGATCTAGAAAAAATTTTACTTGCTTTACGAGATGATAATATAGATTTTGCTAAAGTGAAATCTTCTTCTTACCTAAATACCGATCTCAGTGCGATTTTAAAATTATCCTCATAGGAAAACCATGGAATATAAAGATTTTTTCTACCAAGCTGCTATCTATTTATTGGCTGCGGTTCTATCGGTTCCCTTGGCAAAGCGCTTAGGATTTGGATCGGTATTGGGTTATTTGATTGCCGGTATTATTATTGGTCCTTATGCGCTAGGCATGGTGGGTGAGCATAGTCAAGATATTATGCATTTCGCCGAGTTTGGCGTTGTGATGATGTTGTTTTTGATTGGATTAGAATTACGTCCTGCTTTGCTTTGGCAATTACGTGCGCATATTTTAGGGTTAGGATTATTGCAAATTTCATTAACAACCTTTGCATTTAGCGGAATTTTTTATTTTCTGGGGCATCCTTTATCAATAGCTGTGGTGATTGGCATGATACTTTCTATGTCATCTACTGCTATTGTCATTCAAATTTTTAGTGAAAAAGGTTGGATACAGACTCCTGTTGGTCAAGCAACATTCTCTGTGTTGCTATTTCAAGATATGGCTGTGATCCCTATCATGGCTATTATTCCTTTATTAACATATGCCTCAAGAGCACTTCCTGTGCCTAATTCTTTGATTTCTCAGTTGAACCATTGGCAACAAGCTCTCGTCACTCTTGGTATTATTGCAGCAATTGTTGTGTCGGGGCGTTTTCTTTTGCGGCCATTGTTTCGCTTTATTGCTCAAGCCAAATTGCGCGAAGTGTTTACCGCTGCGTCTTTATTGCTGGTCATTGCTAATGCCTTGATTATGCAAGCGATTGGATTGTCTCCTGCATTGGGTACCTTCTTAGCTGGCGCATTGCTTGCCGAAAGCGAATATCGTCATGAGTTGGAAGCAGATATAGAGCCTTTTAAGGGGTTATTGTTGGGTTTATTTTTTATTTCCGTAGGAGCAAACATAAATTTTAACATTTTATTGGAAAATCCTGCGGGTATCCTTAAATTAATCTTTTTGCTCGTTTTGATTAAGTCGTTGGTGTTATTTTTTATTGCTAAGATATTTAAATTTAACACACAAAATAGTTTGTTGTTTTCACTAACTCTGGCGCAAGGCGGTGAATTTTGTTTCGTCTTACTTTCCCATGCGGTAGCCAATCAGGCTTTAGCACCTTACTTGGCAAATCAACTTGTCGTGGCGGTTGCCATCAGTATGGTGTTAACACCTTTAATGATTATTTTTTATGAGAAATTATTAGCCCCTTATTTTATTCGCAGACAAGAACAAAAAGAATTTGATCCCGTTGAGGGGCAAAGAAATCCAGTTATCATAGCTGGATTTGGCCGTTATGGTCAGATTATCGGTCGTTTACTTATTGCCAATAAGATTAAAGCAACGGTTCTTGATCTAGATGCGGATAATATCGAGCTAATTAGAAAATTTGGATTTAAAGTGTTTTATGGTGATGCCTCAAGGTTTGATCTTTTAGAGGCGGCGGGAATTGCTCATGCTAAGTTATTTATCTTAGCAATTGATGATTCAGAAAAAGCGCTTGAGATTGCAATGCATGTGAGAGAGCATTATCCGGCGCTCAAAATCTTAGCCAGAGTGCGCGGAAGAACACAAGCTTATGATTTTCTTAAAAAGGATTTTACTTCTATTTATCGAGAAACCTTTGACTCATCATTAGCAATGGCAGTAGACGCCTTAAAGGAACTGGGTTTTCCAGCCTATCATGCTTTAAGATGCGTGCGTTTTTTTAAACAACACGATGAACAAAGTGTAAAACGTATGTATAAACTATATGGGGCTGAAAATGAAATGGAATATATCAACAAAGCAAAGCAAAGCAGAAGAAATTTAGAAAAAGCCTTTAGTGAGGATACAGCTGGAGGACAATTTTCTTTTGATCTTGCTTGGGATCCAGAGAATGCGAAGGATCGTGGTGAAAGCTCCTGAGTGCTTATTCACTATTGGGTTTATCACTGCTAGAATACGCCCTTTTTTACGCCAGAAACCATTTGCAGATTATGTAAGTGTGCGGGTGACAAGAAGGGTGAGGTATGCTGGAACAACGCTTTTTAGAAGTTATTCTTAATAAAATTCATCAAATGTTTGAAGCTTATGCTTTTAAGCATCAACGCACTTATAATGAACGTGTCAACATTATTCCTCACGAGACAAAAGAATTTTTTGATAGATTAATGGTAAATATCAAAGAATTTGAAGAAGCTATTCTGTTGGGAAACGATAACAATCAGTGTTTTCAAGCAATAAACGATAGTATCCTTTGGTTTCTAAGCCCCAATGAAAGCAACCAAGCAAATCCAACCCGTTTAGCATGTATCTTGAACATACTTGCCGAAAATTCATTCATAACTTTTCCAGGAATATTAAGGGTTGCTTCGGCATCATGGCCGGATGATGAGTATGATCCAATCACGCATAATAGTGTTGTCATAGATTATTTTGAAAAACAATTGGAAGGTTATCGCCAAGATATTTGGCACCGCAAGGGAGTCCATGCATTTCACCTGATGAAGTTTAGTCAACAAACCGAACTGCAATTTGAGAAACAACAATATAGGACAGCAGATCCTTCTGAAAATCAATTTTTGGAGAGAAATGTTGCTTCAAATAAAGAAAATCGACAACCGCATAGTAACGAATTTGTGGATCCTAACCAAACAAATGCCTATGAGCTACTAGAACGTGTGAAACGAAGAAAGAAGAGCTAGTTTACCTCCGTGCTATTCACATCAATTTTTGTTTGGAGAATGATATTTTATGCCTCTTCGTATATCGCGAGTTAAAATTGTTCAAAACCCACAACTAGAATTGCCGTCTGATATTTTGAAAGTTATATTTTCGTTCTTAAGCATTGCAGATTTTTTAAAAATCAAACAAATAAATCATAAATGGAAAGCAGCAAGTGAAGATGAAAATTTGTGGCGAAATCTGATCATCGCTCATTTTCCATTTCTCTCTAAAACTAACACTCAAGAGTTTTTACAAAAGCCAAAATATTTGTTTATCTTCGCATTAAAAAATGCGTTTAAATTATTAAAAGAGGATAAAGATGCGAAGCGGCTACTATTGCAAGGCTTAGAAAATAATGTTGCGATTCTTGTGCAAGATAACATTCGAAAAGAAACCAAGCATAGATTATGTATGCTTACAGCTGCAATATGGGGGCAATCGTTTATACAATCGATTGATGGAAAATTAGATCCTGCTCCCGAGTGGTCAGAGATTTTAAATATAGCTTCGGCGATGAATAACCTTTCTGTGGTGGAATATTGTATTGATGAAATAGAAAAAGGTAATGTAGATGATAGAATAAAACAGGAATTTTTCTTAAATGCTTTATTGCATGCAGTTTCTCATGGCCAAAATCAATTAGTTGCTCATTTTTTTACTAAAGGCTATGTTAGATTATCTGAAGATGAAAAAGCGCTTCTGTCTAGATGTGCAAGCACTATAATCCCTCAAGAAAGAATGCACCAGCTTATGACGCAGCAATCATTTTTAACTATTTCATCAGAAATAATTAGTTTTCTCTTAAATGAGGTATTAGAAACTCAACCAGCATCTTCACTATTAGTATTCGGCCGCCATCTTTTAGCGATGAGTAACGATTCTCATCATTTTGATGCCTTGTTTTTGATTTTAAAATGGGCAATTGAACATAATGAGCGGGATCTAGTAGAGAATATTGTGTTAGATCATCGTTTGAATAAAGGTCCGAATGAGAAGATGTATTTTAGTAATCGATATCTTATTCGTAATACATTAGCATGGGCCAACGAGAAAGGTTACAGTAATATTAGCCGATGCATTGAACAACACCTCAAAAAACAAACCGATAATCCTGGACATTATCAAGAAGACAAGACACCCTGCCTCTTGCCAATGTTTGAAGTAATTCAACAAAAGCAGAAAAAAACGAGGATTGGTAAACGAGAAATAAATAATTTATGTACCCAAGAAGAGCGAAAAGGATTTTATCTTGCCGGAAAGTATCAATTGAGATGTCGCCGTTTTTGAGCTCTATGCACTACTGATTTTTTTAGCACTACTTTACCTCTTTAGAATGTTGTATTTTCCTTTTACAAAAAAATTCACGAATAAGTGATTATGTATTCAGGTGATTGTCCTGAGGGATTTACCTATGGAGCAGGTGAAGAATGAAATTTTTAGAAACGTTGGGTAGATTTGTACAACAGAGTTTATCGACCAACACGGCACAGGTTATGGCCGTTGATGTGCGAAACATTTATTACAACTATAAACGTGGACGCAGCATTTGGTGCTTAAGCTTGGCCGTGGCAGCGGGAGCGGGAGGCGTAGCGCTCTTTGTCGCTGAGCCAACGACACTTTCTTATTTTCAGCCTATTGTGCATCAAGCATTGCCTTTCATCGGCAGTATTGGTGCTAAAATTGCAGTTGGCACAATTGGATTTTGGCTGGGGGGAGCGTTTGGTCATAATGCAGGTAAATATACCGCGCAGCAATTTTCCCAGAAGAGATATGGCCATCCGAATACTGCTTTTGCTTTTGATGATAATGATGTTGGGCGAATTGTTGATAATAATCCTCAGCATTACCCCAAAACAGATCTAGAACAAGGCTTATCAGAAGAAGAAAAAGCGTTGAGAGAACAAAATATCGCAGAGTTAAAGGCTTTACTGCTGCACGTGCGGGATAAAATTGACAGTCATAGCAAAAAGAACCCTGCTGCCCATGAAGCGTATAAATACGCTTTATTAAGTGCTTTGCGGACTTCAAATTTATCGCCTTTGCTGGATTTGTTAGCTGGCAATATGGCAAAACGCAGTGTAAGAGCAAATTGGACTGCACAATTAGCGCATCATATTGGCAACGTGCCCGAAGGTTTTTTGGATCTGCATCAACGCGATAGCTCAATGCTGATAGAAGATGGTGATGAAAGTGAAAAGGTGAGTCGAGATCTTTCAGAAGAAGATAACGCCATCATTGCTTTAAAAAATACACCGGTTCATGTACATATGAAAAGACAAGTTAAGATGCTTAATGATGTCAAGCATTATTCTGTAAAGCAAGGAACAGCTAATAACGGAAGAAAACTGCTCAATAATAGTCAAAAGAGAGAATTACTCACGCAGCTCAAGCAGACCCATATCCATCAGCAACAAAAACAAACAGCAGAGTTAGATTTGGTCCCAAATTCATTCAAACGCTTATTGAGAATATAATTAACGTGAACGGATTTTAAATTGTTGTTGAAGCAAGCATATGCTAAGGATTTGCATGAGAATAGGATCCCATGTCATTTTTTCCTGAATATTCATTTTGGGGATGCTATCTAGCAAAGCGATAATTTTATTACGATCATAAACCCCCTGTCCAGTTAATAGAGGGCCTCGCAGAGTAGTTTGCAATAAATCGTATAAATCACCTTTACCTAAAAGTAGGACTGGTGTAGCAAAAAAAGGATATTTTTGCCGTTGATATATCTTTGCAGGTAAAAAGGGTTTTGCTGCTTGTCGTAGCAAATATTTTTCAGTCATATTTTTTATTTTTAGATTAAGTGGCACCTTACGCATGAATTCTACAACATGATGATCGAGAAAAGGCAATCTACCTTCAATACTGTGCGCCATTTCTGTTCTGTCGCCGAGAATTGAAAGCATGTAGTTAGGTAGCATATTTTTTGACCATAAATAGAGAGATTGATTGACGGGATCTATTCCTGCTAATTGCTTAGGAATGTCAAAATCAGCCAAGAAAAGATCATATCCATCATATGAAGTGATCAATGATTTCATGGTTTCTGTGTAAAGCGAGTTTAATTTAGCAGCTTGTTCAGCGTACGTTATCATCCAGGCAGGCACAGAGCCTAGCATGCGCATAACGGTATCGAATCCTTTTGGATTGGTATTATCTGCTAGTAGTGCCCCAATCGAAGAGGGGTTAGACACGAAAAGCTGTTTTAATAATCTGGCAGCCTGTGAAGGCGGAAGTGTTGAATCGTTTAGTATGAGATCTTGTTTACTAAAAGCATATCCGGCCAAAATTTCATCTGCCCCTTCGCCCGTTAGAATGACTTTAAATCCTGCGGCCCTGACTGCACGGCTTAATAAATATTTTGCTACAGCATTTGTATTCACGATCGGAGATTCAGTATGCCATAATGTATTAGCAAAATTTTCTGCGAGCTCTCGTTGCGAAATAGCTACGCGATGAAAATGTGCTCCTGCAAATATTGCCATTTCCTTGGCTATTTTACTTTCATCATAATCTTGATTTTCAAAAGATAAGGCAAAAGTATGAATAGGTTCATTTACTTGAGATGATGCTAAACCAACGATGCTGCTAGAATCTAAGCCACCACTTAAATAACAAGCAACGGGAACATCCGCATGCAAACGAAGGCGAATGGCTTCGCTCAGTAAATGTTGGAATTGCTCAATATATTCTGCTTCAGAATGCAAAGGGATGGCTGCTTCTGGGAGATAGTTAAAATCCCAATAGGGAACAAGTTTTAACTGATTTTTTGTTGCCAACAAATAATGACCTGGTGGCACCTTGAAGATATCTTTGAATAAAGTACGGCTATTATGCGCAAATCCCGTTCTTTGAGTAAATATAGCGGCAGAAATATCCCAACGTACAGGAATACCTTGCGCTAAAATAGCTTTTATTTCTGAAGCAATATAGAGTTTATTGTTATATAGTGTGTAATAAAGTGGTTTAATGCCAAAACGATCACGTGCAGCAAAGCAAATTTGTTTTGTTTCATCCCATAAAATAAAAGCAAATTCACCTCTTAAGTCGGTCATACAGTCAGTGCCAACTTCTTCATATAAATGAAGTGCAATTTCACTGTCAGAGAAAGTACGAAACTGATGGTTTTTCTTTTCTAAGGCAATACGTTGTTGTTTAAAACCGTAAAATTCTCCATTAACAACGATATGAATTTTATTATTTTCATTCGAAATAGGTTGGTCGCCGGTTTTTAGATCAATGATGCTAAGACGAGCGGCGCCCAATCCTATTTTTTGATCGGAGGAAATCCATGTGTTTTGACTATCTGGGCCTCGATGAAAAAGTGCACTAAGCGCTGCATCGAGATGCTCCTTTTTCACTGGATTTTCATTTGAAAAGATCCCTACTATACCGCACATGATTATCCTGTAAAATTATTTAGTAGGAAAATACACTACCAATGCCCAATGCTTTCATTGAGTTTAGCAGTCCTATCTATTTGATGGAGCGTACCATCACACCATACGGATGCTATCGTTATAGATAGCGACCACCATCTAGAGGTGAATAATGGGACAGCTTTCAGTTGGATGTAATGCAAAGGGTGAAGTGACTAGCCTGAATTTGCCTATGGCTAACCGACATGGACTTATTGCAGGAGCAACAGGAACGGGAAAAACAGTTACATTACAACGGATAGCAGAGCAATTTGCTAAAGCTGGTGTGTCTGTTTTTACAGCAGATGTTAAAGGAGATTTATCTGGTATTGCGCTTGCTGCCGATACCAATTCCAAATTAGAGCAACGGATTAAGGAATTAAAGATAAAAGAATACACACCAGCGGATAATAGCGTTATCTTTTGGGATATTTATGGTAAAAATGGCCATCCCTTAAGAACGACGATTAGTGAAATGGGGCCATTACTGATGGGGCGACTATTAAATTTAAACGATACCCAGCAAGGTGTATTAAACGCAGCATTTAGTGTTGCGGACGATGAAGGAATGCTGCTGCTCGATCTTAAAGATCTGCGCGCTATGCTAGATTGGATGGGAAAAAATGCTTCTTCATTAAAATCCAAATACGGAAATATGGCATCAACTTCCATCGGCGCTATTCAACGTGGGCTATTAACACTAGCAGAAGCAGGAGGTGAACAATTCTTTGGTGAACCTGCATTTAAAATTGAAAACTTGCTCCAAAAAGATGCCTCGGGAAAAGGATTCATTAATATTTTAGATGCTACGAAATTAATCGCTGATGCTCGCTTATATAGTACTTTTCTTTTATGGTTGCTTTCAGAATTATTTGAAGTGTTACCAGAGGTTGGTGATCAAGAAAAACCAAAATTGGTATTCTTTTTTGACGAGGCGCATCTATTTTTCAATTCGGCACCCAAGTCGTTATTAGAAAAAATAGAACAATTAGTACGATTAATTCGTTCCAAAGGAGTGGGTGTCTATTTTGTCACGCAAAGTCCTCTTGATGTTCCAGAGATCGTATTGGGACAATTAGGAAATCGGGTACAGCATGCGTTACGTGCCTTTACGCCGAAAGATCAAAAATCAGTAAAAATAGCCTCGCAAACTTTCCGGCAAAATCCTGAATTAGACATTCAAACAGTGATAACGCAACTTGGTATTGGTGAAGCATTAGTTTCATTTTTGGATGCAACAGGATCACCTACGATAGTAGATAAAATAAGGATTTATCCGCCGACTTCAAAAATTGGGCCGATTTCGCCTATAGAGCATCAACAAATAATGAGCCACTCTCCTTTTTTAGGCGTCTATGAAACGATGGTAGACAGAGAATCTGCATATGAATTGATTAATAAAAAAATGACGGATACAAAAGAACAACCGTCCAAAGAAAATATGTTAAAAAGTGATGAGAGCGTTAAGCAAGCTCGAGGTAGACCTAAAGATTCAGTCATTGAAGTGATGATGAAATCTACCGCAAGAAGCTTAGGGACAAACATTGGTCGTCAAATTGTTCGCGGTTTATTAGGATCCATTTTCGGTAAAAATAGATAATTTATAGTGGATTTTTTATTTTATTTATAGTATTTTCGTAGCATTTTTCAGAGATAACAAATATACAATGAAAATATCAATTATTGGTTCCGGCGCACTAGGAAAAACTTATGGGGGATTATTATCCCTGGCAGGAAATGATGTACATTTCCTGATGCGATCCGAATACGATGAAATTCGTGAAAAAGGCTTTTTTGAAATAAATTTTAGTAAAGAAGAAAAAAAATTCAAAATTGAAAATCCTAAAACATACAATCATCCTGCAAAATTGCCAGCTTCTGATCTCGTGATTATTTCATTAAAATCAAATGAAAATAAAAATATAGCTTCATTGCTTTCTACTTGCTTGAAAGAAAATACTATTGTTTTAATTATTCAAAATGGTATTGGAAATGAAGAATGGATTTCACAATTTACGCATCAATGTCCTATTATTTGTGGTGTTTCAATTATAGGCGCTAAACGTGTTAGTCCAACTTTAGTAAATATTTCTTCGAAAGGTGAAATTCGTATAGCGCCGTACAAAATGGAACACAAAGCATTTTGTGAAGTCATTAAGAATGCATTTTCTAAAATTCCTATTTCGCTGCCAGTTAAAGAGGTTGACAATTTTAAAGAAATACGATGGCAAAAATTAGTATGGAATGTTCCATTTTCTTCGCTTTCTGTCATTTATAATCAAGACGTGACCATATTGGCTTGCGTGCAACCTTATGCTTCGATTGTGATGAATTTAATTAACGAAATTACAGATATTGCAAAATCTGAAGGGGTTGTTATCTCACAGGATTATATCCACAAAATGCTTGAAGCAACCAAACAAGGTGAACCCTATTTCCCAAGCATGTATGATGATTTTGTGCAGGGTAAGGAAATTGAAAAAGAATATATCATTGATAACGTGCTAAAGATTGCTAAAAAGAATCATATTAGCACGCCAATGCTTTCCCTTATCGAGTCCCATCTGGAAAAACAACTATAGAGTTAATTGTTGCGCCGACTGCTCATTTCATTTCCTTTTTTTGCTTTGATTGAGCTATTTTGCTTTTGAGACGTATCATTATTCTGTGTAGAAGCGGTGCAATTTTGTTGATGTTGAGGGTAGGCAATGTAAAACCCGCGCGCCGGCAAAGCTGTGTCTGAAACACTATCTGATGCACTGCCTTCTTGTAATAATATGGCATTGTCGGCGCATAAAGATGGCTGACGCAAGGTTGGTATAGGGTAACCAAGATAAACTGTTTGCATGCCATTTGATGGAGGGGGGCCTAGGACAGGATATTGTTGCGTACAGGGTTTCTGTGAAGGTGAAGTAGCTAATCTTTGTTTTGTAGCATTTTTCTTTAAAGCAGTGTAATAATCGAAAAACTGAAGAGCATAAGTATTCAAAATGGAAAAAAGACTGTTTTGCAGGCGTTTAATGTCACAAGTGGGATCAGGATATTTTTCTCCAAACTCATTAATTGCTTTTAAAATAGTCGATTGCTGTGGTTGTATCCATTTTTTTCCTTGAGGAAACACGGCTAATAGTAATAATAGACCCATAGGATGATACGATGTATAGGAAAATCTTCTAGTTGTGGGTTCGCACTCATCTATTTTTTCAAGCTCCTTTTTCCAGAAATTTCGGATCGTTTTAGGAACATAAAGATCTGAGGACCCAGTAGGTACAAAGGATGGCAATAAATGCGGTAGTACGCCTAGACGATACAACTTAAAGAAATTCAAGCATGCTTGACCTCTTAAAAACAAGGCCTGGAATTGGGTTAAATATACCCCAAAAGGAAGTCCACTTTGGGGAGCGGTGAGAAGCGGCGCGAATTTTTTTATACTGAGTGCATCATGACTTGAAATAAATTTCCCAGTTTTAGAGCTAATTCTAATTGCACGTAATATTCTGACTGCATCATTTGAAAAAGTTTCTTCTGGATTGCCCATCATAATGAGTTGATTTTGTCGTATATATTTTAAAAAGCCATTCGGATCTAAGATCTGGAAATATCTATTTATTCCTAGTCCATTAATTTTAAGATCGTTATGAGAGACTGAAATTGCTGTGGGTAACAGTTTTTCATTAGATGTATTGATATAGGTAATTTGGATGTAATTTCCAATTTTATAGGTGTCCTGACGTTTTGTTTTTTGCAGATAACCTTTTCCTATTTCTAATAATTCCTTTTCCGGACAATTGCATACACCATCTGCATCATTAGGCATGAGGCCTAAATATACATCTAAAACAAACCCTCCTTTTATGTTGAAAGCATACCCTTTTGCTTCTATTGCTGTGTATAGATATGCGATCCACTCTTTCACTTGTTGCGCTTTCCATGCTTCATTTTCAGGAAAAGAAAGGAAGATCCCTGTTTGCCAAGGAATTTCCCAAGCATGAGTTGAATGAGAGGAAGGCATAAGGATAGGCAATTCTTGAGCTATCTTATCTGCAACTTCTCCACGACATAATCTTTGGGTTTCGAGTTTCTTTTGAGCTTCCCAGATCTGTTGTTCTTCTCTAATTCTTTGTTCTTCCCAGTACCTTTGTTCCTCCCGAGCCCTTTGTTCCTCCCAGAATCTTTGGGTTTCAAGGGCTTTTTGCGCTTCAAGGGCCTGTTGGGCTTCAAGGGCCTGTTGCGCTTCAAGGGCCTGTTGCGCTTCTAACTTCTCTTTCATTTGTTTAGATTCGAGCGCTTTCTTAGCTTCTTTCGCTTCTTGCTTTTTACGCTTATCTTCTTCTTTCTTATTTTTCTTTTCTTCACGTTCTGCTTGTTTTTTACGTTTGTCTTCTTCCTTTTTATTTTTTTGCTTTTCACGCACTGTTTGCTTGATTGTCGTTGAGCTAGCCCATATTTGTGCTTGAGATGGTTTTTGTTTTTTAGTAGTTAATTGATGCTTTCTTTTCTTTGGTCGTCGGTTGGAAGCTTTTGAAGCTGTTGCGGGTTCTGCCTGTGCATTAGCTTGCATGGTATTTATTTCAGACTTAATCGTAGCTGGCGTAGCAGAGGGTGTTGCTAGCGTAGCAGAAGGTGTGGCTGGCGTAGCAGAAGGTGTTGCTGGCGTAGCGGAAAGTATAGGCATTGGTACAACAGAAGAGGCAGGCGTTGGCGTAACAGATACAGCTGATGCTGGTGTGACAGATATGATAGGTTTTGTTGTCGGTACAGACTTTGAATGATGTTTATGTTGGTTCCTAACTGGAGGTTGTTTTGGCGGTGGTTTTGATTTCGGTGCCTCAATCGTATGATCCATTGGTGCTGTAGCTTTCATTTGAGGTAAAAGAGAAGGGATCAGTTTTTTCTGTTGTGTAGGGTTTAAAGCAGAAACTGATACCAACTTAGGGTTAGATTTCGGCTTTAATAAAGTGCTGTTGCTTTCGTTTGATGTAGGCATTAGTGCATTGATATCACGGTATGTTAATCGGATGGTTGTAATCAATTCATCAAGCGCTTCAATGGTTAATTTTGTAAAAATACAGGCAGTCGATGTATTGAAATATTGTCTCCAGCCGCAGCATAATCGCATACCAGCCATTAAATTGTCTTTAATTTGAGAACTGTTTTGATAGGTATCAAGTCGCGAGACTAAGGTTAAAGATTGTTTTAGTTTTAAAGAAATATTAAGGTCATCTACTGGTACTGGTAATGTCGCACTTGAAAGTGATTCAAGATTGGAGATTTGTTCTTCTATCAGTTGTTTCAATGGAGTTGCAGCAGATGATGAATTACAAGTTGGATTTTTTTGCAAATTTTGTTTAAGTGCTGTTAATTTGATCTCTAGTTCAACTTTAAATGAATGAGTCATATGGTAAAGTTCACTGCCAGCTGTCTGAGCAGGAACTTGTTCACGGGCCGTTTTAATGGAGTCTTGAAATATTTTTAGTTCTTTTCGGATCTCGTGTTTATTGATGTTTGCAATACGTGCAATTTTTTTGAAATGTAGACTAATATATTTGTGTTCAGAAACTGCTGCGTCAATGAGTTGAGTATGTTGATTTGAGGCAGTATCATGAACGCCAAGAAAGTAAGAGAATTGAATATTTATAATGAAAAATGATTGCAGTGCTGTCCAAAAATCTTTTTCCACTGAAACTTGAAAAGCTGTCTTTATATCGCTCTTTTTATCTTCTAATAAAGCTCGTATCAATGGTTGGTATTCAATTTGTAATTGATCAAGGATGCGTTTAAAAACAAATAAACGATTGATCAAGAGATGATTTTGCCCTAGAGGAAAACCATTTTTTTTATACAAATCATAAGTGATTGCAGAGGCATGAAAGGTGTCTAGCCATAAAAAATGTAATAGCTCATGCCGACAGTCTTCTAGCTCTTTACAATGCGTATCCATCACTTGATACAAGACAAAATAAACTGCTTGAATTCTTTTTTGCAATAAAAGTAATTTCTTAAGCTTTAGATCAATATCATTCTCAACTAGCGTTGTAGGTTTTCGTTTGGGATCAGTCGTTAAGCCGAGACTGGTTTTGGTATGTAAATATAAAATAAACTCTGGCACGAATTGATTTTTCATAGATGAACGTAGCGTATCAGCATATTTTTTGATGAGTGCATTCGCTTGTTCTTTTTGATCAATCTCTATCTCACAAGCTGAACTGTAAATTTCCTCAATAGAGCCACGATGTGGTATAGCCTGCTGGCTATGAGCGCTAAGATCGCGTAAATGATTAAACTTCTCTACTGCCAGTTTTGTAAAGAGCCGATGCGGTGTAAGGCTGGTAAAGAATTTAGCCCAAGATTGAAGTAGTGTTTCTGCAATGGGCAAAAGCATTAAGGCATAGCTGTTATTTTGGCACGAATCTAACTTTAAGAGAAGTTTATAAGTGGAATCTAACAGTTTCATAATATGCGCTGTATCTTTACGATTTTTTTCTAGCGCAACAGTTTCATCCTTTAGTGCATTAAATTCATTTAAGAGAAAAAGTAATTGTTTTAAAGCTTCGTTAACAGAAATGACCTCGGTTTGAATACTATTTGAATAAAGTTGCAACAGACATTTTTTATAACAGGCTTCAAATCTGGCTAAAGAAGAATAGATTTTGCATAAATTGATAGTGCCTTCTGGTACGGTTTTTTCTTGCAGAGCATGAAAGGTTTTTTTTGTTTTTTTTAATTTTTTTTCTGCACGTTCTCTATCTGCATTAGAAATATACATAAGCCTTTCAAAGTTTTTTTCGACATATTCTAGCATCAAAGAAAAAGACTTTTTTTGTTGTTGAACTTTATCATTTTCTTCATATAAAGTGTAAAGGACGGTGAAGTAAATATTTAGCTCAAGGATCCAAAGATAAGAAGCCCAAACTTCTGCCTTGAGTTCTTGTACGAATTCTTCATCAAATTCATTTTCTTCATTATCTAATATTGGTTGTAAAAGAGATTGCATCTGAGGAAAAAGCGTTGATAATAAATGTTGACACGATGTGAGAGCATCTTTAATTGCATGATTATGACCAATGGGAACTTGATTTAATGTATATAATTGATATAACTTGAAAAAATAAAGACGAGCATCTTTCCACAAAATAAGTAAAAGTTGCTCACGTAGATTTCCGATAAAATCATGTTCATCATTAATTATTTGAAAAAGAACAAAATGAATGATATTGATTCTCTTTTTTAATGTTTCGTATTCTTGTCGATGTGTTTCAAAATTAGTAAGATTGTCAGCACTTTCGTTTGCACTGGGATCTGTCCAAGTGTAAGAATAGTTCGTTTGGAATTGGGATAACAAATATTCAACCATGTTTCTAAGGTAGATATTTGTATTTAAATTTTCTTTGTTTTCATGTATGAAGGCACGAGTTTCAAAAGTTTCTTGTTCTGGCTCAAGTCTTTCAGCTAAGGTAAAAATTTTGCTGACAATACCATAATAGGTAAGAATGGTTAATCCTTGCTGCTCTGAAACAGAAAAAATTTTAATGTTGCTCTTGCGTTGAAGAGAGAGTGCTTTTAGACTTTGTGCAAGCGTGGTATTGGGAGTATCTTCAGTAGAAACGGGTAGAAGGGAAAGTTTTTCAAAACTTTTGACAAGAGAAGTACCCGCAATATCATCGATAGAAACAAGCTGCGAAGAAGCTGTTGCCGGTGCGTCTCTAGTAGGCTTATCAGTGGACTGATCGAGCTTTAGTCTGCAAGTATCTAATTTTTCAATTCCTAACTTGAGAAGAAAGGCAAGCTCTCCTTTGGCAAAAAATTCCTGCCAAGCAAAACATAATTGACAAGCTGTTTCACGCATGCTAACGGTATAGACACTATGCGCTCGGGAAGATATTTTTAGTATAAGATCTAATGCATACTGAAGTTGATTGATAATATTTCTTTGAGATTCAATTGGAGTATCATCATGAAAAGGCATCAGTGTAGAAGGGATTTTGCAGGCGCTTCGAAGTTCTTTCAAAAATAATTTATCTGCCTTTGATCTTTTATTATCCAAAGAGAGTTTTGCTGGTTGAGAGGCATGACTTAATACTGCAAGAGAATGACTAAAGTTTTTTTCAAAACTTACTATTTTTTCATAGATGGTATATCGAAATTGTCCTTTAATGGTTGAGAACTGTTTCTTGATATATGCTAAAGAATCCATAGATTCATTGAAAGCGTCTAAATCTTCTTTATAATCGTTCTCAGATTTTTGTGTAAATTTTGCGATGCTAGGGGTGCGTTTTTTTAGAGTAGTTAGATGTTTTTTCGCTTTATCGAATGTAATTTGCATTCTTCCCCGCTCACCCAATACTTGATAAAGTATGATGGCGTGTTTATTAAACAAAAACACTGTGTGGAATGCATGCCAAAGATTTTCTTGAATTTGAACCGTAAACTTTGGAGAAGGCCGAGGACCTCTGCCAAGTATACGCGTCATTAAATCTTCATATTTAGACCGAATTTTTTCTAGTAAGTCCTTTAGTGAAAAGGCATTATTTAAAACATAAGCGTTATGCTGTATAGGTATTTGATTTTCAAAACAGGCATTACAACAATTAAGATAACTATCGTAGGTGATTTGCCAGAGGTTATAGATGAGAATATCAGGAAAATCTCCTAAATCGATATCAAGTATTGGAATGATGAAATATAAAATGAAATAAATAAGATTAATATTTTTTTGTGCGTTCTCTATTTCATCTTTTTTTAAATATACGCTTTTATCATCTGCGAGAAAGGGTAGACAAGATTTGTAATCTTCAGATAAGTAACGAATAATCTCACTTGTCAAGCTTTCAGTGAACGAATGAGTGCGAAAAAGTGATAGGTTTTTACTTTGTAATTCTTTTGCTGCTTCGATATCACCAGGTGCAATTTTTTTTGCTGCTTCAATGAGCACAAGGATATCATGCTGATGATTAGTGTGAAGTAAAGAAAGTGTTCCGTCTTTCATGGGCACCGCTGTATGTATAAATGGAAAAATTTTACCATTAAAGCGAATAAATTGAGAAGAGAATCAAATTAAATCCTCATTTATTACTTTTTTGCCGTTATAAACATCACATGCCATGAGGATCTCATGAGTGAGCATCTATTTATGCGAAAATACATTGCAATTCACACAAAAAAGTTTAACAACTCACCTACTTAACCTATCACCGATAACTGCAAAGTAATACGTTGTTTTAACTGCTCTATCATTTATTTTTTTTTCCTGTAAGATTGTCGTTTTTTTATTTGTTAACCTAGGATGATAGGAAATGCCTAGTTTTGATGAGTTTTTAAATACTGCAGAATCAACGTTTGAGGAAATTGAACCATTGGTTCCTGAATTAGATTTAGGATATGAGCAATCCCATTTCTATACTGATAATGATTGGGATGATAAAACATTTTTCCCTGAGCTTTTTGATGAAGAGTTCGCTTTAAATAATTCTTGGTATGTTGATGAAGGAAATATTTTAACTTCGAATAACCTTGCTTCTAAATCATGTGAAGCCGAGCCATTATTAAATATAGAAATAAATTCCAAAGACGAATTAGAAGTATTAAAAAAAGCTCTTCAAATTTCATTAGAGAAAAATCAAGAAATAATTAGCAAAGCCGAAATGCAAAAATCTGCATTGAAAAAAAATAGACAAAACAACAAAAATGCTTATAGACGATGCAGAGATCATGTCTGTAATCTCAAAGCAGAACAAAGCTATACTCAAAAGCATCTTTTTTTAACTCAGTTAAAATTAGATCACATTTCTCTTTTAACAGAAAAGATGCCATATGAGCAAATCGTTGATGCAGAAAATATTTTATCGACACACGATGAGCTTTTGAAGCAAGAAGAACTGCTCAACCAAATGAGACAAAAATTATTACATGAAGAACAATTATCCGATAAATTAAAACAAGGAAAAATTAAAGAAGGATCAGAACTGCCTAAAAGTAAGAATGCTATTTGGCAACAGATTTATCGATTACGCAGAAAAATAAGAATTCTTGATCTTGAGGTTGATATACTCAGATTAAAAATTAAGAACCATGCATTGCGATCTGAGACACAAGCAACAATTGCTCAAGCAGAAATAGTGCAACCAAAAGTACTTCACGCAATCATAGCACAACCAGAAGGATTGCAAGCACAAGTACTAACCCAATCGCAATCACGCGATGAGATAAAAGTACAAAATAAGACTAAAGATTATTGCCCGACAATAAATCAAGCACTCTTCAAAGTGCATGAAACAGTAATGCAAATGAATACGATACCTCTAACATCAAATGCAAATACAGTAAATAAACCACTAACAGTAGCAAAGAAATATAACCATGAAACTTCAAGAAAGAAACGGACACATCAATGGCAAACCGATATGAAGTCAGTTATTGCTAAGTTCAATACCGAATCAAATAAAAACATAGATAATGTTTTTGATGGATCCCAAAATGTAACAGTGTTAACTCAATTTAATGCTCTACAAACACCAGAAAATAGCGCTAAAGTAGTAAATCATCAGACAGCTATAGCGAAGAAGAAAAAGATGAAGTAATGATGGAGAGGGTAATGGCG
>MKTN01000016.1:106336-144270 GCA_001898235.1 Gammaproteobacteria bacterium 39-13
AATAGTGGTGATAACATTAATGAGTTTTTGGTTAAAAAAGCGCTTCCCCATTTCTAATAAACCGCTTAGAAAGAGACCCCAGATTAGCACTCCAGCAATAATGGTAAAATTCTGAAGTAATCCTAACCAATGGGTACTTTGCGTTTGATCAAGTGAAGCAGCAAAGATGCTTAACCAAAATACGATGCCAATCGGACTTGAAATAGAGAGAATAAAGCCTGTCATAAGACCGTTAGTAATGCTGAAGCAAGAAGCATCTTGATCAGCAGAGAAATGATGTATTCTTTTGTCTAAAAGAGATTTTATACCCAAATAAAGCAATACTATTGAGCCTCCTAGGCTACATATCGCCATCGTGAGATCAGAATTCATAATCAAGCCTAAGCCAAAATAGGCCGCAATTAGACAAAGCGCGTTACCTATTACGCCACCCAAGCGAATAACAAAAGCACTCAAGAATCCTCTGCTGAGTCCACGTTTTATCATTTCTAAGGAGACCGGCCCGATAGGAGCGGCTAAGGTGATCCCCAATACAACTTTTTCCATTAACATCGTTTATCTCAACTTCAAATAAGATTATGGCCAGAAAACAGCTCATTATAGCAATCTAAGATAATAATGCTATGAGGGAATGACCCAGTAGATTTAAAGATGCGACCAAACATCATATCTGTAAATCTTTAGGAGCATATACACTTATTTGTTAACGATTTTTCATCCGCTGCTGTGGAGCGTCATTGGGTAATATGCTAGTTGAAGTATTGGTTGTTGGAAGAGGAGGGAGGGCTGAATCTAGTTGGAATTGTCTGTATTGAGAGATAATGGGAGGGGGAGTGTTTGAACGATGAGGGGGGGGCAGTAATGATTGCAACCTTTCTCGATAAAGGCTATTTTCCACTTTTAAAGAGGAAATAATGCAATCTCTGTCCTTAATCGCATCCAGGTATTCTCGGTTTTCAATATAATGATTAAGAAGCATATCGCCTACATATTCATCGAGACGATGGTATTTCTGTTTTTGCAATTCTAACATTGTCTGAATATGAGCAATTTCCCGCTCCTTTTCTAATAAGTTTATCTTGTTTTGCTTGTCCTCAATTTGAAGAGAAAGAATGAGAAGCCATTTATCATCTCCGACAATTGGCTGTGAAATAGGTTGGGTGGCATATAGATGCAATATTCTTTCCCTGGTCGTGATCAAAGTTTGCATTTCACGCTGCAATTGATCGATATGCATTTGAATAGGATCTTTAGGGAACTCATTTCTTACCATTTGTGATGTAGGTTCTGGAGCTACATCAACCATTTCGCTTACAGAAGATAACTGAGGAAGAGAAATATTAGAGAATGTTCCAATAGGATCATCTTTGGGTAAAATAGAATATTCCGTATGAGGCTCTTCAAATGATGATAGAACAATATTTTCGTATAATTCAAGAGGATAATTTGCTGCAATAGAATGATAGACTTCATCCTCTTCATTGATGGAAATGGGTCCTGGGATTGCCATTATATTTCTTCGCTGCAAATCATTGATTAAATGATTATTTTAAAGACCTATTCTTGAGTGTCAAGAATAACTTTTGATCTGCTATTAAACATTAGCGACTTAATGTTGAGAAGGGCTACTGGGCCTTCTAGGGGGATCTGAAGGAGGGGTGCTAGGTGTATTTTCTACAGTATTTTTATCTTTTGCGGCTGCGCCTGAATGCTCCACGGTGTCTTTTGTTGTCTCAGTTTTATCGATTTCTTGCTTTGCACTTGCAGATTGATTTGCTGTGGGGTTTTTATCTGCATCTGTTCCTGTCGGGTGTAAAGGAATGGCATCGGGCATTTTTGAAAATACCATGGCTCTGGAGCTTAATCCGGGTTTTTTCCACGTTCCTGATTGGGGAGCAGGTGGTGTGATGGGCTTACTACGCCCAATGCCAAGACCAAGTCCCAAAGGGCGTCTTGGACCAACCGCCGTCGCACTAAGATTATCATGGGTGACTGTTGCCGCTTTAGAATCATGACTCGATAAGGGATTAGGTCTATTGTGGAGTGATCCCAGAGAACTTTTAGCGCCAAGTGGTGTAAATTCAGGATCGTGCATTTGAGCAGAAGCACCAATGTTTAAGAGGGAACTCAATTGTTTTTGGGGTTCCTGAGAAGCCATAATATTACGACAAAATGCTCTCATGTCTTTAAGCATTCCATAGGTATTGTTGAGAGATTGCGTAAAACTATCATTCTTCTCAATAGGTTTTCCATCAAGCGTTGTAAATTCGCCCAATTGCTTTCCCTGTCTAACAATATCGAGAGGATCGATTATGGTTATTTTGCCACTTGGGTCGACCACTAATTGTAAATCAACAATAATGGCATTATTTGCTTCAAGTGTTTTAACAATGGCATCTAATTGCTGTAATAAAATGCCAGCTTTTTTTTGTGCATCGCTCAACGCTTTAGGATCGCTGAGTTTTTGCTTTACTTCGCTAATGATTTTATCTTTATAGCGAAACCACGCTTCGGTAGCAGGAATTTTAACGTTCAACAACATAGATGGTAAAACGGTACTGATGTTTGTTTTAGGATCTTTTCCATCAATAAAGGTGTGATCAGGAATGGCTTCTACTAGAAAAGCGGGTCGTCCATCAATATCAAAAACATCACTATAGACAGGTAGAGCCGGTAATCCCATCGCCGTTAAGGTCTTCAATCGGACACATTCTTCTTCAAATGGTTTTTGTGCGCTATCTGTTTTGTGAATTGAACTAGCAATAGCAACTTTATCTGTCAAACGATAGACTCTTTTAAAATTACCTTGTCCCAGTGGTAATTGGGATGCAGTAATGGTAGCAAAGTTCTTTTTCGCAAGCGCTTGTAATTCTGCTGAGGTTGGTGGAGCAGATACCAACCCCCCATTTGCTGCAGCAGGCAAAGAATGCACGGCCTCCATAGGAGTTTGTCCTTTATTATCAGCGCCTATAGAAGGACCCATACCCGTTGCTGATAGCGTCGCACTCAAAGATTGCTCTACATTTGGTTGAGCAAGAGAAGGGGTAATCGTTGTTGGCTTATTATTAGCATTAACGACATCTTGTTCCTTATCTTTTTCCGGTGGGCCACCTGAGGTCATACATCACCTCGATATTTTATCAGAAATAAAAGCACAAACTTAATTATAAATTAGTCCAAAAAAAAGGTGATATAGCCAAACAGCACAGGTGATTGCTATATAGTCAGTGGTGGTAGTGGCTTAGTACATAAATAAGAGATAGCTCACGATTTGTGTACTATTGAACCTTTAAAGAGCAATGAAGTCCTAAAAATAAATACCATTTATTTTCGTGAGGTGATATGTCTTTACAAGGTCCCGTTTACACTAATCTGAAGGATTGGCCTGATATCCCAGAAAAAGATTGGGATCGAGCGGAGATTGAGCTCAGAGATAAAAAAGATGGGACTAAAATTTCTCGTAAAGATGATAATGCAGACTATTCTTTTATTAAAATTAACGGCAGAATTTATGCAATGTCCAATAAACAAGCTGTCAAACATTTGGGAGAAACCAAAACATCGGTAGTTAAAGTGGCTCAAACGCGAACACTCAATAAAAAAGTAAAGAAAGTAGCAATTAAAATTGAGGGCAAAGGTGAAAGTCAAATAGGAGATGAACCACTTGCAGTGGAAGTGATGCATCGAACAGCGTCAATTTATGGCAGAGCCGTACGTAATTTAGCGCAACCCAAAGAATACAAAGGGAATGTAACAGAAGAAAAATTATATACCGTAATGAAATTACGTGAAGGAAAAGAATTAAGAGAAGAAATAGATGCAAGAACATTAACTGAGCAGCAAAAACTTATTATTGCGATTAAATGCAGTCAAGAAGTGCTGGCGCTGCATGATACAAGGGTTGTGCATGCAGATGTTAAGCCTGAAAATTTTATGGTCTTATTTAACCCTGAAAATCCACACGATATTTTTGTAAAAGCAATAGATTTTGATGTTTCTAAAATTATTGAAAAAGGAAAAAAAGAACAACCCTTTGAGATTGCTTCCACGCCAGATTATCGAGCTGTAGAAATGACGACAGGCAAGTTTCTGCTTGGGCTTCGCGTAAACTATGGTAAACCTGTAGATATTTATTCATTAGGCGTAATGTTTAAAAAAGATCTCAAGATCTCAGGGCCTAAGATGGATGATTTAATTGCAAAAATGATGCAAGAAAACCCTGATGAAAGACCACTGATCCATGAAGTGGTATTTGCCCTGGGAGAGCAGCTTGAAAAAATGCCTCAGGATGGCATGACGCTGCAATTGATAAGTGAGATCAGCAGATTAAAAGAAGAAATGATCCAAGCCTTAAAAAACGAAAGTAAAGAATCTACCAATTGGAATTATCTAGCCAACAAGGACTCCTTGGTGTGCATTTTATCAGATGCCAAGCAATCAGAAACGCTAGCCAAAAATCTTACAGAGAAACTAGGAAACGAAAATGTACGGGTAACACAAGAAGAAGGACGTTATGAAATTTCTGTAAAATTTTCAGCAACACGGGACTATTTTAAAGAAGAAGCGCTATTAAAGAGTTTTGTTAATACATTCAAAGGACATGAATGGGAGGACATGCAGGCAAATATCTCTGTTTCAAGAGGGGATCTAAATGGATTAAATCAAATGCAGATCAGTATGGAATTTAAAGATGTGCTAGGTAATATGGACAGCTACATTGAATATAGTGCATTAAGACAAGCCTTAACCTCCCTAGGTATTAAGGGGGAATTCATCATAAACGAAAGTGGAAACAAGACTAATCTTACACTTAAGTTTAGTGAGGATGATTTGTTTGTAACTAGAAATATCAGAAATTTCAGTATTAAGCTTGAAAATAGATTTAAAAAAGAGAAGTTAGCCTTAACACAAGATAAAAACCCGATGATTTCATTAGAACAAAGACGTGAAGTACAAATAAGGGCATTACAAGAACTAGAGAAAGAAAGAGAGCAAAAAAAGCAAGAGGAAGAAGCAAAAACACTAAAAATAAAGGCTGAGCAAGAAAAAAAACAGGACAATGCAAAGATTGCAGACGAATATACGACTCTATTTAAAGAAATGTCAAATGTAGAATGTTATTTTGATCCTAGTGAAAATACTTTAACCATTGACTTTGGTGCCGATTCAAATGAGCAAAATATAGAGGCATTCTCTAATGCCTTGAACGCAATGGAAATTGATAGCCCTGTCTTTATGGGGATGATCAATGTACCCGTTGCCGAGTTAAGCCAAAAGCTGGGCGCCCCTGATTCAAGACGCCAATTTGAAGAAAAATATCAAAACGGATTACCTTCTAAAGTGGTGGTTTCGAGCAAACTACCTCTATCACAATCTTTATCACCAAAAGTTGAACATAAACAACATGAACAACGCCATGAGTTAAGATTTAGTAGTACTTTGTCGCATAAACAAGGAAAAGCAGAAACGGGGCAAGAACTTAAGGAAGCGGTTAATAAAGAATTTCCTAATGAAGCTATTGAAACGCTTATTGATAAGGATCCCAAAGAATATGTAAATTTGAGTTACAGGCAATCCATCATTCTTTATACATTGCTCGTTCAGACGCAAAAGGATATTAGAAATGAACCAACAAAGCGAGATCTACATGCCACGCTAGAACAAAAGAAAAAGGCTCTTATTGGACATTATCCCGGATTTGCGAAATTCTCACTGACTGAACTTAATTCCCTAGTGAAAACAACCCTTGAGCAAAGAAAGAATGCCTCTATCTCTAATCCTTCAAAACGCTGAATACTTTCAATTAATAATATGAGTTGATAATAAAACTATATAAGAAAGTGAAGTCGGGATTGAATTAACCATTATCGATGCAACGTAGCATGATGTTTAGATCAGGTATGATCAGCAAACAACAAATCCAGTTTATTTGGGGTAGCAAGATCGATGTGTACCTACAGAGAAAAGTCTCAGATACGCTCAAATCACATTACGAGCCCAATAAACCGACTTTTATGTTTAATGATGCAGCAATGCTACAAACCCTTATGCCTGAATTGTCTAACCTATCATGTCAGATTTTGAATGTATAAGACCAATTCTATTTGGTTTTACTGAAGTCAGTCTCATTGTGATGCTCTCCTTTAAGTAGGATATAATAAAGACATTAAAAATCTTACCATAAAGCCTAAACACAAAAATCCGGTTAAACCGAGCATGAATAAGATTATAGCCCAAACATAGGATTTCAATTTGGGATTAGTGATAATGTTCCTCATGGGTTTTACCTTTAAAAGTATAGTAGGTATATAGCGTGTAACCGATCAAAATAGGAAGCAATAATGCTATCCCAATGAGCATAAATATTAATGATGCAGCAGGAGATGCAGCCTGATAAAATGTAATTTGGTAGGGAACAATATAAGGCCAAATACTATAGCATTGGCCTATGTACCCCAATAAAAAAAGTAAAATAGTCATTCTAAACGGCTGTTTTTCATTACGCTGGTTGATAAACTTTATTAGGAGTAAAAATATTATGCAGCTGATCAACGGCAATAATACAAGATAATAAACTTCAGGAAAACTAAACCAACGATTGTAAATATGTTCGCTGCTTAATGGTGATATTAAACTAATTATCGCAAAAATCCCCGCTAGTAAAAATGCATTGACTCTGGCATATTTGAAGGCAGTATCTTGCTGTTTATCAACCGTTTTCCTGATTAACCAAGTTAGACCCAGTAAACTATAACCTACAATAACGCCTAAACCGGCAATGAATGATAGCAAAGATAAATGCTGGCCTTGTCCATTAACGCCAATTAGCACGTTACCAAGAATGTATCCTTGCAAAAAAGCAATAGCAAAAGATGAACTTGAAAAGCAAATACTCCAAAATCTTTTATGGTTTTCATCCTTGAACCTGAATTCAAAGCAAACACCCCTAAATATCAGGAAAAACACCATCATACTTAGAGGCATATAAAGGTAGGGTAAAATAGTAGAAAATGCCTGTGGAAAAGCGGCATATAAGCATGCAGCCCCTAAAATCATCCAAGTTTCGTTGCCATCCCAAACTGGTGCGATTGAATTCATCATAATATCACGATCAGCTTCATCATGAAATAAAATGAAGTTAATACCAACCCCTAAATCGAAACCATCAAGGACCGTATAACATAAAATGACAAAACTGATAATTCCAGCCCAAATAAGAGGAAGGTGTTCTATCATATTACTCCTTAAACCCTGCTGGTCTTGGCATTTCTTTCACAAGATCAGTGGTAAGGTAAGTATAATTGGGCGTATGGATATCCTCAGCAGCTCGATCCGGTCCAATTTTAATAAGCTTAAACAAATAGTACAAATAGGCACTAAAGGTAATTACATAAGCCAGAATGAAAAGACCTAGAGAAAACAATACTTGTTCAGGATCAACAGCCGATATGGATTCTTTGGTTAGAATTAAACCATAGACCACCCAAGGTTGCCTGCCCGTTTCAGCAACAAACCAACCTGCTATGGTAGCTACAAAACCTAAGGGAGCACAATATACAAGCGTTCTTAAATACCATTTGTGAATAAATAATGTTTTCCGCTTTAGAAATAATAAACCTATAAACGAAAGAGACAAAAGTAATAAACCAATACCTACCATGACTCTAAAACTATAGAATACAACGCTGACTATCGATTGCTCTGATTTAGGTACACTTTTTAGACCAATCATTTCACCATCTAAGGAATGTGTGTTAATTAAACTAGCTATACCCGGAATAGCGATTTGATAATGATTTTTTTGATTGTCCTTATCCGGTATGCCAAATAAAACTAAAGGGGCACCCTTTTGAGTTTCCCATAGACCTTCCATTGCAGCGGTTTTTAATGGTTGATGTTTATAAATTACTAACCCTACTAAATCGCCCATCACGATTTGTAAGGGAGCAACCAAGCAGGCTGCGAACAAAGCGATTTGAAACGTTTTCTTCGCCTCCTCAAAGTGTATGTTTTTCAAAATGTGCCACGCAGAGATACCTAATAGCACAAATGCTGTTGTTAGGTATGCTGCGAGAAGCATATGGGTATATCGAGTTAAAAACGAAGGATTAAAGATTACGGACCACCATGAATCTATATGATAAATACCATCGTGAACCGTGAAGCCTGCAGGAGTTTGCATCCAGGAATTTGCGGACATGATCCAAAATGCAGAAATTGTTGTGCCAACCCATACTAAAAAGGTGGAGAAAAAATGCACTCGAGGTGAAACTTTATTCCAACCGAATAACATGATGCCTAAAAATCCTGCCTCTAAGAAAAAGGCGGTTAGTACTTCATAGGCGAACAGAGGTCCAAGAACTGGACCAACTTTCTGGGTAAATCCTGAGAAGTTAGTACCTAGTTGATAGGAAAGGACTATGCCTGATACAACACCCATTCCAAATGTGAGTGCGAATATTTTGATCCAATATTTAGCGATATTCAAATAGACTTGAGATCTTGTTCTTAAATAGCAGAATTCAACAAAGGTTAAAAATAAAGCCAAACCCAAGTTAAGGGTTGGAAAAAGGATGTGAAACCCTACAGATAAGGCAAACTGAACTCGTGAGAGTATTTCAGCATCAAGAAACACGGGTAGATCCCCTTTGCTTCTTGCGTCCTTGCAGATTTAAATAGCTATTTCTAATTATAGGTATCGCTGGTCCTTTAGTAAAGTAAAAGCTATATTAATTAAATGGCTAGATAAATGATGACTGCAGTATATTACTATGGACAAGACTAAAGTTAGTGACAACATACTGAATTTTATTAAATTAAATGGCCCCCAAACGGCCCAGTCATTGGCAGATGCGTTTAGGGTCACGCCCATGGCTATTCGGCAACATTTATATTTACATAATAAAAATGGTCTAATTGATTACCATGATCAAAAACCTATAAGAGGCAGACCTAAACGTTTATGGTCATTGACAGAGTTAGCAGAAAAGAAATATGTTGACAATACACACTTCCAGATGTCTATTACACTCAAAGCTATACTTGATCATAACATTATGAACGAAAAGCAGCTCATTAAACTTTATGAAGAAACATTATTCTCACGTTTCCCACATACGGCTAAGCAAGCAAGGCAATTTGGGTTAGATATGAACATCGGAAAACTGATTTCTGTATTATGCCAAGAAGCATCAAATTTAGGATATTTATTTGAGTATACTGAAATAGGCAGAGCAGAATATTTACTTACTGAGCATCATGAACCGTTAAAATTAATATCCCAGAAACATGAGTTTATAAAAAATATTGAGTGCAACAAATATAACATTATTTTAGGGGAAAACTTTCATGTAGACTGCATTAGTCACATATTAAGCGGTCATTATTGTAGTAAATACAAATTAACAAAGAGAATGTAAAATGCTATTTAATTATAACGTGGGTTTTGATAGAAATGGTGAAATGGTTCCGTTTATTGAAATAGACTACAGGCATTTAAAGTCAGAAGAAGATTGGATGGCTCTTCGAGATATTATTGGAGCTTTAAAAATTCAGATCGACTGCAACTGTCATGTTGAGCTTGAACCCATAAAAGAAACACTCAAGAAATATTCACAACTATACCCTGACTGTAACATTTTTAAAATTGATATTTATGCTGAGTCTTGGAAAGTAAAAAAAACGAATAAAGCCAATTTAAATGATAGCGATTAACTTTATGCAATGTTTGTAAACGATAAACTGATCTTTAATACGTAAACACTGAACAAGGCCTCCAATACCACTTTTTTATACTATCAGGTGTTCGATATACTGTATCCTTTCGATAACTGATAAATGTTTATATCCGCTTAAGATCACGGTCGCAATGGCGTTTGGATCGCAACCTGCTGAAGAACCAATCTCTGACAGTTCATCTAAATAAGAATGGTATCAGCTTAAAACATCAGGAAATTCAAATCACACACAGTTACCGAGGCTCACGCTTAATTTTATTTACTGCGATTTTTTAAACCATGGAATGATGAAAGAAGTTGTTTGTCTGTAGTACTCAAATGCTGCTCCTCTTGATTTTAGAGATAGCTTTTCAGTAATGGGGCCGGTAATAAACAGAAAAATGCAGAGAAGTAATGAGGGGGAAAGCATTGAGAGGTATCCATATTGAGAAGAGCTCCCTAATAAAGAAAAACCAAACCAAATTATCAATTCAAAGAAATAGTTTGGATGGCGAGAATAATTCCACAAACCAACGTTGCAAACCATTTTGGGATAATGCTTCTTGAATTGATAAAGCTGCCAATCTGCTACTGCTTCTCCAATTATTGCTAAGGGGATTAATATTATTGCAAAGTAATCAATTATAAATAGAGTGTGATAACGACTGTTTGCTATAAATATGAATGGCAAAGCAACTGCCATCATTAATGCTCCTTGGAAGAGATAATTTAATAGAAAGCCCAGTGATTTAGAGATTTTCCAGTCTTTGCTAATTGTTTCATATCTTGGATCATGATGATTTTTAGCAATGCGAGTGAACCATAAATATCCAGATAATCGCATTGCCCAGAGAAAAAGAAGTATCCAAGCTATGCAAGTTTTTAATGAGATGTTGTGCCAATTTTCTAAGTTAATAACGTAACTTGAGGAGCATATAAAAATGCCTATCGACCAACATGGATCTATTATACTTGGGTTGTTAGTGTAAAAGTATAGAATCCAAATCAAGAGCACAAAGCCAAGCATTAATAAAAAGGAGGAAATAACGGCCGGGGTCATGTTGATACCTTTGAAAAGTTAAAAAAGCGGTTAAAAAGAATAATGCTGATCGGGAAGCATACTGCCCACAAGAGACCAATAGCTAGCAACGAATAAATTCCATTAATCAATGTCGCTGCGCCTTTAATGGTCCCTATATAATAGGCAAAAGGAAAGCCAACTGAGGATAAAGCGGCTAGAAAAAGAGGTCTTCTAGCATATTCACCGAAAATGGCAAAAAATAGCATAGAAAAATTAAGCCATATCCCAAGCATAAATGGTGGCGGAAGCGGAAATGCAAAAGGATTAGCTGAAAAAACAATCACGCGAAAGAATGCAAGAAGCGTATCTCCGGCTGCACCGATAATAGTAAGATAAAGCAAAAAAGGAAGCAAATGGGTGGTTTGATGTTTAATTTGTTGTTGCCAGGCATATTGTAAGGTTGTAATTATGACTGCAGCCGAAAAGCCTGCCCAAACATATCCTGCCGCTGCAGTATATATACTGGTTACCCAAACAACATAATAGGCCACTAAGTGCACAATAAGATTTATCCAATGTGTATTTAGCAGTTTTTTTGCCATAAGACTTGAATATTACTTATATGTTTATTTTGAAATCCAGCTTGGCAGTATGAAAAGTAATATTCCCACATTCTGGCAAAAGACTCATTAAATCCTAAGGAAAAAATATTTTTAAGATTATGATTGAATTTTTTTTGCCATTCCGAGAGAGTTTTCACGTAATGATGACCAATATCTTCAAAGTCTAGCTTTTTAAATTGAGTATCTTTTTTAATGATGGATTGAATAGCTGCCACAGAAGGAAGACAGCCACCAGGAAAAATATATCGCTTTATAAAATCTGTTTCCAATTTTGCTCTTTCGTAATCATCATCATTTATTGTAATGCATTGAAGTAAGAAAAATCCTTCTTTCCTAAGTAATTGATTCATGCGTTTAAAGAAATCTCGAAATAGTTTGAATCCTACCGCTTCAATCATTTCTACAGAAACAATTTTGTCATAAATTCCCTCTATGTGTCGATAATCTTTATTTAGAACTTGTACAGATTTAGAGAGATTTTTTTCCTTAATGAGTAGATCTACGTAATTGAATTGCTCATTAGATATTGTAGTGGTAGTTACTTTGCACCCATAGTTTAGGTGGGCGTAGATGGCAAGCCCACCCCACCCGCTGCCTATTTCTAATAAATGATCTTTCTCTGTCAGCTTGAGTTTTTCACATACTTTCTTTAACTTTAGCTCAGCAGCTTCATCAAGAGTTTGATCCGGCTTTTCAAAGATGGCGCAAGAATACATCATTTTATTATCAAGGAATTGTTTAAAAAAATCATTGCTCAGATCGTAATGGCGCAAAACATTTCTTTTTGCAGAGTCGAACGTTGTAAGACGGATTAAGTTTAGTAATGCATCTTTAATCCAATATAATTTGGCGAAACCATGATCCATTTTTTTGAAAAGTGATTTATTTTCTAGAATTATATCAAATAAATCTTTGAGACTATTACATTCCCAACCCTTATGAAAATAGCTGTGTGAGATCCCATTAGTTCCCATTAGTACTAACTGATTGTATACTTTTGGATCATTTACAATGACAGTCACTTGCTTGTTAGCGGAATATTTTCCTACAAACGAGTATTCATTTTTCCCCTCTAGGATTTTAATACTACCATGCTCTAAATTTTTTAATAATTTTAATGCTTGATTTTTAAAAATATTTTTCATCATATGTCAGCCGTTATTTATTTTTTTTAGGGTGCGGATGAAAAGGCATGCCCTTAAACCATAATTTAAGGGCATGCCAATGTATAAGAGTAGTGATTTTATGAGTTAAAAAAGGGTATTGCCGCAAGATGCAATGCAAATTTTTTTTGGTTAAAGATTTACTTTTCATATTTAATGTAGCATTGAATGTCTCTTTACCATCTTGTAAATTTCTTATATATAGAATAATTTCTTCATTATTTAATTTAAGATTAAATTCATAGTTATAATTCATAGACATGAAAGGGGAGACATGTAATTTTTTTTTAGCATTGAATTGGTACATGGGGGGGGCATACTTTATAGGATTATCAAGAACATATAAATGACGATCATGCCATGGAGTATTTGTGACCTCTGCTACCATTGCAGTTAAATCTTGATTTTTATAGATAAAATAAAGGCTAATAGGGTTGAAGCAATATCCTGCAAAAGACAAATTAGTTAATAAATATGCTTTGTAATCGCAATGATTATTTTGAATTCCTACATATTCAAGTAAAGATTTTTTTAAATCACCTTCTGGATAGCGAAAATAATTTTTGCGGTAAAAGGTAATATAATTGAATTTTTCAATGCTAAGCAATGGCGAGATGCTAGTTAACTCGCTAATGTTGTCTAGATCAATATAAAACTGAAATATAGGGTAGCAAAACTCATGTAATTTTGGCTCCAGACGACGGTGTCTAACAAAACCTTCAAATAGCTTGTGTTCACTCATAAAAAAGCTCGTAACTCCGCACAAACGCGTTGAGCGCTTTGAACGCCATCTTCATGAAAACCATTCCCCCAGTATGCACCACAGAAATAAGTGTTATTGATGCCGTTGATGTTACTAAACTGCAGCTGAGCATCAATAGCCTCTTGATTTAAAATTGGGTGAGAGAAATTTTTTTTCATCAAAATCTTATCAGGGTCGATTTGATCTTGTAGGTTAACTGAAACAATAAAATCTTGTTCGAGGCTGAGGTTTTGTAAGCGATTTGCATAATAGTTCAAGGTGCATACACCACTTGCATTTTCATAATAATTCCAGCTTGCCCAAGCTTTTTTATTAGGCGGCATTACCTTTGTGTCATTGTGTAAAATAATTTGATTATCTTCATACTTGATAGCTCCTAATATCGCGATTTCTGCAGCGTTAGGCTGCTCAAGCATTTCTAAAGCTTCATTGCTATGAGTGGCAATAATTACCTTATCGAAAGCAAGAGGATTCCCATTAACAAAAATTTCAACCTGCTCACCTTTTCGGCTAATATTTCTTACTTTTGCAGATAAATGGATATTATTTTTAAACCGCGAGATAAGTTTTGGAATATACTGCGAGGAACCATTTTTAATAACATACCATTGTGGACGGTTAATAAAATTTAATAATCCATGATTTTCATAGAAATTAAGCAAAAAGGAGAGAGGCATTTCTAGTGCTTTCTTTTTGGGGCATGACCAAATTGCTGAGACCATAGGCACTAGATATGAATCAATAAACAACGAGCTATAATTACTCATTGCAAGGTAAGTTTTTAGTGAAATTTGATGTATGGCCTTATTACGCAATTTTTTTTTGCTTTGCGTATTAAATTTGAAGATATCATACAGCATTCTATAGAACGCAGGATTATATAGGTTTCTGCTATCACAAAATAGTGAAGTTAGCGAGTGTCCATTATAGTAAAAATTATTTTTTGGAGCATAAAAGCTAAAGCTCATTTCACTCTTTTCATACAAAATTTTTTCTTTATCAAGTATTTTAGTGAAATTAGGATAGGTTTTTTTATTGAAGACAATAAACCCGCAGTCAATATTGGAAACTTGATGATCTGAATTTATTGCTACCGTGTGTGTGTGTCCTCCTAGTGTATCATTTGCTTCAAATAAATGAACATCATGATATTGACTAAGTATGTATGCGCTTGTAAGCCCCGAAATGCCAGAGCCGATTACAGCAATTTTTAGTGACATAGGTTACGATTATCTTTTAGATGCGTTTATTTTATTGTACGATTTTCAAAGATTAAAATAAATTATTCCTTACCAAGGTAATGTAAAATAATTAAGGTAAGTATATGGCAAACTTTTTGATTATCTCTGCAAGTAGTGACATTGGTCGCGAAACCGCTAAGTTATTGTTCAGCGCAAGCCACCGTTTATTTCTTACCAGCCGCAGTATAGAAAAAGTCGCTTCTTTGGCGAGCAGCTTGCAATCACCATATGCTTTACTCGATGCCTCATCATTTGAAGAAGTTGATCAAATCGTTTTGCAGGCAAAGAATGAATTAGGTTCTCTAGATGGTATTGTTAATTGTGCCGGCTCTCTTTTTTTAAAAGCTGCCCACCTTACAACTCAACAGCAATATCAGGACGTGATAAATGCATCATTAACAACTTCCTTTGCTACGATTCGAGCTGCAGGCAAACATATGAGTCAATCAGGGGGCTCTATCGTACTTATTTCATCTGCAGCAGCAATAACTGGCTTTTCTAATCATGAAGCAATCTCAGCAGCTAAAGCTGGTGTAATCGGTCTTGCACGTAGCGCAGCAGCGACATATGCACCTAATAATCTTCGTTTTAATGTGGTGGCACCTGGGTTAATCGAAACTAGATTGACCCAACATCTGATCAATAATCCGCTATCGAGAAAAGTTTCTGTGGGAATGCATGCACTTGGAAAATTAGGAAAACCTTCTGACATCGCTCGTGCAATTCAATATTTTCTTGATCCTCTAAATGATTGGATCACAGGACAAGTTTTAGCTGTTGATGGTGGGTTAAGTGGTATCAGGCCTAAAAATGTGAGCCAAACTTCTTAATAAAGCAAATTTTTCTTGGTTAGAGCTTTATAAACTAGATATTTTAAAATAAGTAGGAAGGTAGGAACATGGAACGTTATTTAAAGGTCTTTATATTAACAATCGTGTTTTGTTTTATTGTTGACATGCTTTGGTTAGGTTTTATAGCCAAACAACTTTATCAAAATGAGTTGGGGGGTATACTAAGAAAAACAAATGATACAATGGCGCCGAACTGGCCAAGCGCAGTTCTCGTATATATTGCAATTGTGGGTGGCATTCTCTTTTTTGTCTTACCCAAATATCCTCAAAGCTATTATTATACGTGGCTGGCAGGCGCTGTGTTCGGATTAGTCGTTTATGCTGTCTATGATTGTACCAATTATGCAGTCTTACAATATTGGACAATTAAAATCACCATTATTGATATTTTGTGGGGAACTTTTTTGTGCAGTTTATCGTCCATATTTGCATTATTTTGTTACCACAAACTTACCTAGTTTTTAGAGCCTTACACTGATAAAGAACCTGAAGCCAACCAAGGTGATGAAGCAAAAGAAATGGGGTTATTTTTTTTGCTTACTCGTTTTATACATTGAATAGAGTACGCCTAAGAGCAAAATGCTGAATGTAATAGCCAAAGCAATCATAGGGGGAAATTTTGCCATATCTAACATTTCAGCAATAAATATTTTGCTGCCAATAAATACTAATAAGATAGCCAATGCAAATTTCAGGTATTTAAAGCGAACAATGAGTGCATCTAAAGCAAAATATAAAGCTCGCAATCCAAGTATTGCAAAAATGTTACTTGTATAAACAATATAGGTATCAGTGGTGATGGCAAAGATCGCTGGGACACTGTCTACAGCAAACACCAAATCCAAGCATTCGATTAAAATCAATGCTAAGAAAAGAGGGGTGAGGTACCATTTACTAACGTTTGTATTAGTATCATTAACTTTGACAAAAAAATCAGGACCATTAATTTCTTTGGTGACGTTAAAATGCTTCCTTATGAAGCGAAGTAATGGATTTGATTTGATATCCGGTAAGTTGTCAATAATAAAGAACATTTTTATTCCAGTATAAATCAAAAATACGGCAAAAAAATAAAGGATCCAGGCAAATTTGGCAATTAACGCAGCACCCAACCCAATCATAATTGCGCGTAAAACAATTACTCCAACGATGCCCCAGAATAAAATGCGGTATTGGTACTTTTTTGGAATAGCGAAATAGGTAAATATCAAAGAAATAAGGAATATATTGTCTATTGCTAAAGATTTCTCAATTGCAAAACCAGTGAAGTATTCTGCTCCTTTTTGTGCGCCTTGATCAATCGAAATCCAAGCCCCAAAAATTAATCCTATAATAATATAACTTAGACTGGTATACAGACTTTCTTTGATGCCAATTTCTCTATTCTCTTTGTGTAAAATCCCCAAATCGAATATTAATAAGGCAATCACAATAACAATAAAGATTGCCCAAGGTAGCCACGTATTTGACATTTAATACTCCATATATTGCGAGGACTACACTTTTTATTCATTACATGTCAGTTATCGTCTGAGGGGCAGCTATTTTGAGTATATTTAGATTAAAACCGTATTTATCAACAGTCTCAAAGTATGAGTAGTAACAACTTCTTGATAAAAAAGGATCAAGATTTCATTGATCCTTTTGTGAACCTTCGGTAAGCCATAAAAATCAGTGATAGATCACGCATTAAGTATCAATTTGATTATAAGTATATGCACGAATCTACGGCAAACTGAGCCCAATTTTGGAACCAGGGCAATCTAACGAAAGCGCCAATGCTGATTTATCTCTCAACTGAATCTATTACTCAATTAAAATAAAAGATACGACAATGCCGCATTGAAGAACAAAGCTTACTTCTTGGATTAATTGATTTCTGCATATGGTTGCAATTTAAGCTGCAAGAATCGAAGATTAGTATCAATAGGCCAAAAAATCTATTCGGTCGACCGAAGAAAAACTCAGTAGCCTCATTAACACCAGAAGAACCGTCATTCCCGGATAGTTCGCCTAATAACGAATTGCTTTTGCGGTGTCATAAAGTTAGTAACAATCGCATTAATTTCACTGGAATGTTTGCAATCAATTTCCAAGGTAGTATTTATTTTTTTTGTTCATTGATCGATCCGGTTCTAACGAAAAAGAGGAGAAAATTCAAATCACATACAACTGCCGAAGGCTCACGTAACACTAATCATGTTGGCAGTGGCACATTATATCGCTTGTCGTTTGTTTTTTGTCTTTAATGAGGCCGATGATGTTGGTGCTGAGTCCATGACTTCTTTTGCTGATTCTCGCAATGGTGTCCATGCTTGAAGCGATTTTACATTGTACCAATCGCCTTGAATAGGAGCTCCGATATGATTAATTTCAGAGTACTCCTTCAAACGTTTCAATTCTCCCAATAGATCTCTTTGTGCACAAGGACGATTAAATAATCTATCCACGCCATAAAAAGAAATTTGGGTTGTTTGTAAATTGAAAGGATTTTTAAAATACTTTGAATCAAATAATCTTCTTACCCTAGGTAGATGATAAGCAGAAGTTACTATAGTCACTTCAGATTTTTCATTCTTTAAATTTTTTAACTGAGGATCAGTTTCCACCATTTTGGCAAGACTGGAAAATTGTCCGCCTGTGTGTTGTTGTTCTTCGGGCATATCAAAGATCATGAATTTGGAGGCAGGATAGGAGGAAAGTCCTAATGATGAGAATTCATTTTTATCAAGTACTGAGCGAAATGATGCATTTTGTTCGGGCCAGCCGTTATAAATAATCAGGGGGGCGTGCTGTTCATAATCAATGACGCAGAGCTCATTGATTTTTTTTCCACAGCGAAGAGCAGTCACTTTCTGACCTATTAAAAGTGCTGCTTTAATTCGCTCATAGTCATCATTTATATCGCACGCTTCGGTTTCTTCTGCGTCTTTAAGCGCAAAGGGAGTGAAATTTTGTGATTTTTTAGGGCAATTAACATGCTCACCATATATATCATGACGTGAAGAAAGGATCCAAATATAACTTGTTTGTTGCTTAACGGGAGGGTTTCGGGTTTGTTGGATTAAATGAAATTCTTCTTCGCCTTTGCTTGCAGTAAATTCGATCATTTTTTTCCCCGATGATGAAAAAAATTGTGACATTTAGCCCACCGCATGGGCTATGAAACTGATAATATATTTTCATGTCTGGCTGAATGATACCATCAGTTTACGTGAATGAAAACGTGCAGTAGGAGGATAAATATCGATTTTCACCTAAAGGCTAGAAAAGTAAATTTAATATTTTAATTAAAAGAGGGTGGGATCTTGCGATCCCATGGTTAGCCAAAATACGAATGATATTTATCGACTAATATTGTGCTAAGTTCTGGATTAGCTTGTGATATTTTCATGCCAATAAGAATTGGAGCAGATAGTCCAAGTGCAGGCGCTAGGACAGAAGTGACAGCACCTAGAGCCCATCCTACTGGATTGGTTGCGCCAACTAATCCAACTGCGGCAGCTCCTGCTGCGTATGTCACTGAAGATACTCCGCTCATTATTGTGCCGGCGACATATAAGGTTCCTGCCGTAGCCATAATATCGCTTGTGTAATCTGCACCTGAAATACTACATATTTCGTTTGTTGATAGTCTTCGCATCATTTTTCTCTTGTAATCTAATTAACTGAAAAATTAGATTACACAATTTTTCGAAATAATCAAAGCACTTTTTTATTAATTAATGCAGCTTTTTTTGAGAAAAATTAATCCATATTGGTGTGAATATTTCCTTACTCAATCCCTTGGCAAAGAAGGATATATGCACTTTTTTAAAATGATGGGGTATAGATATTTCGCTTCATTTTTTAAATAGGCTAGATGTAGGGTTATAGCCCAGAAATCTTTATTAAAAATTGATCACTAAAGCTTTTATAAAAATAGATTAAAGATGCCAAGTTTCACTAGCCAAATTGAATTGATCGCATGGATAGGCTGGCATATTGAAACCCCTCCACTGGGTAAGTAATTTTATCGTTATCATCGCTGACCGCAAGTGTATAGAGAAGGGGTACAAAATGTTCTAAGGTCGGGACTGAAAGCTTCGCTGAATCTTCAGGCGCATACTGACGAAATTCTAGAATTTGTTCGAATGCACGATTTTCTAAGGCTTCGCAAATAAAAGCATCGAAAGCAACTGCCCATTTATGCGGTTGAGCATTCTCAGATTGTTGCATCAGTTGTAAATTATGCACAATATTACCACTGCCGATGATGAGTACCCCTTGATTACGTAAAACGCGAAGATGTTGTGCTAAGGCATAATGTTCTTGTAGCGATTTATAGCGATCTAAGCTTAATTGGATGACAGGAATATTTGCTTGAGGAAAAAGATGGAGCAGGATTGACCACGCGCCGTGATCTAGCCCGCGCTTATCATCTACATAGCATTGACCTGATAATACATTATATTCGAGTTTGTGTGCTAAAGTTGGGTTGCCTTGAGCTGGATATTGTATTTTATAGAGGACTTCGGGAAATCCGTAGAAATCATGAATTGTTTCGGGTTGCAAGGTTGCTGATACCCAGGTGTTATCTGTTTCCCAGTGAGCAGATATCACTAAAATGGCTTCAGGGCGAGGGAGAATTCTGCCTAGCTTTTGCATTTTTTCTGTAAAGCTATTGTCAGCAATTGCATTCATGGGGCTCCCATGCCCAATAAATAATGCTGGCAAGGTTTTTTTAGCATTAGACAAAATATTGCCCCTTATTTTCGTGACAGTTATCGACTGCAATAGGCCTTTTATCTTTTAATACGCGGAAGTTATTTTGCATAGTGATAGTATTTTATTGAAATATGACGACCCTAACATGAGTCAGTCAACATATAAATTATTTATGATGAGGCTTTGCATGATGAATTTTGGACCGGCTGAAAGTGAAGAATCACTGTGGGATGAATTAAGACTAGATTTAGAAAGACCAACACTAGGGGAGCTTGTAGATTATATTTCTCAAGAAGATCTTCAAGCATGGCAATCCTTTCTTCAACCAACGATAGATCCAAAACTGATTTTTACTGATAGCCTTTCCTCGCAAGAAAACGGCTCTACTGCAAGTGATATCTCCAGTTTTGCAGATGGTATACCCGCTGCAACACCATGTCACTTACCAGCGCAAGATGATGAATCTATAGAAAGTGAGCAAAAACAAAAGCCCGAAAAGAGAAAAAGGAATGTTGCACCAAAAAAGGTTTCTGCTACACAAACCGAGTCAAAACGCAAACCAAGAGAAAGCAAACAAAAAAATGAAACGCGAAGCGAGCCACTGACGGATAAACAACAAAAAAGATTGATAGCGAATAGAGAAAGTGCAAAATTGTCTAGAGAAAGACGAAAAGTGCATTTAGCTGAGCTCGAAAAAGCAGTTAAGACGTTATCAGCAGAGCATGAACATCTTGAATCAGACCTTATTGCTGCGAGAATAGAACAACGTACTCTGCTAGAACTCTACGCTGGCCATCTTCAGATGTTCAAGGGCATTCCTGCTGATTTTCTGTCTGTACTTAAGATGCATGTAGAAAACATGAAGCCTAGCTCAAGCGATTCTACAGAAATAAAAGCGAATGATAACGCCAAGCAGAAACTCTTAGCGTTATTTTAAAAGCGATCATTAGCGGCATCCAGCCAAAGCATTAAGTGTTACTTTTTTCTAGGCTGGGATGCTTTCGTTTTCTAGCAGGACGTCGTCTTGAGGGTGGATTGTTTTTTTCACCTGTAGACATTGTTCTTTGAGCAGAGGGGAGAGGCGTTGCTGATACTGGTTTTGGTTTGAAATCTTCTACTTGTTCGCGTTCTAGAGGAAGCTTTATGAAGCGTTCAATGGCACGTAGTTGCTTTATTTCATCATGGCTTACAAGTGATATAGCTTGACCGCAAGCCCCAGCGCGACCTGTGCGACCAATTCGGTGGACATAATCTTCTGGAACATTAGGCAATTCAAAATTGACTACTTGAGGAAGATGATCTATATCGATACCTCGAGCTGCAATGTCTGTTGCCACTAAAATTTGGATTTTTCCTTGTTTAAAGCTGTCCAATGCTTTCGTGCGTTGTGCCTGGCTTTTATTGCCATGAATTGCTAACGCGCTAATATTATCCTGGTTGAGTAGCTTTACCAATTTGTTGGCACCGTGCTTGGTGCGAGTAAAAACTAAGGCTTGATACCAGTTTTGTTGACGGATCAAATGACTTAAGAGTGCTGTTTTTTGGTTTTTGTCCACTAGGTGGACTTTTTGTTTTACTGTTTCTGCAGTAGTGTTTTCCGGGGTGACATTAATTTCCACAGGTTGATGTAATAAGCCTTTGGCTAATTGACGAATTTCGGGTGAAAATGTAGCGGAAAATAAAAGATTTTGCCGCTTAGAAGGCAGAAGTGACAGAATTTTTTTAATGTCATGGATGAAGCCCATATCTAGCATTCGATCTGCCTCATCTAACACTAGCACTTCAATATCATAAAATTTAATAGCATTTTGCTGATAAAGATCAAGCAATCGTCCGGGCGTGGCAACCAAAATTTCAACACCACTTCGTAAGCGCATCATTTGGGGATTAATTTTTACGCCACCAAAAACAACAGTAGAGCGTAAATTGAGATATTTACCATATGCGAGCACACTTTCATGTACTTGGGCCGCTAATTCTCGTGTTGGGGTGAGTATTAAGACAAGTGCACGGTTACTTTTTGCACGAGGTTTTTCGTTAAGCCTTTGTAATATTGGTAAAACAAAACCTGCTGTTTTTCCTGTGCCTGTTTGTGCGCAGGCCATTAAATCGCCCCCTTGGAGTACAACAGGAATAGTTTGGGCCTGTATAGGTGAAGGGGTAGTATAGCCTTTGTCGTTAACGGCTTGTAATAAATGTTTAGGTAAACCAAGAGCTTCAAATGTCATCTGATATTCCTGAGAGATTAATTTGTTAGAGTGAGCCGTAATGCAAATCGTATTTTAGCAAAATGTTATCTAAGGTTTTTCTGGCCGGGGATCCTTCAGCTAACCAAACACCTTGCACAGCTCTACGCATCACAGCATGTTGTCGTACCAGTGTGTCGAGCGTATTTTGAACTTGGTTATGATGTTTTTCAATCAATGTTTCCAAAGGACCTGCGGCAACGTAGGCAAGTTCTTCTTCATTTTCACAAGCAAGAATTAAGTTAAATATCAGTTGTAAAGAATCAGGGGCGCTAAGCCTCTGTTCGATCATGTCTTGGGCCCAATCAAAGGTTTTGTCTTGAGTACGATAATAGGTAAGATAAGCGTGAATGATATCATTATCAGTATACGGATTATTCATGAGTAGGGTATTTACAACATTTTATTTTTAACGTTTTGCACTAAATAAGGACAATAACACAGCGCTACTATAAGTAAAAATTAAACAAGCAAGTATTTATGTATTTTGCCTAACCACTTTAAGTGTTGGTTGTAAAACTTATATTATTAATGAATTATCACATTGTATTTTAAGGAAAATTTTTTAATCTGCTAGATCTTTCATTTATCTTGTAAACCGTGCTGCGATGAGTGCTTTAATATGTTCGCGAGCCAAAATGGGATCAATTTTCACAAATAAGTCTGTGACACCATTGCCAGAATAAGCATTGAGTTTAATGCCACCATCGACATCCATCTTAAAACGAATATGCCCAGGGGGGTATTTATGGCGGCAGCTTTCAGAAATCCCGATGATTACTTTGGCAACACCTGGAAGTGTTTTAATCCAGGCTACATTTTGTTTAACATGTTTATCTAGGGTTTGGTGTCTACCCACATTGTCCTCTACAAAACAAGCTTTGAAGATGCTATAGGCGCCGGATATTCTCGTCTTTTGCGCATTAATGAGCAAGCCAACTAAGAATTTTGTTAACAATCTATAAGATAGCATAGGCGAAAAGCCTTGCAGGATAACCCTTATTCACACAGCCTAACAACCACACGTAGAGGTTGCTTTATGAGAGAAACCATCGCTGTTCCTTTTCTGGCGGTGAAGAAAGTGGTAAAGCCGCCATGAATAATTCACTGATTATTCATTCGGAAATTGAAGCTAATCATAGGGATGGCCTTCAAGTGGCGAAAAGGTTGAGATGGAAATTGATTGATCTTGTGCGGTAGCTTTGGGACTACTTGCGGCAGAGTGAATGTTAGCAAGAACAGATGAAAAAAAGCTTGAATGTTTCAGTGCACTTCTAGTATAAAATTTATATGTACCCTTCAATTGCAAATCAAGGAAGATGGTATGCTCTCTGCACAGATCCACAGTGATTTTCTCAACCTACCTCTAGAGCTTATATTTAAAATTATTGATGAATTACCGTTGCAAGCACAGTTATCTTTAGCTGATACCTGTCAAGACATGAATAATATCACAAGAGATGAATATTTTTGGCGTAAGCGGATCCGCGCAATTTCTCCCTCTGAATTAGTGCTTGAGCCTACTAAAGAAAACTTTAAAACAAGGTTAAAGCGTATTTATAGTGAAATAAAATTTCTTGAGCAGCATTTCGCCAAAATTCTTGCGTTATCAGATGGAAATAAAGCAGCACAGCAACAGTTAAATAAAAATTTTGAATGTGTAAAGTCGCTAATGAAATATCCTTGGGGAGAAAATAGTGTCGCTGATCTAAGCGAAGCAGATCAACTATTAATTGCAATCAATGAAATAACAATTCAGTTGCAATTACCGCCACCTATTGCAAAATCTCTAAGGCTTGAACATATTACAAGACTGCCGGCTCGTAGTATTAGTCAAAATCAAGCCATTTTTTCGCAACTTGAACGTTTAGAGTTAAATGGAAACTTGCTCGAAACATTGCCAGAAAATATTAATATTTGTCTAAATTTGTTGATGCTGGATCTGTATGATACAGCTATCACTTTTTTCCCTAAGCATCTTAAAGATTTGACTCAGCTTCAATTTTTTTACTGTAGTGGTGGTAATACTTCGCAGCTGCCTGATATGTTGTACACCAATCCTCAGCTGAAATGGGTTGCCTACGATAATATGCATTTAGTCAGCATAGGCGAAGATATTAAAAATTTAAAAGTGCTCTCATGGCTTTATTTGGCAAACAACCAAATTAGTGTTTTGCCTTGTTCATTTTCAACCTTAACGGCGTTAAGAGAATTATTTTTATCTAACAATCCACTGTCAGCGCTGCAATCGCAGAAAGTAACTGAGTTTCTTCAATCCATTCAATGTGATGTTAAAGATAAAGTAAAACGTCAAGCTACTTTATTAAAAAGATTACGCCAGGATAAATCAGATGATGTTTCTCACTTAGCAGAACAGTTTGATTTATTATCTATCACGCCTCAATTTACACCGAACCAAGCACGGTTGAAACGTCTTCCTTTAAGTTGTTCATTGGATAGCACGATGCAGGTAAAGCGTAGAACCAATAACCACGCTTTACTTCCAAGAATATAGTTATTTTGTCTGAATTCCAGGAATTGGAAACTCAGCCAAACATTTTTCAATGCGAGGGAGTAAATTATTGACATTTGAATTGGCAGTTTGATGTTCGATAAAGTCCTTACCATTAAGCGCTTTCAACCATGTATTGGTTAAATACTGCGGGCTGTGAATTTCAATAATAGTACAATAAGGGATCAGCGTTGGATGTTCATCGCTTTTTACTTCTAGCTGATAGATGTGAATAGTACCTGTTGAGCGAGTTTTTTCATGCATCCATTTCATCACATTGGCAGATAAGGTTATTTCGCCAAAGTAAATCGGTTTTTTAATTACTTCCCAACCCGCATCACGAAGAGCGATCCCAATAGATGTACCAGTAAGGATTTTTGTATGAGAGGTTTTGAGAAGAGGATTGATGGGCGTGACATAATTCACAATCGCTAAAGTCCTCATGATCTTAACATCATCATGCGAGGAATATAAATTAGAAATTCGGCTTTCTGGAAAAACAGATGAGCAGACATTCAATTGCTCAATATGATAATTGCCGAAGAAGTACGCTATCCTCTCGCTGTTAAGCTTGGGCTTTAAAGCTTCGATGGTTTTTTCGTCTGGCATTAACGCATTTGCCGCAATTATTTTAATTAACAATAAAGGAATAACAAGATATTTTAATTTATTTTGAACTTTCATGTTTTTTCTTATTTTTAAATAAACCGTTAGGTGACAACGTAAAATTTTACTTTAAAGTTGGCTTGGCAGCCAGTATAAACACACCTTCATAGGGTTTGTCAGTCCAAGGTAACAAAATTTAACTAAAAGTTATTTCTGGCCGATATAGCGACAAGATTTCCTGATATGAAGGTTATACCTATGACTTTAAGGACTGTTTTTTTTACCATGGTGTGCTTAGTCGTTACGGCGCTTCATGCTGAGCAAGATATGAACAAGCATACTGGAAAATGTGTTACAAAAAATGGCATCAATGATTGCAAAATGTCTGCGGTAGGTTCAATCAATCTAGCACAAACGAATGGAAAATATAATGCTAAGAATATTTTCCTTAAAATGAACAATAAAATGGATGGTGAATTAAGGCTGTATCATGAAAAAGCAAAAGGAACAGATTTCGTACGCGGAGAATTTGCTCTCGATAATATGTCTTCTCAGAAACTATTTGTAAAATATAGAGTGATATTAAAAGATAAAAAAGGGATCGTTGCGCAAACAGCAGGATATATTCATTTAACCGATGGCAGAAGACAGAAAAAGAAAATCAGCTATATTGAATTAAGAAAGCAAGATATTAAAAATATTGCTTCTTATGAAATTAAGATTGATGCTTCAAATAAAGAACATTAAAAAGTACCTTAAGACGACATGCCTTAAGGTACTTTTGGATCTTAAGGTGCTCTACGGTGTTTGACGGCATCCTTTTCAACCGCATAGCCTGCTAAATAAGATTTACGCACTTCCGTTGCAGGATGAGAGATCATTCCCGTCTTTCTTTTTAAATCATTGAGCAAGGATTTAGGGCGTTCCCATAAACTATGTTCTTTGTTATTGGCATCCATCAATTTTTTCTGCATGACAAGTTTATCGAGAGCACCCATAAGTTGACGTGGATTTGCATGCTCGGCAGCAAATTGATCAGCAAGCAATTCACAGGCTTGTGAAACGCCAAAGGAGGCAAAATGTGCAGTCAATGCTATCAACAAGGCAACGGGTGCTGAAAATGCAAAAAAGGCACAAGCGATTGTATTCCAATATAATAAATTAGAAGTGACTGTTGCTAAAAAGTCCATATTTTTGAGATGACCGAATTCATGAGCAAAAACCGCTTTCTTTTCTTTTGAAGTGAAGGGGGCTTTCAGGATATTATCGAAAATATAAATTTCATGATTAGCTAGTCCTCCGGCAGCAGCTGCATTGGGAGAAAATTTCTTTGCATCTACTTCGCAGATGTGTTTTTCTGCAACCTTAATACCTGTTTTTCGCTCTAATTTTTCTACTTGAGCAAGATCGTCTTTTTCTTTGTCTCCCATTGCATGCGTTTTCTTCAATGCTTCTGTTATTTTATCTGATGAACTTAGTCGGTAGGCAATTAAACCGAGAAAACCAACATTGAAAGGCAGGGCAATAGGCGTTGCTAATACAAGTAATGGTGTCGTTAAAAGTAATAAAGTCGAAATTGTTTTATTAAAGAGCGGCAAAACTTGTAGTGCGCTGACGCCTAGTAGAAGCCCCATAAGCGTTAATGGCATAACGGGCGCTTGCAAAATGCTTAGGATTGCTGTTGTTGCTAATACACTGAGCCATCCGATTTTTTTTGCTTGAAGAACATAATAAGTACGATTAAACATTTTTCTTTCCCCTTATTTAAGGGGTTGTTTTTATCTTAGTTAAACCTTAAGAAAGAAGGCCAAAAGGATAGATTGCTTGCAATAACAGATAAACGGGATGTTTAATGTTAAATGAAAGTTAAATAACTAATTTGTTATTCTGTATCTTATTTCATATACTCGTTTTATATCTATAGAGCTACCAAGAATGATACAACCCAAGGATGCGTTATGGTGAAAAATGCTATTTCACTGATAAATAAGAGTTTCCTATTCTGTCTCACTCTCATCATTTTCAGCCTGCATCAAACGGCTATGGCCGTTGTGTGTGAAGGTGAATATGCCTTGTGCACCGCTGCTAAATGTGAGCCTAACCCTGATAATAAGGATGAAGCTCTATGCCATTGTTCTGCACAGGTTGGGCCTTCCATTGGACTTGAATCTTGCCGAGGAGCAAGGACCGTAAAGGGCGAAAAAACGATCCACTCTCGTTATTATCCTGTGACAAGTTACCTTAGCTGCCCTGGTGGTAAGCAGTGGGCAGATTGTATGGATAGCGTTTGCACCATCGATAAGGAAAATCCTGCTAAAGCAGTATGTGTTTGTTCCATAATACAAAACAAAGGAAAATATGTACTTGCTTCTGATTCTTGCAATAAATCAGAATGCAGCTCTGGTTTATACGCTGGGTTCTATTATGACGAAGTCACGGAAGTGCTGAATAATCAAGGCAGATTTGCTGGCACAAAGCCAAAAGCTTGTAAATAATCTTTTTCAATGTTAAAAACCGGGGTCTTCTCCCGGTTTTTTTTTAAAAAATCGCAATAAAATCTCTGAGTGCATCTGCCATATAACCATGAAATTGTTTTAATTTATCCATCCCTTGGCATTCGTTGACACGTCGAAAATTCAAAGCAAATTGAAAATGCCTAATTTTTTTAACAACAGAAAGGATCTCAATTAATTTATCTAAAGGAGCATATTCTTGCCAGATGGTTAGGTATGCATTTTGCAACATCAATGTTCTTGGATCAGTTGCTTTTAAAGCATGATTTCGTTCAGCGCTATTAAGCCACGAAGCGAGTGAGAAAAAAGGATGGGAGATGGTAGCATCTCCCCAATCATTGATAAAAACATCCTGATCTTCAAGTAAAATATTATTATCATGAAAATCACCATGCTCTATTGTTTCTGGAATTTTATAAGCTGCCAATTGAGTACACAATTCACAAAATTTGGGATAAAGATGCTGCAAGGTAGTAATTTCAGTATCTATTAATCCATCGCATCTCAATAAATCACGTTGCGAAATTAGTTCAAGGTAAAGTTCCGGAAGTTTTGCCAGTCTCCAATCAGGAACGCCAAGCGTTAAAAGTTCATCAGCATGTTTTATTACATCTAGCTGGATTTTTGCATACATTTTTAACGTTTTTGAAACTAAATCTGTTTGATAATCTGCTTTTAAAATATTACGTAATGTCGTGCCGGATCCTTTCATCAAAAAGCAAAGAAATGAACGCTCCATATCAATGACATGAGGCACCTTGGCCAATAATTTCTTTTCTAAGAAGCGTAGTAAAACAGGTTCAATCGCAAAGGGCTCAGCCATTTGTTTAAAATAAACAAAACCTTGTGAAGTTGAAAAGCGAGAAACGCTGGACCATGGCATTTCACGTACCGGCTCTAAAGGGCTATTAATGTTATATCCATGTTCAATGAGAGATCTTTCTGCCCATGCTATTGCAAGCGCTGTATTATGCATGTTGAGGGCCTCCAGGCCCGATCATACCACGATTTGTATGTGAAAGCAGAGTTGTGAATTCTATATAAAAAATATATTCTTAGAGCCGCAAAAAAGTGTTAAATAGTGCATTTATCAATTTAGACAAGGAAAAGGTTATGGCTAGTATTTGGGCACAATTCAAGGATCCTGAATTTTATTACCGTCTTTATAATGGCGGGGTGGCACTGGGGGTGACTTATCAGCTGGTAACAAATCCAGCCGCAAGTATTTTAGAATATGGCCCCGATATTTTATTGCATGGATATGAAGCAATTTATCCTAATAGTGCAAACGAAGTGATGATTTGCGCTAATTTTGCAAGGGGGATACAAGCTGGGATGGCTTTTGCAACCAATATTGCTTTCGTGCCGTGGCATACTACTATTCCCAAGATTGCCAATGGTCTAGATGTATTGAATCATGCCGGGAATATCCGACGTAGATTGGCAAATTTATCTGCGCACAATGCTGAAAAAGATCAACCAACAATGGTTGGTAGAGTATTATCGTACTTAGCGCCACGTTGGACAAAGGGGACTCATCTGCGACAGGAAGTGCATTCTCAATCGAAAGAAACACTAAAGTCTAAAGAAATATCACATAGAGCCCCTAAAAAAGCTCAAATGGGTAAAAATTGAAAAATGGCTATATGATTCTTGAAAGTGCTTAGGATCTTATAGCCTGTTTTCTCGCGCTACTTTTTAATTATATAACTATGTTGGATACCTACATCTAGCTCAAGCGTTCAATCAAAAACAAGTTACTCATGCTATGATATATTTAGTTTAGCGAGTTCAATTTTGGGAGTGCATGATCGATGGGTTTTTTTGATGGTTTTGTTAGCATCGTGTTTAAAAAGGATGCAGCAGAAAGAATGGTATTTTACCCATGGAGCATTTTTGGTGCCGGTTACATTGTTCCTTCTGAGGAAAAGTATCGTTCCATCTGTACACTTTTTAAAAAAATGGCAAAGATTTTTATTCCGCTCTTTATCGTTACATTCATTGCTTTAGAATGGGTAGAGCTACCAAAATTTCAATGGGTATTTGAATTATCTTTGACAGTCTTGTTTTTGATAATAATAGGGCTAGGGTATTTCATTTCGACGAGAAAGATAACAAAAGATCTCACCAAAACACCAGAGAAGATTCAGTTGTCAGATATTTACGAAGAAATGGCTACATCGTACGGTATCCCTGTACTTATCATGGTAGAGGTGTTTTCTTTGATTTTCGTTGTTTGTGGAATATGGTTTTTACTCATCGACGAATATGTTGTTACGGCATGGATTACTGTACTTTTATTTGCTTTACTAGGTTATATTGTTAAGAACATTATTGCGAAGAAAATCCAGCAATTAAAGTAACCACAAAAGCTGCCTAAATTTTTTTATTAAATTTTAGGCAGCGTCTAGAATTATTTTAGCTAATGCGTGGTTTTTTACACAAAGTATGGGGATCGCGGTATCTTGATCCTAAACGATACTCAGCAAAGTCTCGCTTACAATCAGCGCTATGAGATTCAAATCTGTGCAATATTCCGGTCGGTTTTGGCATGTATAGTGGCTCTATTAGAGGCTCGCTAGCATAATAAAGACCACCCGTATTTTTAGTACGATTTTTATATTTAATAAACTTGGCTTTGTTACTTAAGTACTCGTGGAAACATTCTTGGACATAAGGATCTAATTTATCAATAATAGATTGATAGGTAGGATCACCTGTTAAATATAAGCGACGGATCGACTCATAAAACTGCTTGTCTTCCAAACTATAAAGATCGTTAAAATCATTTTCAGAAAGTTCATCTTCAAAAGACGCATCTGTGAAGGGAAAATCATAGCTTAGCATATCCTGACACTCCTTTACTCTAAACAGTGAGTTAGTGCAGTGAAAAAGGCTCATTCTAGCACCCACTATCAAAAAAGCAATGCATGTTCTTCATAGTGGGTGCTAGGTCTGCAGGTTGGCATTAAGATCTTTTAGTAAAAACGTGTTTTTTTATCACATTTTCTATTGGACTGTTTTGTGCTCTGATCAGCAGAGCTAGGAACAAAAGTGGTTCTTTCAGCGGATTTTTTAGGAAGAAGATGAGGAGTTTCTTTTTGACATTCATTTTTGTTTATGTGAGAAAAATGCATGACTGGTGCGCGATTAAATTTTCGTTTTAATTCATGCTCAAGTCTAATACACCATCCATTGATAGTCGTATCCAATTCAGAAGGAGCAGAAACCTCTTTAAATGTTTGTAATGCGTTTTCAACTGATTCCAAGGCGCGTTGATAGCTTTCTTGAGGTTGTGATTGGGTGAATCCTAATCTGACGTAATCAATAGCTTCATCAAATTGTGTTATTGCATGCTCAGATGCTAATTCAGATAAATAAGCATTACATGCTTGAATATCTTTGCGAAGTTGATAATTTTCTTTTGCAAGGATAACAAGTCTTTTTACTTTTTGAATATGACCATGCTCATTCGTTTTCATTGAATCTTTTGCATCCGTGGGATTTTCATCAAGCGCTTTATAAGCCATGGCCTGATTCCAATAAGCATTTGCCAATGCGGTTTTATCATGATTATGATCTTGAAGTAATAAATCAATCAACTGTTGGTAAGTGCTGATAGCTAAGAGGTATTCATTTGAATTGTAGTAGTAATCAGCCAAAGCATTCAATGAATCTGCGTTGTCTGGTATGAGGCCCCTTTTTAAAATATTTTCGCAATTCGTTATATATCCTTTTATTTTCTTGATCCATGAATTCTCTTTCATGGAAGATTCGGTTAAGAATAAAAGACAAGTTTTAAATTTTTCTAGTGCAAGAGCGTATTGCTTTAAGTCATACAGTCGCACCGACGCATTATAAAGTGAATGAAAATCGTTAAAGCTAATTGTCATTATAATCCCATTAAGTAATCTGGTTAGAATATGAGACGCATACTATAAAACTAAATATACGGCGTCTAGTGGTAGATGAAAATTATTTAAAAAATTTAATCTTGAAATTGCTCTGAATGATAACCAGTACTATTCTGTACAGATAGTTTCATTGCTTTGCAAAAGCATCATAAAATTTATCAAAAAAGAAATTTTTCTATAGCAAACATTCGTCGATTTCTTGAGCCAGGTTCGGTTGTATTGGTAAGCCTGCGTATAAAGAGCAAACCAATATTATGACGATGGGATGGTATACTGTCATGATGTTTTCACCTTCTTTAATTGGTTGCTACATTTGGTCTGGCAATCACAGCTATGAAATGATACGAAAAAGCAAAAGCTGTGTCATTAATATCCCTACAGTAGATTCAGTCAATCAGGTCGTCGGAATTGGGAATACTTCAGGAGATGAGCTTGATAAGTTTACACATTTCAAATTGACACCGCTTGCTGGAAAAAAGATTCTGCTCCCTTGATAAAGGAATGTTATGTAAATTTTGAGTGCAAAGTAATAGCTACAACCTTTCTTAAAAAGTACTCTTCTTTTATTCTCGATGTACTAAAAGCACATGTGTCTATTTCGCCGAAATATCCACAAACCCTTCATTATCGCGGAGAGGGCATTTTTATGGTTTCGGGGAAAAATATAAATCTTTGTCGCAAGTTTAAGCCAGAAAATCTTTGATCAGTTAATCAACTAAAAGCATGGTATGATATATATTGCTTAGTCTGGATCTCTGCCCAGCTCATTTCATAAAATTATTGCTATGCTTAAATGAGCGCCTAATAGGCAAAGGGCCGGAGAGAAAGATGAAGGAATCACAGCGTAATAAAAAATATGGGAAAGGCGATCCTACGTTAGCAGATAATAAATACTTTAGTGAATACATGGCAAAGCCTGAGAATTTTAAGTTGATTAATTTGGCCATTCAGGGTGGGGGAGCACACGGCGCATTTGCTTGGGGAGTGATAGATCGGCTCTTAGAAGATGGCAGGATCCATTTAGAAGGGATCAGCGGAACAAGTGCGGGTTCCATGAATGCAGTTGTTTTGGCTTATGGTTTGCTCGTTGGCGGAAGAGAAGGAGCTAGAGAAAAACTGCGTAATTTTTGGCAAGATGTTTCAAAATCTGGAAAATTATACAATCCATGCCAACAATTGCCCTGGGAAAAATTTTGGTATGGCAACAACATGGAACATGCTATCTTTTATCAAATGTTTCAGGCGATGACGCATTGGTTTTCTCCCTATCAACTTAATCCTCAAGATTTTAATCCCTTAAAAGATATCCTAGAAGCGAATGTAGACTTCGATAGATTAAATGATTGTCAAATAACGAAACTATTTCTTTCCGCTACCAACGTACGAACAGGGCAAGTAAAGGTTTTTCGTACAGAGGAAATAACAGCACAATCTACATTAGCCTCGGCCTGCTTGCCAGATATTTTCAAAGCAGTTGAAATTGATGGAGAATATTATTGGGATGGTGGTTATTCAGGAAACCCTGTTCTTTTTCCATTTTTCTATCATGTCGAAAGTTCTGATATTATGATTATTCATGTCAATCCGATTGAGCGATCAGCGCCACCTATGCTCCCTTCAGAAATATTTAATCGAGTGAATGAAATTTCGTTTAACTCTGCTTTATTAAAAGAATTTCGTGCAATTGATTTTGTTCACAAGTTAATGGATAAAGATTGGATAAAAGAAGAATATAAAGAAAAATTCAAATATATTTTTCTACATTCAGTTAGTGCAGATAAAGCATTGGCTGATTTATCTGCAGCGTCCAAATTTTCAAGTGATTGGGACTTTCTATTAATGCTCTATAATCGTGGACGCGCCAAAATGTCGGAATGGTTATACAGACATTTCGATAATCTAGGGAAGCGTTCTTCAGTAAATTTAGATGAAAAATTAGTAAAAAAGTAATAATCATTATTTGCTGGATAGTTACGTTACATTTATCCGCCATGGGCAAGAAATGTAGAACGTTGGTGTACTGAAGACTCTGTTGTTTTTTCAGATTTAATTACAGGTTTTTTGAAACAGCTATAATAAGCTAATATCGCAGCGCCAGCAAAAATAGCGCCTGTGGTCATAGGGTGTTCGGTACACCAATCCATTGCATCCATCACAGGATCGGGCAATAAATCTTCAAGCTTTAATAATCCTGCCGATTTATGACATAGTATATCGCTTGTATGGCATACAGGCTCACAGAGCCAAGGTAGAAAACGATGGCAAATCATCAGTGTTTTGTTTTTAATAACCGTCGGAATAAATGGGCTTAGCTCCCAAACATCTTGAAAAAACTTAAACACAGCAGATTTCCAAAAGTAACTAAAGTGTTGGCATCATAAATTTTGATGGCGTAAAGGTAAATTGTTTCAAGATGAAAGGTCTTAAATTTTAGATATAATCATCAAAATTTCACTTTACAAATAATATGTTGTATATCCTTCATTTTGGCGTATTATGCTGTGAATTTTACTGACGTATAATAATTCATTTGACAAATCTGATTAATGTATTCAAAGAAGGATCATAATCTTGCAGAATTGTTTGACCATTCGTTTTAAATCCAAATTTCTCAAGGTACTGGATCCAATATGCTAAAGAGTTAAAATGTCTTAGTTCCTTTTGATTGTTTTCCCAGCTAATTCCTAATCCTGCATTAAAAACTGCATGAACAAGCGAGACAAAGGCATGCATTTGTGGTGTTTTAACATCATGATCGCGCAGAATCAGTGAACCACCTGGTTTTAAAATGCGATAGAGTGATTGCACAAAGCTGGCAAGTTTTTCTGGAGGGCAGTGATGTAACCCGATGTAGCAAATAATTAACTCGATAGATTCACTCTTAATTTGATTTTCGGTAATTTCATGATAATTATTGAAAGGAATAAATTGGCCATATTTCGTAAGACTACCGCGCTCTGCAATATCGACGGGTGAGAAATTGGGTGCCACATCATGAATAAAATATAGTTTTGAAATATCATAATGCTTTTTGAGCTGGCTAGCGTAACGTCCTGTTGAGCCAATCTCAACAAAACCGTCAATCGGCTTATCATTCGGAAGTAATTGAAGCGTTTCTTTAGCCATTTCTTTTTTTTGTGCAAAAAGTGCTGGAAGTGCATATCTAAGTTCACTCAAAAAAGGTTTTATTTTAGGTAGTTCCTCTTGAATGGCAGCATAGATTTTCTGATCGGTATCATGTTTCATTGTTTGCTGATAGATAAGAAGATGAAAGGGGTTTTCAGGAAAAATATTATATATGTTCTGTAAGAACAAATAAAAATTATCACGTGATTGCGTATTGCAGAAAACTTCTTTAAATTCTGAAGCGTTGAGTTCTTGTGGTTGTTGTTTTTCTTGACGATAATAGCTATCCAAAAGTTTGTTTCTAAAGGTATTGTTAGGATCAAGTTTTTGTTTGAGTTTAAAATATTCGCGTGCTCTAGGATATGCCTTAAGAAATTGCTCATAAGTTGCATGAGGTTGATAAGGTAAATAATACCTGCCTCCACAAGAAAGTGCTGCATTAATAAGTTCTCGCGTCCAGATGGGGACTTTATTTTTATCAAGTTCATTAACGCGCTCTTTATAATACATCACAAAAGCGAACACTTCACTGCTGGCCCAGCTTAATAGCGTCCCAGGATCTTGTATTGCATGTCGAATAGAAATATTAAGCACATTGACGCGATAACGTTGAAGAATTTTGCCAATTTTTTTGATAAAGCTCGCGACTTCATTGACTGGGACAAAATATTCTTGCAGCACGTAGGTGCTGTTTTTTCGTGAGTGAGGCTCAAGCTCTTTAACATCATAGCTTGCCTCATAATTACGCCAAACAACTTTTTTAAATAAATAAAATATTGGATCAACATAAAGTTGTCTACGCCACTTGCCAGAGTAGGTTTCAGATACTGTCCAAATAAAATATTTTTGCAAAGAATAAGACTTGTCTGCAGGAATGAGTCTTTGTTCAACCGTCACAGGTTCATAAGTTTGAAACCAGGTGATGAGTCGAGCTTTTTGATATTGCGGCGGATAAATGTCTGCGTTATGAAATATAGCGCGATTTTTACTATCTCGAATGTTTTTTGAAAAATAATCGTAATATTGATCAATATTTAAAACGGTATTATGCCTTGTTACTTTGATGTTATCTGTTAACTGCAGGGTGGCCTCAACAATAATCCCCAATCCGCCATATCCACCAATTGCGCCATAAAAGATTTCGCTATTGATATGAGGACTTGCTTCAATTTCTTCACCATTAGCTAAAATAATTTTGATAGATAGTACTGATAAAACAAGAGGCCCCAGCCCTATATAGCGCCCATGAGCATTAACACTTAAAGAACCACCAACGGTAAAATTTGCATACGTTTGCATGATTTTGACAGAGAGATCATGTGGGTCAATATATTCTTGAATTTCACGCCATGTACAGCCTGGTTGGACAGTAATCGTTTTTGCATTTTTATCAAACTGAAGTATTCTGTTCATATTTCGCATATCAAGATGCAATCCATTTTCACAAGCGGTTTGGCCACCCATGCTAAATCGCCCACCGCCTATGCAAATAGGTTCTCCGTGAAGGGTTTTAACAATTTGCTGAATTTCTTCAGTGCTTTGTGGCGTAAGTATGCTTTTAACGCTAATGGGGTTTAATTGCGTAATATCGTTAACGATGTCACAACTTGCGTCTTTTTCACCAGCTGTTTCAAAAACCATTGTTAACCTGCATATACATATAAATGTGCAAAAAGGGATAGTAAATGAGTATAGTCTCTTCAATAGGTTTTCGACGTTGTTAATCATTATTTTTTATATATTTTTATATACACATCAGACGTTTTAGATATCGAAATTTTTTTGCATTTACTATAAGACATTATTTCTAGCTATAATGGTTAAAAGCACTCGGTTTAAGTATAAAAATGATGAGAATTATTAAAAAAATTTTTAAATTAATTGCAGTATTGGTAGGTATTATTTTATTGATACCCCTGTCTGCCTCGATTTATATCTTTACAGATATTTGGGGCTGTTCTCATGTTGTTTCTAATGAGATGGCCGCAGAAAAAGTGAATCAGCCAGAAATGCTAGAAAAAGCCAAGACAGAGCAGGCTAAAATACCTCAATACCATCGTCCGGAAGAAAGCACATTTCTGACTTTCCCAGAATGGGAAATTGTATACCTTTCGCAAGAATATGCTCATGTTTTAGATAAAAATCTGCCAAGTGATTATCCCTATTTTTCTTCTATTTCTCAATTTTGGAAAGGATATTGCCATGCTAATGCCTTATCTGAAAAATATCCTTTTAATGTTGAAAATCATGTGATGATTATGGTAATTGGCACTAGCATCACAGTCGAATACCTTATAAAAGGATTATATGAAAACACCTTAGGACGCTTTAGTGAATGGACTAGCGATAACAAACAAGTGCCTGAGGATATTTACGCACATAAAGTGGCTAGTGATTATGCAGCGTTAATTCCTTTGCATCCATGGTATGAGTTTTCCTTTTGGAATAGTTTAAAAGGTCTTTGGAGTGAAACAACCTTGTGGGGTGATAATGCTTTTAGAAAATGGGAAAGAAAAATTATTTTGAGTATGGAATATAGCTTTAAAGCCTTTTATGCCTGGGTGATTGAAAAAAGTACGCATGCTACTTTTGGTGTCGCACAAATGAATACAATGGCTTGGGTCCATCATTTTGATGGTAAGCAAGCCAACCAATCCGAAATCAAATCTTTAGTGAAAATAGCAGATGGATCTTATTTGATTTCACTACCTCGTTACCAACCGTTTACAGCTGAGACCATAGCGCTTGTGAATAAGGGAGTAGAATTTTACGATATAGCTGGAAATCAAATAATTATGTTGTCTGCTATTGTGCCTAAAGATGCTGCTTTAGAAAAAGGACAAATTGCGTTTGCCTTTCCTATATTAGTAGATCCAAAATTTACGCGTGTTGCCATTATCAGGTAATCCCCCCATTTATAGCAGTATCTAAA
>MKTN01000017.1 GCA_001898235.1 Gammaproteobacteria bacterium 39-13
CAAAGCCTATAGAGAAAGAATGGCCAACGAAAACTCTAGTTTAGAACTGTGTGCTTAACGGGGAAGTCTACGATAGTACCTCGTGCTAAATTGTTGCTAAATCAAGAAAATCAGAGGATTTTTATCTGTAGTACCAATAGCAACCCCCATTTGGAAATCCAGTTGCTAGCGCGATTTTGCGCTTCTGCGGCCCGCAGGAAGAGTGTGTGGGAGGGACCCATTTCTTTATTGAAAATTGATGTCAAATATTCAGTTTATCTATTAAGGCTAATATATCTTTCTCAGTAAAATCATTAATATTGGCATTTATTCCTGAATCGTCTCGCTCATTTTTTTCTACTGTTGATTCCTCAATCTCTACAATACAAAGCCAAAGTCCACTAGTTGATTTTTGTAGCTTAAGATTGCGAGATATTGAATTTATAGCATCCAAAAGATTAGCTTTTTCCCACAAATCTAATCTCCCACTATTTGAATAAAATTGAGTTGTTTCGTTTATTAAATTTATAATATCTCTTCTTATTAAGTTTAATTCAGCTGAAGACATATTCTCATTGTAGTACCCCACTTTTTGCAATTCTTTATTTATTCTAATTACTTCATTAATAACTTCTTGTTTATTAGAAATAGCCATTTCAATTACCCTCATGTAAATGAGTTACAGCAGCTACACGCAATTACAGCTAAGTTAAAATATGAATTCTTTCCATTCATTTATAATAGTTTACGAATTTCTTTTAATACCTTTAGTTTCATACACCGCACATAACCTATTGATATTAAATAATTTATTTCAAATTATTTAGTATTTTGATAAAAAACCTAGAAATAGCACATCCAAATAACCTATAATTAACACAACCGAATAACCTAAAAATAACACGTCTGAATAACCTAAAAGTAGCACGTATATGGCAACTCCCTCAGAAAAACTAGCCCTATCTTTAGAAGAACTTTATAAACTTCAAAGCAATGGGTTAATAGCTATCCGTTCACGCGACATAAGCAAAGTTCATCGCACTCGCTTAGTGAAAAACGGGTTCCTTCAAGAAGTGATTAAAGGATGGTATATCCCGTCTCGCCCAGATGAACCAAAAGGCGAAAGTACTGCTTGGTATGCCTCTTATTGGGATTTTTGCGCAGCCTACCTGAATTTTAGGTTTGGTAAATCATGGTGTTTATCTCCAGAGCAGTCTTTGCTCCTTCTTGCAGAAAACTGGACTGTTCCTCAACAATTACTTGTAAGAACATCAAAAGGAGATAACAAAATTATTCAATTACCATTTAATACTGCATTATTAAATGTTCGACTATCCATCCCCAAAAAGAAGGATATTGAAACTAAGAACGATTTAAACTTATTTTCACTTGTTCCTGCTTTAGTTTCTTGCTCAGCTCAGTTCTTTGTCCAAAATCCAACAGATGCACGCTCCGTATTGGCTTTAATTCAAGATGCTTCACAAATCTTGCCAACTCTCTTAGACGGTGGACACAGCACAATAGCTGGACGTTTAGCAGGCGCTTTTCGAAATATAGGCAGAAGTAAAATTGCAGATGATATTGTAAAAACCATGCAATCAGCTGATTATGATGTAAGGGAAATAGATCCTTTTTCATCCCCGACTCCCATATTACTTTCTCAAAGAGCTGAGTCCCCCTATGTTAACCGTATGAAAATTTTATGGCATCACATGAGGCAAGAGATTATATCTAATTTTCCTAAGCCCCCTAAAGGCATAATAAAGGCAAAAGAATACTTAAAACAAGTTGAAGAAAAATATGTTACTGATGCATATCATTCTCTTTCAATTGAAGGTTATAGAGTAAGTACTGAACTTATTGAACAAGTTCGAAGCGGTAACTGGAACCCAGAGAATGACGAAAATGATAAAAACCATAAAAATGCTTTAGCAGCACGCGGCTACTGGCAAGCATTTCTTTCAGTGAAAAATAGTATTGAAAAAGTGCTAGAAGGAAACAATGGAGGCGATGTCGCTTGGCACGATCATAGTGACTGGTATCGCGAAATGTGGGCTCCTAGCGTTACGGCAGGTATTTTAAGACCTTCAGATCTAGCAGGATATCGTGGAATGCCAGTTTTCATTCGTCGTTCCATGCATGTACCACCTAGTGTTGAAGCAGTTCGTGATCTCATGCCCGCTTTTTTTGATTTATTAAAAGAAGAAAAGGAAGCTTCTGTTAGAGTTGTGCTTGGTCACTTTTTCTTTGTTTATATTCACCCCTATATGGATGGAAATGGTCGGTTAGGTCGTTTTGTAATGAATGTTATGTGTTCTTCAGGTGGATATCCTTGGACAATTGTACCCGTAGAAAAGCGTGATACTTACATGGCAGCTTTAGAAGAAGCAAGCGTTCGGCAAAATATCACACCGTTCAGCAAGTTCATTGGAAGCCTTATAACTTAATTTTTTAGTGTAGTTTGTATGCAATATTTTAATAAATACATAAATTTTTACATACAAAATGTAGCACTCTTTACTTTAAGGCATTCATTGTTTTCTTATGCTTCATGAAAACTTTCTCAAATGTTTTCATGACTTCAGCACTCTTAGCTATACAAACAGGAATTAAAAGAATAGCTCCATTATCTAATTCCTTTACTTTCCATTGCTTATTAGCATACCTTTGGCCAAGTTGAATACGTCCTTCTGTGTCTGTAGTTTTAAAGTCATTTTCCATGAAACTACCTCCTTACAAAAATGCAGCTCCTAGAGAGAAACAAAACATTAATTTTGCAACAAGTTGTTGCAAAATTTGATGGGTTAGAGCTATCCGCCTTTTAAAGATTTTGTGAAAGCATGAAAAAATCTGCTGATAAATGATGCAGCAAGCTGCTGCACAATTGAGCGTTTTCGTATAACAATAGACAAGTTACTCAGATAAGTTTAATTCATATATGACTTCTGACATTTCCTTACTCTCATAAATTCCAATCCTCTCCTCACTAAACACCATTCCCATTTTTTTTAGCAAATTAACCGATGGGGAATTATCACTCCTCGCCGAAGCCCATACCTTTGGCAATTTTAAAGATTTAGCTAATTTAATAATTCCGCTCACAGCTTCAAATGCATAACCCTTCCCTCGACATGCTTTGGTAATCCAGTATCCAATCTGTCCAGATGGTTCACCAGAAACATTAACATTCAAAGAAGCGATACCGATAAACTGATTAGTCGTTTTATCCTTTAAAAGAAATTCATAACAAATATTATTATTGCGGTCCTTCTCAGCATCCGCTATGAACGATTTGGCATGGTCAAGCATGAATGGCCATGGAGCACCAGAAATGTTCTTAATAACACTCCAATCAATGTTTTCATAAAAAGCATTTGCATCTTCAGGTTTAGGAAAACAAAATAAAATTCTTTCAGATGAAAATTCTTTAACTTTCATAAAAATTCCAGAATGTTACTCGATAGCTCACTTCATCATTCCCTTAAAAGCCTGTCAAGTAATTTTGCCCGGTTTTCCTGTTAACTTAACAGAACAATCTAAGACTAGTGTATGGCTTAAACGAAGAACATGACATCTTTCTCAGATGTAAAGTATTAGAATTTATGCTTTTTGGATTGCGGTTCGGGAACTTGCGTAACAGATGAGGTAGGTGTGCCAGATTTATCTGGTTTGCTTGTATTGAATTGCGTACTCAATGCAGCAGGACGAGAGGCTTCTTTTGACTTACCATAATGCTTACTCAGAATAGCATCTTGCATGGTTTGATTTAGCGCTATATTGTATGAATCAGGATTAGCAGCCAGATCCTGCCTCACCTTGTCGAGCGTTTCTTTGGGTAAACCTAGATTGCTCAGTTCTTTCATAATTAAAGGTGTAGCCTCTTTAAAACCGTCTGATATGAATACACTATCGTCGTCGACATACTCATAGTGGCCAGGAGGCGAAATACTAAGCGTTAAGGCATTATTTGTAGGATCAAAATAGGCGGAAAATTGACTCTCACTCCCCCCCCCAAATTTGATCTTAAAAGCATTGGGCATATTTGCACTAATAGCATCTATAAGCATACCCTGATTGGGAAATGCAGTTTTAAGCGAAACCATCAATGATGAGTTTTCATCCCGCACACCGATTAATAATAAACTAAAGGGGTCCTCATAACCTTTATTGACCAGTTGTTTTGCCAATTCAGTGAAAGCAGCGACATTATCTGTGAGGTATGGTCCATACTGGTCGAAAGTCATCCCCATACGCAGATAACTCATAACTTGCTCTATTTTTTCATCATTACAATAATTAAAACAATGAGCAATGATCATATGTTCTTTGCTTTTCAGTAAGCCCTGCTTTTCAAGTAAAGCAATCTTTTGTTTCATTTCTTCCGTTGCTGAAAAAGAACGATTAAACTCTCGAAATATATTATTCAATTGGGTTTCTACAATATCATTAACTAAGTGTTCATTAATTTCAGGTCTTTTTAGTAATGATGCGATATCATCTGGGTTTGAGCTGTTATCTACAATATACTTAACGACGGATTTTGTATAAACATCTGTTAATTGAAATTGGTCATTTTCAATAAATTCTATTAGCGTTTTAGTGATGGTATTCTTTAAAGCATCTTCTTTGCTCTCGGCCTTTAATGCCGCGTCGATAGCTTCGATTAAAATTTTTGAAGCTTGGGGATTTTGCATTAAAATCTCTGCAATAATATTTTTAAAGTCAGAGGAAAATATCTTATATATTTCCCACGCTTTCGTTGGATTTTTTAGGATAAGCTCCAACATTTCTATAGGGAGCCAACCTTTAATAGACATATCTTCAATATTTTTAACCAGTTTTTCCATTTGGTTGAAATTCTCTTTGCCTTTTATAACTTCACTACATTTTAAAATTAGCGCTCTATATTCATTTGTCTGAGCATTCACCTGTTCTAGGAGTTTTTCAAATCTAATCCATAAATGCTCAATTGATAAATGATATTCTAGTCGATTATCGTTCGCATCATTAGGGATATAGGGTAAATAACTGCTTGATGGAATGGCAAGGCCCAGATCGGTGAAAACCACATCCATGATCTTCTCAAGCACTGGTAAAGGCAATTCTCTGCGCAAAGCGACTTGGTGAGATCCAGCATGGCCATCTGGCATCATATTTCCAAAAAAGGCACCATATAGGGGATCATATTTGCATGAGAACATATTTTGACTTGAGGATCTGTTTTTTATAAGCTTTATATCATCGCGATAGTTGATAGGTAATGTGCTTTCAATGGTTCTACGCTCTTCAAAAGTAAGTTCTTCGGGGGATTTATCTTTTGGCAGTTTGTTAAGGGCTTGAAGTTGCTCAGAATTGAGTTTTACTTCTTTAATCTCCTTATAATAGTCTACTTCATATATTTTCCATTCGTTGTCGTCATTTTTGGTGACTAAAAATTCATCCCGAATAAGCCGCGTAGATTTTTCAGCAGGGAGCTCAGAGATAAATTTAACACTTGAGCCTGCCTTCCAGATCCCAAAACCCATCAGTTTGTTTTGATTGCCAGCTTTATCCCCTAAGGACAACATGGCGGCAGTGCGTGTATGTAAATCGCCAGCACCACCACCGAGAGTTTGCTCCGTAGAAGCATACATATCAAATTTATGGCCATCTTTGTCTAGGCGCAATTGGCCATCGTCCTTGTTAAAAGCAGGTAGAAGATGAATTTCACCTGTTGTCATGTCTACGACGCCAACATAGCCAAGCCCGGCGCTGCCACGTTCAAATAGCTTTTTTGATTCATCAGTCAATCTTAATTGGACTTCATTTAAAAAATTAGGCCTGCCAGGTAGGGTGAAATGGTGATAGTGCATCAGTTCAGGTCTTGGCATAGGGCATACCTCTTACTTCTTCACTGTATTGACATGCAAACAAGGAGATAAGTTTAATATGCAAATAGCGAGTGTTATTACACCTCTTTTCAATGCAGTAATGTATTATCGAAGACAACTTACCGCAAGACTACAATGATTTAATGTTTGTCGCATCAAGCAGCTGGGATACCTAGAATAACAGCCATTCCCATTAGAATCATCAAGAGGAAATAAAAAAGCGAGTAAAGCCATTTTATTTTTACAGGATGATATTTAAGATTGATTAAGGTGATATTTATTTGAAAAAAATAATATAACGCAAAGGCCTTTGAGGCAATTACAATAATTTCAAATATATTGGTTAGCCAAGTCAATATACAAGTAAAAATAGCCATTATAAGATAAGCATTTTTAATAGAGATTTTCTTTTTAAGGACCTCTATTAATAAGCCGCCGCCACCAATTGTATCAGCAATGGCAGCACTAAACTGGCTCATTACTGCAGCAATTAAAAGCAGAAAAGGCAATGATGTGGCAACTTTACTTGATACCGTCATTATTAACGTTTCTTTAATCTCCGGTGTATTACCAATGACAATCATTGTAAGTGTAATGAAGATAACATATATAATTCCGGATATAATTTGGGCATTGCGCATTGAGAGAATAAGAGTTTTAGGATCGTAGGCTTCTCTTAAATAGCGTGAAGTTTCAAAGCCCTGAATTATAATGATAATTCCTAGAATTTTACGAAAGCCGAGCCATAATGTTTCTTTTGGTGAAATAATGGGTTGGGGGGAGCCCGTCATGATTACGTCAATGTTATAAATTGCATAAGCAGATAACATGGCAGTTATAATTGCCAGTTTTGTATTTACGCAATAAACTTCTATAACTTCCAGCCATTTCAAGCCACGAAGTTTGCCAACTATGCCGATAAAAACTAATAAGGCAGTGGTGAATATATTTTCATTTAAAACTGTTTTATATCCTACGGCTTCTAAACAAAAAGCAGATAAAAGCTTTAAATAAAAGGCAACAGAAATTAGGTAAGCTATGCCTAATGTAAAATTAGAAAGCGTGCGAAGATAATTTTTTGAATTTTGAGCTTTTAAATTATTTAGAGTTCTCTCAGCATAGAGAATATTTAGTCTAATGCTGCCCCCTAAAGCATAAGCTATTACAACGACAACTAGCATTAATATAGCGGCATAGCGACCTCCAATTAATACTAATAGAGGTGCAGAAACTAAAAAACCACTGCCAATAATCGAAGCAAGGGGGGTTACAGTGGCGTGCCACATTTTTGAAGTGCGTATTCGCTTTGAAAAGAATATATTTAAACAAAAAATTGTTATTGCTAAGACAATGATATTATTGACATTATTGTTTATCATATGCGTTTCGATTTCTACTTTATCTTCATTTATCGTGGGTGCAATGCGCTGCAATCTGAATAATAACAAAGATTGTTCCTAGTCCTGCAACTTATCAAATTGCGCAATAACCAATTTTAATCACCAGGCAATTTATGTTTTTTGATGACTTCAATCAATTCATCTTTTTTTGTTTGCTTATTTATTGAATATTCATATTTAATAATTACGTACAAAAGCAAAAAACACGTTAATTTCTTCAAGTTTGATGGGTCTAATATCAAAGTGCATTTTTTGCTCCATGGGTTGTTAAAACATTGCAGCTTATCAAAGCTTACATGCCATTCTAACTTTGCTGCTTCTAGTGAAACACTTGGAAGTAGATACTTTTTCGCTATTTATTGATTACTATCAATTTCAATCTTACTCTGTCTAAAGACAACAAAGCTCTCATCCTCAAATTAGTATATCAACTTAAGTCGATGTTTATTAAGCATTAGAGTTATGACCCGTGCCACATCTACTACGTTTTGATTGATACCCATCTTTTTAGCAACTCGGTTACTCTGAGAAATCGCTGTTTCAGTTGCAGTAGGTTTTGCAAGAGATAAAAAAGAACTAAAGTAATTAAGCATAACGCCTCCCCTTAAAATTATAGTTATTTAGGGCTAAATGACTCGACAACAACATCGTGGAGGGATGTAGCACCTAAGCTACAAAACGATTTTGCATAAAGCGTTGTTCTTTTAGGGTTTAAATCGAATTTCGTTCGCTACGCGTAACATTTCTTCATGCTCCGCGATTATTTTGACTATATCATCTCTACCAAAAGCAATAACATAATTGCGTGCCGTGAGCCCTTCGCTATTTTTTTGATTTAGATCGGCTCCGTTAGTTAGGAGTTTTTTCACAGCATCAATATCATTATTTTTAATAGCAATCATTAATGCAGTTTCCCCTTTGATAGGATCGGGAATTCTTCCGTCAACAAATCCCAGCAGTACAGCTTTACTTGAGCGAGCAACAGCATCATCCTTATCAAAAAACCATTTTTTTCTTTTTTCAAAATAATCAGATAATTGCCCAGTTTTGTACTTTTTCATAAACTCATTCAAGGACTGAGGATCTTCTTCTGCACTAGAAAGGCAATTGCATGCAGCGTTATACAAACTTGCATCTTTAGGATTAATGTCATACCGCTGTGCTTCCATTTCATCTAAAATACTATTTTCATGAGGTTTACTTGACCAATGCAAATAGGCGCTTTTCTCTAAATCTTCTGATGAGTTTGCACCTTCCACTACAGGTGGTAAGGTCGATATGGCTTGAACTGCAGAAAATGCACTAGGACTAAGCGAACCTGTATAGACTAGCACAACTTTACCTTTACAACTTTCTTTAAAACTAGGATCACTTAATTTTTGTATGGCTAGTTCAGTGGAATTTATAATTTCAATTTTAGACGGATCATCAGGCATATCTAAAGCTGTTGGATTTTCATGAACTAAGATAAGAGTTAAGCCTTGTGTCTTCAAATTAGTCGGCGAAGAAGCATCAACTAGTCTTTTAAGCGCTGTTTTTAATGGAAGTCCCGCTTCTCTTCCATAGATGGACTGTAAATCACCCCCAGCATGCGTTACGTTTTGTGCCAATAATAACAACTCTTTTTCTTTAGGATCTGTTATCTCGCTCAATTTGCCACTCGGCTTATCATTAGATAAGAATCGAAGGTTTACACTAAATTTTTCAATTTCTCCATTTAGTAATTCTATTTTATTAAGCCCCCGCCAGTATAATGGTCGTAATGAGATGTAAGCACCACAATTGTATACTTTACAATTATCATATGACGAATTGCTTTTTTCATCCATAGCTGTAACAGCAATGGGAACATACGAAATATCATTTAACACGAGATTACTATCAACAAAAGTTAGTATTTTTTCAATTTCAACACCTTCAAAAGCTTGTTTTTGTTCTCCTTGAGGATCATATCCTTTCACAAAATGTGCAATTTTTTCTCCAATACTTGTGTCTTTTTCTTTACCTGTATGTGGATCAATTTCAACTGAATAAACTATATGAAATTTTCCTTTAAACCCGGCATCTCTTAATCTTTTCATCAAGGTAAAATTTATTGCCTGATTTCCTAAACGTGGGCCATCGTTGATAACGACTCTGATCATTTTTTGATTGAGAAGATTAAAGGGAGAATTTTTGTAAGTATATGCATCTAACATCAGCCCAATACTCCATTAGCATATTTTTATATAAGACAGAGTCTGAGCGGTGCTAGTTCAAGTTGGGTAAATATACGAATTGCCTCAAATACAAGGTAACTTTAGGGAGGCAAAAAACGTGACGACACCCCATATTTAAAGTAACCATGCAAGATGATGAAATATGGGTCATTTTGAACGAAATAGCTAACATGTTGCCATTTGTCTTTGTTATACGTAGGCACTAAGCTGAAAAAAACTAATATTGGATGAATTTTGTACTGTATGTAATTACAACAGAAAGTATGACATTCGGCTTTTACATTACAAATGCCTGTCCTCTTACATGTTCTCGACGTAACAACGGTTCCTGAAGATGCCGAAACAGCCTCAATTGTTTTAACATTATTACGTTTCACCGCTATGATCCCTGCCATGGTATCGCTCCTTAACCTTTTTCTTCTATGGAAAAATTGATGACTATGAAATAATAATAACATTAAACTTAAACGAAAAATTCATAATTACGAGATTGAATCAGACTACTGAAAAGATCTACCATCAATGTAAAGAAAGCGTAACGGTTTAGAGGACATCCATTTCATAAAACATCTAAGATGGATGTCCTATGGTATTTACGATAGGGTGGATGCTGCTGCAAACATCCTGATTATGAGTGCACCCGCCCATATTTGTGTCTTTTGTGGCACTAAAGATGATTTCTAAGCTTTGTGCTAAAATTATACAAAGTGGCTTTTTTTTGTGTATAAGGCAAATGATCATACCATGATAAAACAAGAGCTTTTGGATGATCTATTAAACATGTTAAAGGAATTTCCAAATATAAAAATGGATGATGCAGAATCAGGTTTAATTGAACTTAATCCAAACTCAGAATATGAAATATATTTTTTTATTGGGGATGATGAGTTTTCTATATCCGCGAACTTAAAAGATCCTAAATATAAGGATGCCTTTTTTTGGAGTGGCTTATATTGGGTAAATAACAATCTTAATAGTGAAGATTATCTGGATTTTAAGGACACATTAAGGAATTTTGCTAAATATCCAACGAGAATAATACGTGATAAAGGATTGTTATTACTAAGTTTTCGTGCTGAATATTATAATGATAATTCATGGCATCCTATACCCAGTACCGCAAATTTTCTTTTTCCATTTTTTGAAAAAATTAAAGATAGAAAGAAAAAAGTGGCAATGCATTATAGTGATCTAGCATACATAAACATGCCCTGATAGATAAAAAGGAAGGGTCGCTTAAACTATTTAGATTCAAGATTTAAAGTCTATCATCAAATCTTAATAATGAAACCCAAGCATTGCTTGAAGGGCTCATCGATTTTTCTTTGAGAGCTTCTTTGAGCAAGCGTAGGTTGGGCCAAGCCCAACAAATTAAATCTCACCTATTATTTCTCTCATCCCATGGTATAAATAATGTTGGCCTAAGACCCAACCTACTTGCTGCCCATATTTATTAGCTTAACAATGACGCCACGCTCAATTGATAAACATCGAGAAAATCCATCTTTCTTGCATTTAATTTATTATAGAAGGATTGGCCTAAATAATTATCTCTTAGGCACCATAACTCCATTCTATCTACCCCACTTTCATTGGCTTTTCTGGCAATAGCTTCTAACAATTTTTTTCCAAGACCTAATTTTCTATATTCTGATTTTATAAATATATCATCTATATGAATTAATGGTGTTTGGTTGAATGAGCGATTTATATTTGCAAAGCTAAATAGGCTAAAGCCTATAATTTCATCATCAGTTGTTGTCACCACCAAACAGCTCCAATCCGCTTTTGCACCAAACAACTCTTCTTCCATTTTTTTTGGTGTAATTTTAAGACGATCTTCGATTTTTTCGTATAGTGCCAATTCAACTAATAAGTCAAAAACCACGTTAATTTCTTCAAGTTTGATGGGTCTAATATCAAAGTGCATTTTTTGCTCCATGGTTTGTTAAAACATTGCAGCTTATCAAAGCCTATATGTCATTCTGATTTTGCTGCTTATAGTGAAACACTTGGAAGTAGATACTTCTTCGCTATTTATTGATTACTATCAATTTCAATCTTACTCTGTCTAAAGACGTCAACGCTCTCATCCTCAAATTAGTATATCAACTTAAGTCGATGTTTATTAAGCATTAGAATTATGACCCGTCTTTTAAGATGTTGATATTCAGCCGATAATATGCTGATTTTACCTTGATTTGACTATGTAATTCCAAGAAACAGCTCAAAAAAGTTGCTCAACTTATTCATCCTAATTGTCTTTCTTCCATGCACATGAGACAATTTAATGGCAGCATTCAGCTTTATTATGTTTTTACTAATGGCATTAAACAAACAAGCTCAAACATCTAACCAAAAAATAGTTGTTATTGGCGCAGGCTTAGCAGGCCTGACCGCAGCTTATCGCTTGCGTCAAAAAGACCATGATATAGAAGTCTATGAAGCCCGCCCACGAGTCGGTGGACGTGTTCACACGGTGCTCGTCCGTAATTTAGACAATGGCTACTCTAATGCTGAACTAGGCGCACAAAACTTAACTGATGGTGGCGAATCTAAGCATATACTTTCCTTGATAAAGGAACTTGAATTAGAACTAGTAGATGAGCACACTCCCTTTCAAGGCATGTTTTATCATCAAGGGATCTACTACGAAAGAACAAAAATAGTCGAACAAATTAGAGAAAAAAATCCAAATTTTTCTACACTGCTCGACAATGAAATCAACACGCCAGGTTCGATGGAAACCGTAATAAACAAGCTCAATTTAGATGAAGCACAAAAAGCATTTATAACTTTTGTGATGAATGCTTATGAAGGTTTGTCTGTTTCATTATTGTCGACTAATATTCATAATCTAAAGACCTTACGATATGTATTGTCTGGCGGATTATCGCAAGCCCACGCAAACCTAACTGAAAAGCCGCTTCTACATCGTATGTCCATTAAAGCTGGCAATGCCCGCTTGCCAGAGGAATTGGCAAGGCGTTTAGGGAACAGGCTACATCTAAATAAAATATTAAAAAAAGTGAATTATCATAACTCAAAAGAAATTGAACTTACTTTTTCTGACAGCCAAACAGTGAAATGCAATAAGCTGATACTCGCCATTCCATGCTCAGTATATAACAATATACAGTTTGACAAACGGCTAATCGATACAAATATCTTAAAACAAATCCGCTATTTACATTATGGCGCTATAGGAAAAATCCTGGTGCCTGTTAAATCACACTCAGAAGAAAAAAATCAATGGCTTTCCTCAGCACAGATGGGTGTGTTCTTTAACGATGATCACCAATTATTTAATGTATATTGTATTCATGAGAAAGAACCTGATCTATTGAACCCAGACTTTTATCAAAATACACTTTCGATTCTAAAAAATTGCTTTAATCACACACAATTTTTAGAAGACATCCCCCACCATGCAGAAGATTTAAATTTTGTTAAATACGATACGCCCGTTGCTAAATCATGGCGATCTGATCCTTATGTACAAGGCGCTTATTCTGCATTTGATATTACAGTTCAAGAACTGATTGACAAACGTGAATGTCATCATGGTGTTGAGGTAAAAGCACTCTTTGCACCTATTCATGACAAATTGTTTTTTGCAGGCGAACACGCAACCATTTTGGATGAAATTGGCACAATGGAAGCTGCAGTTGAATCTGGGGAGCGTATTGCCACTTTAGTTGATGCGATACTAAACTAACGGTTTTGATCGCCATTTTTCACACTTACAATGCCATTGTTATCCTATAATCATTTAAGAGACATAGCGGAGCATTTGTATCTTAATTTTCTTGTTCTCTCATGCATTTTCATCTCTTAGCTGAGGCGCAATCGCAGATTTGGCCTCAGCTCAAATGGATTAAAAAAGAGGTTTATTGGAAATTTTGCTTAGCTTATCTTGCACTTTTTCGATCAATTCCTTTTTCAAATTTGATAATTGATCTTTGTTATCAATCTCAAAAACCTGCTTTAGTTTTTTCTCTTGCCAAAGTAAGAGTTGCAAACGGCTACGCACAGGCTGCTCTTCAAAATCTAAATTACCTTTTTTATCAAATGTCGGATCTTCTGCCTGCTCATTAGCATTATCAAAAACTTCTAAAATATCCTCACAGTCTCCCGCTTTAGCTTTCAATTCACTTAGACGTATCTTACACTCACTCAATTTTTGAAAATAAGTGTCTTCATCCGTTACTTGTTGATTTAGTTTCGATCGCACTTTGGGCCGTTTTACTTGTTTATCTTTTTTCGGATTGGTACGAAACTGATCTATCAATGCTTTCAATAAAGCAATAGGCGACTTAATAAACTCGCTCGCGGTGATAGGCCGCGCTTCAGATGTCATTTTAATCTCAGCTTGAGAAGCACTACCCTCACTTCGCAGCGCCTCAGATACAACGTTATTTGCTTCCTCATCTGAAGATTCAGAAAATTGTTTATTTCTTTTTGAATTATCATACGCCATTTTTTTGTCTCAACATTTCTAAAACTGGTAGAAAATTAAATTGAGATCTTATATAGGTGTAGCAGTTTTGTATGTCATAAGAAAATATATTCGTGCCTTCCATAATAAAGCATAGAAACGGTAATCCCCCCATTTATAGCAGTATCTAAAAGTAAAAACCTAGGCTGTTTGCGCCAGTT
>MKTN01000018.1 GCA_001898235.1 Gammaproteobacteria bacterium 39-13
TAGTTTTTAACCATAAAGAGTTTTGTCGTCTCTCCTTCTTTAAGTACCTCTTTTTCAAAAGCGACAGCTAACACCCCTTCATTCCAATACTGATGTTGATCAATTAAAATCTGACCATTATTTTCATTTTTTATCTCATATACTTCACCAACCAGTTTTCCATCACGTATGGTTTGTCGTTTTGCTACCCGCAATGATCCAACATGAGATATTTCTTCTGGCATAAGTTCCTGGGTGAGTTTCGAAGAAAAATCTAGTTCATTCATTTCTTTAACTAAGGTAATCAACTTTTCATCATTTATCTTTTGCTTTGGTTGTTCGAGCAATATTCCTATGTTCTGAGCTTTTACGGTGAGGGGTTTTAATGAAAGAGCGAAATGATTGCCCTTCTCAGTGGAAATAAAAATTTCTATTGGCTTTTCTCTTTGTTCGTCTAATGGTTTCACAAAAAATTGACCATTCTCTGTATCTTTTTGGATCACTAATTCCCCGTTAAGAGAAGTAATTTGAGCAACATGATCTTCATTCAAGTAAATTCTGTTTAAAGACGTTCTTGCAATCTGTGCCATCCCTTCCCCATTATTAGGAATAATAATCTCCTGGCCACTCCATGCTAAAGCTGGCATTATCGATAGCACGCAAAAACTAAGCTTCTTTAGTAACATCTTCAAAGCCTTTCACTAGTAATTTTCCTGATTTTCCTGAAAAAGAGAATTTGAGCTTGTATGCCTTGTGATTATTTTTAACTTGTTGCTTACCTTGAAAAATAGATAACTCCCCTATTACTTCCACTGTCAATCGCTCAACATCAACATTAAATTGAGCTGGTGTGAACATGGTTATAAAGTTGTTTTTCTTAATTTGCTCTTCTTCATCAAGAAGCAAATGTTGAAAACTGGCGTATGAAGTATTATCGACTAAACTAAGCACCGCCTCCCTACGGCTATTTGCGCTCACAGCCGTGGTATTCAAAAGTAAACGACTAAAGTAATCAGCCATTTGCTGCAAATAAGAAGAAGATACTTTTCTGTTCTCAATCCAAAATGACTCATCTATTACAGGCGGAGTAATCACGATGCGATACTGATCGGATAATTTGTATGATAAGCCCGTTAATCCCATATTCAACACCATTGAAATGATTATCCCAATTAATAGTAAATCTCTTTGCCTTCTAGTTTGTGACAGTTGGAATGTGTAGGCTGCCAGCTTCATAGATATTCTCTAATAAATGAAGGTGGTATATTTTTGTTTTTTTTGCTGGGAAAGTGCCAATATATGAACGATTGCAATATATTTGCCCAGCGTGTTTTTCTGTATTTGTGCTTCAAACGTATACTGACCACTAATGCGACACAGCCTATAATCCAATTGAATAACAAGTAAAAGATAAAAAATGCAACACACCCCAATAACAGCTCATCCGTATAAAAAAAGAATATTTTATCTGGCTCGTCTAAATATTGCGGGATCTTATAAAGGCTGCTATCCATATCGCCTCAAGCAAACTTATGAATCAACGCCAATGCTGTACAGATACTAGGAATAATAATTCCAATGGCCGCTGCAAAAATGTTGGATTGAAAGAACCCTTTCCAAGCTACCCCCCAAAAAACACCCACCAACCACACAATAACTAATCCAAAATCAACCATATCGTTGATTTCTCTTTTAACCGGATTAAGTGCCTCAGATACGCTAGTGCCAGCAAAACAATCAATAAACATTAAGGCTGTTAACGTCCCTATCGCGAACAATGAAATCTTTTTCATAATTACCCCTGAACCATTAAGCATTGCTGGAACTAGTTTCTAATTGTTTTTCATATAGTTTTTTAATTTTTTCTACCGTGTCGAATCGAGGTGATCGAACATCACCCACTTTAATTCGATGAATAGTGGATTGTGCTAATTTGACTTTTTTGGCTATCCAATGCTCAGTAAAACCGTTATTCAGCAGAGCATAGATATATTTTTGTGGATGCATAAATCACTCCCTTGCAATGTATTGTCATTATTGCAAGTGGTGATCTATGTCTTCAAGAAATTCCTTATGCTTTTAAGCATAATTTTCAGATGGGTTTCTAAAAAACGTTATAGACACTTGATGGACCAGGTACTGATTGGCAATGTTGCATATATAATAAATGGATCCCGATCGCTAGTTTAAAATTCGAATTCTGGTATTTGCCTGATAAAATTCGGCTAATTGTTGATTGATTGACCTCAACCGCTAATGCTATTGCTTCCTGTGATAATCCCGCTTTGCACAAGCCTCTGATCATGGCTTTCAAATCAAGATGTGGTTTCATATCCATCTATTTGCCCTCCGCCATAACGAAGCTTCCTGCAATTTCATTTTTTTTGCTTGTTTGCCATAAAGCTTCACGTGCAGTACCCTCCTCCCGTGTGATCCCTCTAGGGCATTCCCATTGACCTTTTTGCAAAATTTTACAAGCAATATGGTACCGTTTCAGTTGAATCACCGGTTTATCTGTCAAGCTTCCGGCCTTCGTGACATAAAATAACACCTCTTTCATTATTGAACTTAAGGTTTTGTTAGCTGCGTCCCCTTTAATTTTTTTGTGTTGATGCAGAAGTGGGATCGCGTGGATAATTTTGTCCTTGACTTTTTCCTCAATCAAAACCTGCAACCCTTCGAATTCAAAGTCAATAAGCTTTGATTTTTCTAATGGCTGCGCAGGTATTGCTGGCTTCTCATTTCGTTGATTTTCTTCAATTTCAATGCACTTCTGCTTCGCATTAATTCGAGCATGTATGATGTGCATTTGCTCAGTAGTGAAATGCCCATTGATTCGTCGAACTCTCTCAGCAAGAGAACAATTCTGAAATTCTTTTTGTAAGCTTTCAAATTCACAAACCAATGCGTCAGCATCGTTCACAATTGATTGCTGAGCTTGCGGTTGATTATGAATATTATGTTTATTATTTATATTATTATTTATTAATAGGATCGGATTTTTATCCGGGGGGGTACCGGATTTTTTTCCGGAGGGTGCCGGATTTTTATCCGGAGGGGTATCGGATTTTTTTCCGAACCCACGATTAGGCGCATTCGTTATCGCCTCAAGCCCTTCGTCCGGTAACGTGATGGCATAGGTTGTAATTTGTAACTCAACATCAAACTGTGCCTGTAAAAAGCCAAACTGTTTAAGCCTCTTCACTGCCCTGTAGGCAGTATCTTGCTTAATCCCTATCATCATCGCTATTTGCTGATGTGTTATTGCGCACGACAAATTAGGATCTCTTAAGCTTTTGCGTACCAAATTGAACCAAATCAATTTTTCATTGGCGCTTAAGGCAGGATGACTTGATACAAATTCAAATTCTTTGTCCGTAAACGTGACGTAATGTTTAGATTGGCGTGCTTGCAGAATGATGCACGCAGCAGCGTTCTCAATCATAGATCCCTCTTTTGCTAGATAACAAACTAATTTTCAAATGAAAATAATTGAAAATTTATGTCTGCAAAAGATATGGGAGGTTTATAACTGAAAATAGATCGATTAGAATTGTTATAGCCATTTTTTGACCTCTTAACCAGGTTAAATTTTGGTAAGTGCTTGCAAGGTGTGAACTACCTTGTAAGCACGCTATAAGATTACCGACTTTAGAAGATCGTGACAATCCCCTCTTTGGCTCAAATCTAGGGCAAAATTTAAACTGCTTCATTATTTATTCCCTATCTGCAATAGCTTGCGTGCCTTTCCACTGAGCGATTAATTTACATTTAATCAAACCCAGAATACAACACATTATGTTGTATTTTTGCAAATTGTCAAAAACAGATGTATTATACTTTCTAACTTATTTTGTCTTGGTGTGTTTAGTAGTACAATTGCACGCTGATTATCTAAAAGGTTATGCAATAGGCACATGGAAAAAGTTGTTACCCTTGATATGCTCGAAAGAGCTAAACGTGTTCGAAGCGCTCGGAAATTTGCAGGTGTTTCATTACAGCAAATGGATACAAGGCACGATATTCCCCTTTCAACACTACGAGGATGGGAGCGACCCGGTACGCTTAAAAACCAAGGATTAACGCTAAAGGGCGCGCATAGGCTGGTTAAGGCCTTATTAAATTAGGGAATTGGATGCTCTGTTGAATGGCTTATGGAAGGCTCTGGAGAAGGCCCACATTATCTAGACCTACCTAAAGATTCTCCTAAAAATAGAAAAGGTGCTTCACCTTGGAGTCAACAACTCGCCATTCAAAGTGAAATCAAATATTTTGAAGAGATTAACCCTGATTCAATTGTCGTTATGATTACCGACGACGGACTTGCTCCAGTATTTGGATTAGGTGACTTTGTAGGTGGTATCAAAAAATTTGGCAAAGAGATGACTAAAGCCATTGATCAATACTGTATTGTCGAGACAGCAAGCAAGGATCTCCTTGTTAGGAAAGTCATTTCGGGTAAAAAACCTAAAACTTTTTCATTACACTGCACTAATCCACAAACAAGAGCTTTGAATTCCACAAAAATTGATATTGCGCTTAAATGGGTCGCACCAATTGTATGGCATCGAAAGAATCACTCATCTTGATCCTTTCTACGCCATCTATTTAAATATGCGCTACGACAAGTAACATGCCTCTTTAAACATTGTCATTATGGTAGGCAAAGCAATTTGATATTTGTGCTCTAATTCGTGATCTTTTGGATCTGTTCCCAATCCCAGCATGTATTGCTTGCCACCCATCACTTTTGTGATACTTAGCCCATTTCCAATGCCATGTTCTGCTCGTATTCCGGCTACCTCTTTTTGAGCTTTACCTTGGTTAGGAATTTGTTTCCACAAAAACATGAACTTATCAATCCCAGATTCTTTTGGAAAATTTACCGTGGCTGCATATAAGGCACACTTATTAATTAAGTTATAATCTATAAATGAGCGCTGCCAATCAGGATTTGAGCTATATGCTCTGCGTTTACCGGTCTGACTATCTTCAATGCAAAAAAACATATAATTACAATATATTTTACTTAAATACCTTTCTTTAAGTGCAATCATCTCTCTATCAAAGTCTTCATCGACTACTTTTTTATATATTAAACTTGCCTCTTGTAACGTCATGTTTTACTACTCCTTTAAAGAAATGAAGGCTCTTGAATAGTTTGGGTATACCCATTTATATTGGGCTGAGATCTTAAAGATATAGCCGCAAATAAAGCTATAAGCGAGAAAAATGATAGATATAAACCTGGAATTAAAGGATTATTAGTCTTAAGAAATAGGTAAGAAAGCACCATCGGAGCTGTTCCTCCAATCCATGCAACACCTGAGTTGTAAGCAATTGTTGAACCGGTATATCGATGGTTTTGGTAGAATATTTCTGTAATAAACGCTGGTAGCCCACCTGCTGCAAACCCCGTATGCGCTGACAAGATCAATAAGCCCAAAATGATTAATGGAGTTGAAGCATATGCAATGAGCGCAATAGAGAAGATCGATACCAAAATCATTATCGAAGATGAAAAAACAATAAAGTTTATTCGGCCAATCTTATCAGAAACCCCCCCGCCAATTGGAACAGCAACTAGCATCGCTAAACCACAAGCGCAACACATTTTGATTGACTCATTGATAGGATAATGGCGTTGTATCTGTAAATAATTTGACATATAGCCAAGCGCTACATAGGCGGCAATGCTGATGAATCCTGTCACAAAGACACCCATCAGCAGATGTTTTACTTGGAATTTAAAAAGACCACCTATTACCCCATTACTATCATTTTTTTTAAGTCGATTATCGTCATACATCCCTTTTCGCAAGTAGATGCCTATAAAACTAACGAAAATTCCACATATTATAAATGGGACGCGCCATTGCCAATCCGAATCATTTTCTATAGCTGATCTAGGCAAACATAACGCGACAATGAGGCCACCAGAAATCAAACCCGCTATTACCCCAACAGAAGTAAAGCTTGAATAGTACCCAAAACTGTTTTTGACATCTTTCCGATTTAATAGATAAATCCCAAGGCTGTTATACTCAATGCTAACTGCAAAACCTTGCAGAATTCTTAAGAAAATGAGCGTTAAAGGCGCATAAACGCCTATGTGCTCATACGTTGGAATAAGCCCTATTGCAGCGGTTGATATCCCCATTAATGCCAATGAGAATATCATTACTTTTTTTATGCCGATTTTGTCACCTAATGGACCCAATATGAAGCCTGAAATCGGCCTTGCTATGAAGCTTATGGCAAATATTGCCCAAGAATAAACAATTGAAATGTCATGAGACTCTTTTGGAAAGAATTTTAAAGCAAAGATTGGTGCTAAAGATGCATAAAGCGCAAAATCTAAAAATTCTAGATAAGTGCCTAAACTGCAGCCAAGAATAGGCCCGAGTAACCTTTCCCTTTGTTTTTCAACCATACTTCTAAACCTCAACTACGGTTTAATGGCGATTGTTCCTACGCTTTCCCTTCCATCCAGTCTCACTGTGTCCGGATAGTTTATTCTATTAATAAATTCTAGTTTTTCAATAACAAATCCAGCTTCTTGAAGTTCTCTTCGTAAAACATCTGGATCCATAAAATTAAGCATGTTTGGTAAATTAAAACCAAGATCGGTTATATATTCACCTGAATTTGTAACAAGACCTGGAAATTCAGCACCATCTTTCTTTCTCTGCAGATAGATTGGTTGAAATTTAGTCCAATTCTTTTGAAAGGGTGTGTCAGCCACTAAAAATAATCTACCACCCTTTTTTAATAGGTCGAAAAGTTTATTAAAAGCTACCTTTATTTCTTCTGGTGAAAAAAAGTGGATCACTCTGCAAATCAATATCGCTGAAACAGAATCGTTCTCAATATCAACCTCATCTGGAAACTTCCCTGGTGCCAGCATAAGATTACATTTGTACTGCTCAGGGCACAGATTTTGAAGAATTTTTAGATGTTCTTCATCAAGATCGTTTGCAATTACCGTTGCTCCCCTTTTTAGAGCTTCGAGAGTTGCCACCCCAAAAGCTGCCCCAATCTCAAATAAAGGCTTATCTGCTGAATTTGGATGATCTATGAACTTTAATGAGTATTCATCTAAAAATTGGGTCATGTAGCCCATCTTGTTTAATGTGGGAATTAAACCTGAAGGCAATGGTTTGGGTAGTGACGCATTTTCCTCAATACTTCTAGAGTTCATGCTTTATTCTGCTTTGATGCTGTCATTAAAACAGCCATCTTAAATTCAATAAAAGATTTAATCAAACTTGCTTATTATGCAGGCGCCCAACTATTCTGCTACCCTTAATGCTATCCTTATGATATCCTAAGCGCTATCCTTATATGGCATATTGAGATTGCCTTATGCTCAGAATGAAAATTATAACCTCTGCCCTACTCATTGCTTTTTCTTGTGGTATGGCTTATGCAAAAGAAATAGCCTTAACGTTTGATGATCTACCTGCCCAAGAAGATGTATCAGCGCAAGAGCAAAAGGAAATTAATGATAGGATTTTAAATTCCTTACAAAGTTTTAACGCTCCTGCAATAGGTTTTGTTAATGAATCAAAGCTATCTAATAAAGGAGAAACATCAGAAAAAATTGCAATTCTCAAATCTTGGATTGATAAAAGACAATGCCTTGGTAATCACACCTATTCTCACAACGCCCTGAGCACTACAGATCTTGATGATTTTCAAACCGATGTTATTAAGGGGGCAATGATATCTAAAGAACTGATGCATAATGCAGGTTTAAGCTATCGATATTTTAGACATCCCTATCTTGATACTGGCGGCTCAAAGGAAAAACGAGATTTATTTGATAAGTTTCTTAAAATTCATGGGTATGTTATTGCTCCAGCTACAATAGATACTGACGATTGGAAATTTAATCGCGAATTGCATAAAAACCCGAGCGCTAAAAAGAAAATCATTCAAAATTATCTTGAGCATACCAAAAGAAAGTTTCGCTTTTACGAGCACGCATCTCATAGAATGTTCGGTCGTAACATTAAGCATGTATGGCTCTTACACGCTAATTTACTCAATTCACTAGCCATGGATGATTTATTAAACTTAGCTAGTGAGTTTGGATATAAGTTTGTTAGTTTAGATGCTGTTCTAAATGATAAAGCTTATTCTGAACCTGATTATTATTATGATGCATTTGGCGTCTCTTGGCTTTACCGGTGGGATTATACGCGTGGAAAAATTATTGATTGGTCACAAGATCCAGAACCAAATTTATCTTGACTGCTAAGCAATTAACAAAGTCTTTTGGCTGTAAGACTTCTTATAAAGATTTATTCATATTTAAAAGATATTAATTATATGAATAGAAATAAGATAATACACACCATTAAGGCACGACAGTAAATAGGGATAAATTGTTAATGAACACCTTTCCTAAAGGACTTATCCACAACTGAAAGTGGTTTTCTATTCAAGATGCAGAATTAAACGTGAAAGTTTATTGTTTAAGCTTAGAATGGATATGATTTGAGGTAAATTTGTTAATTGTAGGTGCTAGGCTTTGGAAGCATTCTCTTGGCTTCTTCGAACGATAAATTAGGCATTAAATCCATTAATCGTTTTATTTTTTCTGTGTAGATCTTGGTTGAGGCTTCAGGTTGAGATGCCTTTGGGGTGAGCATATTGGCAATATTGGATACGATGTTTCTGGTGGCTTCAAACGAGCCCCCTGCCCTGCTCTCTTCCTTTTTATCTTTATAAAATTTTGATAAGAATTTTTCCAAATGTTTGCGAGATTTGCTGCGAGCTCGTTGATAAGCAAGCTCTGTGATGCCTAGATCTTGTAATAAAGTAAATGCTACTTTTCTAATCGATGGCTTATACAGGAATTCATCGCTTTCAACATCATAATGTGATTGGCGGTAACCGATGATATATCCTGCATCGTATAACCATGCCATGGCCCTTTGGGTTCTTCTTAATGATAGTCCAGCCTTATGGGCAAGGTAATCTAGACTGAGATGGGTGAAAACATCCGTTTCTGGGTTGTAGATCCCGATTTGCATCGTTTTTAAATCAAGGTGGCTTAGTACAACTTTTAGTAAGGCTAGGATAGCTTCCCTTTGATCAATTCGCATCGTTCTCGTTGATAGGCGCTTTTCAAGATTTACACGCATCAATACGGCCACACGTAGCCGTGAAAGCCACTTCCAGGAATGAGAGTACCACTCCCCTACCCTGTTGGCAGCAAGCGCCAATATCTGTGGCACCTTCCTTTGGTCGATATGAGTATGCATCTTTTGTGTCTCTTAATTTTTGACACAAAAAAGCCACTAACCTAAAATTACATATTAAAGGCATGTACGTGTCTTTTTTGTCTACAATAAAGCTCAGCCGCAATCTGGGCTTTATTTCTTTAAAGCATCCTACTTTTAATCATTTCCTGGTTTACATTTTCATCACCCTTGCATGATTTAAGAAAAAAGCAGTTTTTGAACCAATTCATCAACTTCCCCTTTTCTTCATTAACTATAGCCATATGAAATTCTATGTCAATACCCCCGCTGAGTATAACTGCTTGATTTTAAAAGAAAAAAGTAGCAATAAAGAGAGCGAATCGGTAGCGATAAAGTAAGCAAATGGATAGCAATAAGGCGAGCAAAAGAGAAGCGATAAGGATATTTAAAGGATAGCGAAAAGATTACGGAAAAAGATAGCAAAAGGATAGCGAAAAGGACACGCAATAAGTACCAAATGAAAAGCGATAAGAATAGCTATATGGATAGCGTGTAAATTAAATGGGTAGCATAAGGGTAGCGTTAAAGATAGCGCATTATTTGGCTGATGCTGCAGAGAGGGTGTAAATAAAGGATAGCGATAAGGATAGCAATCTTAAAAATCACAACATAAATACTATCGTTCAGTAGAATGTCCCCTGATAGTCGTCTTTGAGTGTCACATAATAGGGGAGCGGCGAATGATCGAAAAGCATGTAGATATGGATAGCATAAGGATAGCTGAAAGAGTAGCGCTCATGTTGTTAAGGGTAGCAAATGGATAGCGTAAGAGTATCGAATAGAATAGCATAAGGGTAGCTATAAGGAGAGCAAATAAGTATCATAAAGGGTAGCATTAGGATAGCTTAAAGAGATCGCTATAAGTAGCAAATGGATAGCGCAAAGAAGAGCGAATGAGTAGCATTTATCTTTCTAGATAACTTTGTGTTTCATCAAAAATAATTTTAAGTTTCTTAATCCAAAAGTATTTCTTTGTAGTTGCGCATGTTTAAGATATGTATTAAATTTAATGTAAATCTTAAACATGAGGGGTAAGTTATGGCATCAAACGAGCAAGGACAAAGCGGGTTAGATGTTCAACCTAAAATGTCTATTAACAAAGCAGCCGAATTTCTTGGTATTTCTGTTCAAGCAGTCCACAGAAAATTAAAGGCTAAAAACCTTGTTTGTCCCAAAATAGGGAATAAAGCTTTCATTACTCAGGAGATAGCGCGCCCATTATTCGAACTTAAATTTAAAAATAAAATTATTGCTGGTCAGATTGTTAAAGGCGGAACAGGGAAGACAACAGCAATTGATAATATTGCTTGTTGCGCAAATTCTTTTGGCGCAAAAGTTTTACTAATAGATATCGATCCACAAGGAAATTTAACGGATGCTCATGATGTTGATGCTGACGAACTACCTGTTTTAGTTGATTTTATTCAAGAAGGCATCAAGGTTTCAGATGGTATTGTTAATGTTAGCCCTGGTTTAGATTTAATTGCATCAAGAATTGAAAACGTTGTGCTCGATAACATTCTGATGCTAAAGAAAATGAATTTAGAGAAAGTTTTTCATAATATTTTTAAATCCGTTATCAAAGATTATGATTTCATTTTCATTGATTGCCCTCCAACAATGGGAGCTTCTGTAACCGCTGCAACTTTATTTTGTGATTTAATTTTAGCTCCTTTAAATCCTGATAAATTTAGCGCTAAAGGGCTTAAAATATTGAAATCAGAAGTTAAAAATATTGATGATCAATATGATAAAGACATTCCTTATAAAGTATTTTTAAATAAATTTAGCGGAAATACGATCTTATCTGATAAAGCAATTGCGACAATCATTGCTGATCCAGATATGGAGGGTAGGGCGCTTCAAACAGCTGTTAGATACGGTCAAGAGATCCCAAATGCGACTGATGCTAACAAAAGTTTATTTAGCAGTTTGAAAAAGTCGACCTTAAGAGATGATTTCGAGGCGTTAACCATGGAATTACTTGAAATAAAAAGCCCAAGATCGAATAGTAGGGCTACTTCTGGCAAGGCTTCAAGTAAAAAGCGCGCTATGGAAGAGGCAGTTTAGCAAGGACTGAGATAAGGAAAAGGCTAAATGCCAAAGATATCAGATCTAATCCGTCAGAAGGAAAAAAATAAAAAGTTCACAAGGAAAGAATATCGGCCTTGGAATTTGAGTGAAACTTTATCAAAAGAAAATCATGATCAAGAATCGTCTGAAGAAAGTAATGTTATTGAAGAGGTGGTTGTACCCACTGTTGCACCAGTTGTAATTGAAAAAATAGCTCATGTTGATCTTCGTGCGCCAGAGGTGAAGGTTGATAAGCAAGTTACTACTAAGGATGTTATTAGTAGCTTCACAAGGCCGGAGCAAATTGACTTATCCGTTGATGATCTTTTAATTCAATTATCTGGTCGTCAAAAAGAGTTGTTAATTTTAATTATACGGAATTTAATTGATCATCATTCATTGGTCACTTCCCCCATGTATGCGGAATCTTTAATTGAAAAAATTAAAACAAGTTTAGGCACGATTAAAAACGCCGTACGAAGACTTGAAGCTAAAGGCTTGATTAAGTCTATATCAAAAAGAGCGAGGGGGGGGTTCTACCGGTTTGAGGTGAGGGAAGAGGTTATTCAGGCTGGGCAGCGGCTTTTCTTTAGGCCATAGACAAGGTGTATTATTTGTATATGTTAAGCCGCCTATTGGTTCCTGGCTTTGAACAATAATATTAAAAGATGCAGATATAATGAAAAAAAAACTTCCTTCAACAAGTTCAGAACTAATTGATCCTAGTCGAGCCAATTCTTTGTATCAAAAGGTATCTGCTCATATTGACAATGCGCGTCAAGTTGTTCAGCGTTCAATCGATCTTAATATGATAAAAGCCTATTGGCTCATCGGGCGTGATATTGTTGAAGAAGAGCAGCATGGTCACGAAAGGGCTGAATATGGGCAAGCTGTCCTTCGCAACCTTTCGACCAATCTCCGTCAACGATACCAAAAAGGTTTTGGTGTAGATACACTTGAAAACATTAGAAATTTTTACCTTACGTATCAAGATGTTACCTCATTCTCAATTTCCGAATCAGTGCTTCGGAAATTGGAAAATGGGGGGGGAGAGGCAAAATCCGAAGCGGTGCTTCGGAAATCTGAAATCCCTGCTTTTCCTCATAATCTCTCATGGACTCATTATATTCATCTGATTAAGGTTAAAAGGCCAGAAGCACGAAGATTCTATGAGGTAGAAGCAAGCAAAAACAACTGGTCCAGTCGAGAATTGAGCAGACAAATAGCGAGCATGCTATTTGATAGGCTTTCAAATTCCAAAGATAGGGAAGGGGTTTTAGCGTTATCACTTCAAGGGCAAGAAATTAATACCGCAGAAGATGCGCTTAAAGAGCCTCTTGTCCTAGAATTTTTGGGTTTACCGGAAAGACATTATCATGTTGAATCAAAAGTAGAAGAAGCATTGATTAACAATCTACAACAATTTCTTTTAGAGCTCGGCAAGGGGTTTGCATTCGTTGCTAGGCAAAAGAGAATCACTTTAGAGAGCGATACATTTTATTGCGATCTGGTTTTTTATCATGTAATTCTAAAATGCTACATAGTCGTAGATATTAAAACGCATGTGCTTAAGCATGCTGATTTAGGTCAGATGCAGTTATACGTTAACTATTTTGATCAAGAGATCAAGGTAGAGAACGATAACCCTACAATCGGGCTAATTTTGTGTACTGAGAAAAATGAGGCAATGGTAAAATATACTCTTGGAGATAAATCAAACCAGATATTCGCTAAAAAATATCAATTTCATTTGCCTACTGAAGCAGAATTGGAAAAAGAATTAAAACGCGAAGTCAAAGCGATACAACATTTAGAAGATGATAAAGGTAGCGATTAAATTATAGCTTAGAGAAAATTCTTAAATATTCATCGAGCGTGCTATTTGCTTGCACAAAATAATTAATGGGACATAGGAAAAGTTCATTGAATAATGCCAAAGTAAACAAGCAGGATTATAGCATTAGACGACTAATGGAAAGCGACTTAGATGCCTACTTTTCTATTCGCCTTGAATCCTTGAAAAATGCGCCTACAAATTTTATGAGTTCATACGAAGAAGAAGAAAGAACAGGGACCCCTTTTTTTGAAGGCATACTTAGGCATGCAGGAATAGATAATCTCATTTTTGGTGCGTTTATAAAGGATAGACTAGTTGGGGTGATTGGACTTTATCAAGAAAATCAACTCAAAGCTAAGCATAAGTGTAATATCTGGGGGATGTATGTTCAATCAGATTGCAGACAAAAAGGAATTGGAAGAGCGCTTTTGCGAGAAGCAATTGATCATATAAAAGATCGATTGAAATGTTTAATTGCAAATATTACCGTTGAATCAAACAATATTTCAGCAATAAAATTATATGAAAGCATGGGTTTTAAACTATGGGGAAATGAGCCTAAAGCAATGTGCTGGAATGGACAGTATTTTGATGAATACCATCTTTCGTTGTTACTTCAAGATATTAGTTAAATAATAAAGGTTTTTTATGACAGTCATTCCTCATATCCGTATTGCGACACTGACAGAGAATGATTTTCCAGTTTTACACCAATGGCTTCAGAATAAACATGTGCGAGAGTTTTGGGATGACGGTGATCGCACGTTAGAACAAGTAAAAAATCATTAC
>MKTN01000019.1 GCA_001898235.1 Gammaproteobacteria bacterium 39-13
GATTTTAAAATAAGGCTTTGACAATGAAAATATCCTAGAGTCCACATCGATGCTCCTATTAAGAATGACAATATTGATACATAACCAGCAACATCAAGTGTAATTTCTAAAAGTACTTCTCTTTGAGAAAGCTTGTTTAACTTTAATTGTTCCTCTGTAATTTTTTCGCTTTTTATTTCATGTAAGTTTTTCCTTATGCTAATCAAGATAAGTGAATTTTGAATAAAGAACAAAAACTTTACAATTAAAATTAAGTAAATGCTAATTAAAAAAAGGATAAAAACATGTGCTTTGATTTCTACATTGAAATTAGCGTGCCAGGCTAATAATAGTGCTAGCCCACCTGTACTTAAAAGAGCTACAAAGTTTAAAAGGCTAGCATGAGATGCAAGCATTATTTGCGTAATTGTGTCATATTCTTTTTCTTCTTTAACTAACAATTTATTCTCGTTAGTCATGCACGTTACCTTGTTACGGCAATTTGCATTATGACATTAAAATTAATTAATTAGTTCATTTGACGTGTATGTGCACAGTTATATTTTGTTTGGTATTTATTAAGCATTGATTATTAAAGCAAGGGTCGTCTTCCTCAATGGATTGTTCATAGTCATGCAACTTTTATATACGAGGATGAACAATGGATTTTGAGGAATTCAAAAGGAGAAATAGTTGATTCATCCTAAAGCCTAAATCAATTTTTTATGTTTTGAATATAATTTATGGGATCCTTGAGATCATCGGGAACTAGTAATCCTCATGGATTCGCTTGCGTTTCACTCTTGTTCCCACTAAACGGTTGAGAGGGAACAAGTCTGCCCCGGTTCACATATGTAATAGAGATTATTTAATCCACCTCTAATCCTTGTTTTCTTGGTGGCACGCCCAGCATCACTTTCAACAATCCATTTAACCCCTTTTAATGCCTCGACAATTCTTGAACGCTCAAAGCCACCCCCAGCTTCAATCAAAGCCACAGGTAAGAACATATAAATACGACCAATATCAGCATCTTTATACCAACCAGCTCGATTATATATAGTGCCTTCAATTCGTTCATGATGAGCTGAGAATCTTGAATCGCCATGTTTGGCAATAAAGTCACTTATTGCTTGGAGGATTTGGGTATCTTCATTTTGTCCAGAGCTTTGGTATGCTTGCCATCGTTGAAATGTGACAAGAGCTGCGTCCTAAACATATGTTTGTTCCCATGGCAAAATACCATATTCAATCGCAATTTCTCCGGCAAGAGCGATTATAGCAAATACCATAGAGGCTCTTTTTTCAAGATTATTTTTGGCATCACTATTGAAAGGTTGAAGATACGTATTCAGTAGGATAGGGAAGTCGCGCTTATCATCCATTAATTTTCTTATAAAAGCAGGGCCAACATGCCCATAGTGTTTTAAGCGCATGCTTTTTAAATGATCTGATAGGGCTCTGCCGCTTTCAAACTCATGGAGGTTGCTAAAGGCACCGTGTTCAAAAGTAACAGGAATGCTAAGAAGGCGCACAAGCTGGCCAGCATTTGGGCGTTTACCTATTTCATTCATAATGCTTGTTAAGGTACGTTCCCCTCTCTCTTGATATGTAATAATCCGCCAAAAATAGGGTCAGGCTTGGCATTTTGACATTCAATACAAAAGAGTCAAAAGCCTGACCCCATAAATGTGACCCCATAAAATGGTTTATGGTGAACGATGTGAAGTATTTCCCCTTAAATAATTTAGAGGATTTAATAAAATATATAAATCAAATTTCACAATATGAACTAGATAATCAAGTGCATATGCAATTGATTTTGATTGAATATTATGAATAATCACCGCATTATGATTAACAATAATTATAAAGAACTATCCTCATACGCCTCCACCATTGAGCGAATTAAGCAAAATTGGTCTCAATTCATTTTAAAACGAGCTGAAAGATTAAAGCATGGAGGGGAAAGCGAGAAAGTCGCCGAAAATATAATAGATGACTTATTTACAGAAGTACTAGACTGGGGAAAGGGTGATTTAAAATTCCAGAAAGGCTACAGTGACATAGTTTTAAGTAAACATAGTCGAAAATACCTCATTATCGAAGTAAAACGACCTGGAACATTCCGAACTAGAAGAGATTTGGAAGGCCCCATAGGCCAAGCTCGCAGGTACGCCGAACAACAGAGTGTAACCCAAATAGCTGCTTGCGATGGCAGATACCTGTATGTTGCAGATATATGCAATGGAGGACTAATAGATCGGGTATTAATAGATTTGTCTGATGAAACTCCACCATGTGAAGCATTGTGGTGGGTCAGCGAGCATGGTATTTATCGTTCGTGCCCTGAACCAATAATTTCTGCATTCCTGTTGTCTAACTCTGGCGACACTGCTTGCAAGTTTAATGACGGATTCCTTCATCCAAAATACAAATTACCTGCAAGCTGCTTTGCGTACGTTGGTGATGCCAATGATTCTAAAACGTGGAAACTTCCCTATAAAATGATCTGTGGTTCGATTGATAGTAAAAGATTGCCAAAAGCTATACAGGCGCTTTTAAGTAACTTTCGGGGTACAAAAGTAGGTGGCATACCTGAGCAATCTATCCCTGATGTTCTTAAAAGATTAGGTGAGGCTGCTTTAATAGAAGGCAGAATACCTAGTCAAGGTTTGAAGGTTTCACCTGTATATAAGAATTTAGAGCTAGCGCTGAAGCAAAATCGTATTGATTTGGTTTATTAAAAAGATTTTATTTATTCTTGTCTTTTATTGTATCGATAATTCTCAGAAGGCCAAAGTATATTTTGGAGAGTTAGTAATGTTCGAACTAGAGAAAAATGAAATTCACGCAGTTTCTGGCGGGTTCTACAGCATATATGATAATTTTTATGTCATTGTAAGCAATTATGGGATTTCTGATGCATGCTTTCCTATTCTTGACGATTTATTTGGAAAAAATTTCAATCAACAACTTACCATGGAGGCAGCATCACAAATAGCCCTTAATTGTGGCTGTATTTATGATAGTTTGCAATACAATATAAATGTGTCCAATGGACTCTACTATACAATGCCTGCCTAAATAATTAGGCCCCGGCGCAATTTAATATTAATTAGACTCATGCCATTTTGTAAAGCAAGCATAGCATAAGAGCAACATTTTTAACTTTACTTGCTTCGCTTAGTTTCTGATAAAAAGCCTTTGTTGCAGGGTTATATTTCGTTACCGCTAGGGCGGCCATTTACAAAGTACATCTACCGTCTCAAATGCTACGTTTGTCACGTAAGATTAAGTGGACATCCATCTTAAACAATTAACTAATTGATAGATAGAATTACTGTATTAATTAAAAAAGAGCCTAAAAACTGTTAATTAATTTATGATTTTTCATAAAGCTGAGCAAATTCATTAAGTCTCTTGAAACGCACATCGCTAGAGTGTTTGGGTTCTACTGTTTCAATGTCTTTCAAGCATTTCTTAAGATTTAATGGTAGCCACTGTTTATTTTCGTTAATTACTAAATCCAAGAATGCTAGGGCTGTCTCAGGATAAAGGCTACAAAGATTCAACTTATCTAACTTATTCAATATATAGTTAAGATGCTCAATTGGTTGCAACCAGTGTTGCAAGAAATTAAAAGCTGCAGTAAATTCCTCCTGTGCCACTATGCAGAGTAAGGCGAGAGCTTCAGAAATTTCTGAAGTGCGGTACTCATGTGACTTTGGCCAAATTGTTTGTAAATATGGTAGAACTCTATTTGCCCAATAATTGGAACGTTGATCTCCTGCCCCCTCAAGTGCGCGAACCAGAGCTTGTGCCGAAGCTCGTATGCCACTGATAGGGAGAGAACGAGTTGCTTTTCGAAGCTCAATAATTGAAAAAGACTCATTCAGTTCGAGCCCTGCAAAGGTCAACAACGCGGCGTACTGTTCTTTATGTTTCCCAAGGGATTGATAATGAGTAGCAGTGTTAAGGAACGACGCTTTTATGGTTGATAATAGTGGCCAATAAAGGCGTGGAGACCATAAAAAACCTTCCCATGCAGATTGAGCTTCGATTTGTGAATTCTGCCAATCAAATAATGGTAATAGGTGGGTATGAGTCCACTCAAAATCAACTCGAAATAGATTCACGACATTTGCTGCTAGGAAAATACGCCCATACCGGTATTTATCAATATTAATGTTACAAAGCTCTGTAAAGATTGTTTTGATTTCCTCGGGTAAGGTTTGAGCATCTTCTAATTCTCTACGATACCACCAGCGTAGTAATGCTTCTGTCACATGCCCGATAGGTTGATTGAGTGATTTTGCGACTACATCTTCATCAGCGTCCGAGCATATTTGGAACTTAATTGCCAATATTTTTTTGCAAAAGGAAAAGAAAATTGCTTCATGGTGTTCAAATGTTCTAGCTATTTCATGTAACCACCAGCTGATCTCATTTGTAAGAGTTTGGATAATCTCATTTGAAGCATTATTCAACACGGGAGCCATATACCGCCATGAACGGTTAAGGAAACCTTTGGTAGCCCAAGTTCGTAATGCTGTGCGCCACCGATCGATTGGCCATATATCTTCCTGGCTTAAAGCGAATAAAGCACAGACTGTGGTATTAAAATTATCATGGCAACGTTGTCGCCAGTTATCCTCCTCCCAATGACTTACATGAGGATGTTGTTTAAGCCAGGCCACCATTTTTCGACGAGATAGAGGAACATCTAAGGATTTAATCCACTCATTGCCGTCGCTCATCCAATGTGAAAACTCTTCTCGATCATCGTCAGCAAATTGCCATTCCGGATGTTGGATTGCAAGGCTATCAAGTTTTGCTTTGGTGTTCTTCCCTAATTTAGCTCCTGCAGTTTCTATTTTTAATAGACGCAGCCATATTTCTCTATCCATGATTTGAATCCATCTTTCATTTTCTATATCTTTTAGATAGATATCACGGGGAGGACCTATCATAATGGCATCTTCCAATGTAGCTAAGGTGTTTGGCTCTAATTTTGGGGCGATATCTACAAGCAATCGTATCGACTCACGTTTCGTTTTATCTGACCATAACCATCTGCAGTTATCAGAAAGTAACCAATCAAGTGCCTGATTAATAGAAATAACATTATTTGGATGCGCAGCAGTAAAAAATGCAAGTCGCTTAAATAATGGATAGGGAGTTTGAAACCAATCTTCAGCCACCAAGCGAGCATTTTGCGGGTTATATTGAGCAGTAACTATCCATGCCTCTTTGGCCATTTTAATAAGAGCGGTCCATTCATAAAATTCTTTATTCTGAAAATGATCGCTGATTGATGGTTGGTGAATATAGGAGAAATCATGATGGTCATCAGCATCGCCCATCACACGCATGAGATCAAGAGTATCCCGCAGTAATAAAGTAATATCAGGAAGTAGACGCGGTAAAGCTTCTATCCAATCTGAATTGTTGGTATATGGTTGCAAAAATGAATATATATTGCTTGAATTTAATTCTATATCCCAACTAACGAGATCTCGGACCTGTAGGGATTCATCGAGCATATCAAGGTCTTTTTTATATGTTTCACGCAAAACTACACGAGGGGCTAGTATTTCGCGTAATTCTAGACGTAAGGGTGTAGTGAGACCGCTAAATTTAAAACGCTCCAACCAATCATAAAATTTGAAATTGCGATCTGGTGACTTCAAAAAACCTCCCAATATCAAGCACCATAATGTGGACATTGCTGGCCTTGGAATCATGTTAGGAGCGTTATCTTGCAGACGTGTCAATTCTTCATTATTAGTCGCTTGCTTTAATATCTCAATCTTTTTGAGTTGCTCTTTTATCAATTTAGCAAAAGTCTCATGTAGTTGACCGCCGCATTTAGCTATCCATATTACAAGCCTAGGATCATCGAGATGGCGTGTTAACCAACGTGCCAGATGAAACATCCTATTATCAAGTTGGCAGCTTGTGGTGCTAAAGCTAACCAAAGACATCCAAGCTTCGGGTTCCATTGATATTTTTCTTCGTATCTGGCTATAGCTTGTTTTAGTGTTCTTCAAATCTGTTAAATATCGCTCTTCACAAAGTGGTTCTAACCAATCTAAGGTTGGAACTGGATCAAGATCTGCGAAGTGTTTAGCAGGTAGACCTGTTGGATCATTTAACGCCCAGAGCATTCGATCTACATAATTATCTTGTCGAGTGCTTGCCATTGGTTTCAGCATCGCAGAATCGGCTACAATGCGTTCCTTACCAAGAGAGCCATCTCTGTAGGTTTCTGACCAGCGTTGTATGGTTCCATGTAAGCAGATATGTGATTCATCTTCCAAATAGAGAATGGGAGTTACATTTTTCGCTTGCCATTCATTAATGATCGCTTTCTCATTGCCCTTAGAGTAGCTGGCAAATGCGAACATTTCTGGCAGTGTTTCACCCATCTGACTATCTGCGGCTAGAGCATCCATCATATAACGCAAAATTGGATCACTAATGCTGTAACCGACAAAGCACACGGTGTAATTGCGAAACAATTCACTCACAAAACGAGCAGCCCAACCTTCATTGAGATATGCTCTGCCGAAATCTCCGCTGGAAATCACTAATTCATTAAGTGAATTTATTTCTGGCTCTTTGGGCAAAAGACCATGCAAATAAATCAGACCATTCCAGCTGCTTTTGGGAATTGGTAACAACGGTGCTACATATGGAGTAACTCCTTTGTTGTATGAAGTGATCTCTCTGAAGATCGGATCTATATTGGTAGTAATGTGGCGAGTTTGACCTTTTCTATTTTTGGATAGTATCAATAGCGCTTCATGGGTTAGGGTTGCATTTGGTAGTGAGAAATTAGGTGACAGAACTTTTAATAATGATTTTCGTACTGTTTCACGCCCACCGACAACATAAACTTCGAGCAAAGTGATTGCTCTATCATATTCTTTATTGTCTATGGCTGTTTTTTGAACATCGTTTGGAGTAATGCCAAGTTCATGATAAAGCTGATATACTAAACCTTCAAACCCAGGAAGACCAGCTGGGTAGGAAATCCCTGCCCCGCTAAAGAAAACAACGCGCCCTTCCTCATGCGATTGTAAAAGGCGTTCAGGGATATCAGGACCGTTTTTGATGAACTGCATTTTCAGATTCCCCTCAGAGAGTAGATACCACACGAGGCGAATAGTTTTCCTCAAACTGGTTTAAATTGCAAGTCTTAAATTTTAAAGAATATGCACAAGCAGTAGTAAAAATTGCTGATTTTTATTGCTCCAGTCAAGTCTTATAATTTTTATCATCCCAAAATATTTTGTGTCATGATTAATTAAAGATGAATTTCAATTTTGCAATTCAAGATGAGAACAAGTAAGGGGTGAGAGACAGCAATCATAAATTTACAATCAACTTGTTGGGTTTTAAAGATTAACTGCATTTATTAAAATGAATATCCACTAAAACATACGATGATAATTTAAGTTATAGTTATATTAGTTTTAATTTCTTTAAAATGCTTTGAACTGAAATATATTAGTAGTGATATTGTCTTTGAAATTCAAGCTGGGATCCCTGAGAACATTGTTAACACCCATTAATCATGAGAACAACATCATTCCCATCCTGTTCCCACTAAACGTTGGTGAGGGAACAAGTTTGCCCAGGCTCACAAATAAAATAAAGATTATTCATCCCACCTCTAGTCCTTGCTTTTTTAGTAGCCCGCCCAGCATCACATTCAACAATCCATTTAGCTCGTTTTAAAGCCTCAACAATCCTCGAACGCTCAAACCCACCCCCAGCTTCTACTAATGCCACAGGTAAGAACATATATACTCGACCTATATTTTTGTCCTGATACCAACCAGCTCGATTATATATAGTGTCTTCAATTCTTTCATGATGAGCTGAAAATCTTGAATCCCCATGCTTGGCTATAAAATCACTTATTGCTTGCAGGATTTGTGTATCTTCGGTTTGGCCTGGTCCTTGGTATGTTTGCCATCGTTGAAAAGCAATAAGAGCGGCATCCCAAACATATGTTTGTTCCCATGGTACTATGCCATATTCTATTGCTAGTTCTCCGGCAAGTGTGATTATCGCAAATACCATAGCTGCTCGCTTTTCAAGATTCGTTTTGGTAACGCTATTAAAAGGTTGAAGATACATATCCAACAGGGCAGGGAAGTCGCGTTTATCATCCATCAGCTTTCGAATAAAGGCTGGCCCAACATGTCCATAGTGTTTTAAGCGCATGCTCTTTAAATGGTCAGATAAAGCTCTGCCGCTTTCAAACTCATGGAGATCGCTAAACGCTCCATGTTCAAAAGTAACGGGGATGCTAAGCAAGCGCACAAGCTGGCCAGCATTTGGGCGTTTGCCGATTTCATTCATGATGCTGGTTAAGGTACGTTCTCCGGTAGAAATAGTAATAATCCGCCAACGTTGGATCTTACGTACTGTTCCCACACGGCCAGCTCTTTGTTTGCCTTGGCCATTAACCAGCATATAAGCAATTTTGCCAATCTCATGAGGGGAGGCTTCATCGATTTCATCCAATATAAGGCAAGTTTCATTTCGCGTTGCAGCAACACCTTCTAAGCCATTAGCCGTAGCACTCCAAGAACGAATAAATTCGGGTGAACCCCATACACTGGCAGCCACCTCAACCGCAGTACTTTTACCACAGGATGAATCGCCCACCCAATGAATGCCACCACCTTGTTGCCTATCTACAAGCTTAAGAAGAGGGCCAGCCAGCGCAGCGCAAACTGATACTATTAAAGGAATGTTACCAGCGCAAAGCTTGCCAATTTCTTTCTGCCAACCGGCAAGTGTGCCTTTGGTTTGGAATTCTGTTTCAATTGAAGCTTCAGATTGAAATACCACATCTCCTTTACCAATCACTTGGTTGGGGAGAATAAAAGACTCTACATGCCAACCAACCCGATCAACTGCTGTGACTTTGCGATAGGTTTGTTGCGTCATAAGGTAGTTAATGATGTGATCACGCCTTTTATGGTTAAAGGTAACCCCTTGGTTTAATAACTCACCACGAAGTTCGTCCCCATTCCCTTTCAGCAAGTGCATGGGCATAGCCCATTCGTGCCATTGACCATTAGTGTCTTGAAATTTTAACAATCGCCCAAAGTTATCATGGCTAGGGGAAGAGGTAATGGCTTCAACCTTCAGCGGGGAACAAATCCATTCATCAGATTCAGAGTCTTCTCCATTTTTGCGCCATTTACCATGCCAATAAACCCCAGGCTTCATTTTCTTACCACTAAGCTCAAACCAATCTTCATGGCATAGGTAGCATGGGCGATCTATTTTGGGTATTGGTATTTTACTAGGTGGGGTTTTAATAGGGGTTATGATGTCACCCATTAAATTGTTCCCATTGTTACCATTGTTACCATTAGATATGTCAGCATGGGAACGCTCATAAACCTTGTCGTTATTGAGTTGTTCCCAGTGTTCTCGATGTTCCCGCTCCAAAGTGCTCATACTGCACTCCTGGTGGTTTGCCAGCACATTAAATCGTTAAAATCTGATAATCCTAACGGAGCATCAAAAGGCCAATTGGGAATAGTGAAGTCCGCACCACTGGCAATGGCAGCTTCCCGGGCTTTGGTAAGACCAGGATTACCTTCGGTGGTTCTATCATCATCTGCGCAGATAAGAATTTTTGCCCTAGGGTTGTGTTTGCTTACTTGAACAGCAACTGCCTTTAAGTTGCCAGCATCAATCGCCGTTATTACGCACTTGTCTGGATATGCTGTGGCAAGCGTGGCGCCGGTAGCAAATCCTTCACAGATAAGGATGTGCTTATTGTCTAAACTGCCATTTACTGGAATGAATCGCCCTTTCTTAGCGCCATTTAGCAGTAATCGCTTACTGCCATCAGGGTGTATGAACTGTAAACTTTGTATTTCACCATCAAAACTTGTAATGGGCAGTACTAAGTTATCGCCACGCTGTTTAGCTTCAAAAGGTGGAATGCGCTTTTTAAGTAGATAAGGGTGATCTTTTGAAGCAGGAATGGCGCAATCCCAAATATATTGCGCTTTATTCATGGCAGCGCGTTGTTGCTGTGCCCGTAGTTGATTTCTTTGGGCGCGCGCATGTGCGATGAGACGCATATGTTCTATGCGCTCTCTTGGTGTCATGTTATCTTTTGTTTTGGCACACCAACTAGAAACAATATCTTTTCGCCAGTCTCCAAAGCAGCCTGCAGGCGTATGACCGGCATGTAATACATACCAACCCGCAGCATCACTGCTTTTGTTATTGGTTGCAAAACGATGGAGTTGACCATCGTCGATGATAGAAGAGGGTGGGATAATCCCTGCTTGTAACATTGAATCTTTGAATTGTTCAATATGGTTTTGCATTAAACAACACCTCTTGCAGCTTTGCGGCTTTCTTTAATCTGTTGTTCCATCCAAGCATTGATGTCACTTTCTAACCATGCGACAGCTCGCTCGCCTAGTTTGATTGGTTTAGGGAATCTTTGTTCGGCAATACGCATATAGATGGTGCTTCTTGAAAGGCCAGTAAGGCTTTTAATCTCAGCGAGTCTTAAGAATCTATGCATCATTGTTATGTCTCCTAAGTGGTTATCGGATTTAACAATGGCATTGTAAGGGTGAAAAATGACGATCCTGACCGAATCGGTTAAGTCATAACCGAATGGAGCGGGATTCGGTTAGCGGTGCAGGGATTTTGGCGCCTCTTACAGGGGTAACTTTTTACTTTTCGGTTAAGTTAAGCGTTTTTCGGTTACGATTTTCTTGACATGATTTTTAGAGGCTCTGTAATAGAAAATCTATGCGGCCGCAGATGCGCAGAATGTGATTAGTAGGTGGAATAGAAATCAAGTTAATATCAATAATCGAAGTGAGTGCTTGTTTGATTCAATATTCTAGAATCCGAAATAGTTATTATTCTAAATTTCGTAGATATAGGAGATGAGAATTTCTAATTGAGAAGAATTTCCCAAATGAAGAAAGAATCATTCATTATTGTTTGCAAAAATATATTAAGATTGCGCTAAATGTAGAAAACCCAGATTAATTAGACATTGGTGGTTATAGAGCACTTATCAGAAGTGATGATTTAGTGGACCTGTAAAATAAGCAAGGTGAATTGTGTCGAAGATTGAAATATATACTGCCAAAGATGGTCATGTGCAATTAGAGGTAAATTTAGCAGATGATTCAGTCTGGTTATCTCAGCAGCAAATGGCTGATTTATTTGGTACTAAACGCCCAGCAATCACTAAGCATTTGAAAAATATCTTTAATTCCAATGAGTTAGATGAAAATTCAGTATGTTCCATTTTGGAACATATTGGAGAAAATGGTAAAAAGTACAAAACTAAGTTTTATAACTTGGATGCGATTGTATCTATTGGATATCGTGTAAATTCACTTCAAGCTACCCAATTTCGTATTTGGGCAACTCAGGTCTTAAAAGCACATCTTGTTCGTGGATATACAACCAATGATAAGCGCCTTTCTGAATGCGGGGTGCGTGAATTACAACAAACGGTTGAACTATTACAAAAAACGTTGGTACACCATGATCTCGTTAATGATCTTGGCCAAGAGGCAATTCAGCTTATATTGGCTTATACCAAAACGTGGGATTTATTACTTGCTTATGATGAAGATAGATTGCAATTGCCAGCTCAAGGTAAAAAGACAGAACCAAGGCTTCAATATGAAGGTGCGTTATCTGCTATCGAAGCATTAAAAACTGATTTAAGCGCTCGCAATGAGGCTTCTGATTTATTTGGTAGAGAACGGGAACGTGGTCTTCAAAGTATTTTGAATAATATTGAGCAAACCTTTGCTGATGAGCCATTGTATAAAACAGCTGAAGAAAAAGCAGCGCATTTATTATATTTCATCATCAAAGATCATCCATTCATAGATGGCAATAAACGTATTGGCAGTTTCATGTTTTTGCTCTATTTAAAATCTCAAAATATGGTAATTAAACTTAATGAAAATGGGTTAGTTGCCTTAGCCCTTTTGGTTGCGGAAAGCGATCCTAAGCAAAAGGAAATGATAATTCGGCTGATTGTTAATTTGCTTATTAATTAATAATCTATCACTAAAATTATTAAAATTTGTACCTGAAAATATGAAGTTTACATGGTTAACAGACATTCATCTTAATTTTTTAGATGAAGAAAAGCGAAAAAAGTTTTACCAAGAACTAAAGCAGGATACTGAAGCGCTAGTAATTAGCGGCGATATCGCTGAAGCTAAATCTGTTACCAAAATCCTAGAAGAAATGGTTAATCATATCGCTAGGCCTATTTATTTTGTTTTGGGAAATCATGATTACTATCATGGACAAATCAACGATGTTCGTGATTCTATGATACTTCTAACAAAGAATAATCCATATTTATTCTGGTTAGGATGCTGTGATCCTATTAAATTGGATAAAGATACTACTTTAGTTGGTGAAGATGGCTGGGCTGATGGTCGTTTTGGCGATTATACCAATACCCCTGTATCGCTTAATGATAGTCGTTTGATTGCTGATTTATTTCAAGAAAGAATTCTTGGTAGATTTCAACTACTTGAAAAAATGCAACAATTGGCCGATAAAGATGCCTATAATCTTTACACTAAATTGAAATCAGCCGCCGAGGAAAAACCAAAGAAAATGGTAGTTGTTACGCATGTTCCTCCCTTTAGGGAAACAGCAATGCATGAAGGAAAGATTAGTAATGATGACTTTTTGCCATTTTTCAGTTCAAAAGTAACTGGGGAAATGCTAGTGAAATTTGCCATGGAGTATGCTTCCATAGAAATACTTGCTTTATGCGGACATTCTCATGATTGGTGTGTGTATCACCCTTTAGATAATCTAACTGTTTACGTGGGAGAAGCTGTATATACGCAGCCTTGCTCACAAGGTGTGATTGAAACAGAAACATTAGATTTCTGTACAGAGACTGAATCAAGTAATTTGATAAATTAATAAAGAGTAAAATGCGCACCTTACTTATTAGTGACACTCACGGCAAACTGGACATCATTAACCAGTTGGTAGAAAAAACACAAGCTGATATGGTTATTCATGCTGGTGATTTCGGGTTTTATGATGATTCAAGCTATTATCATCTCAACGCAAGAGAGCTTTTGCTCTTAATTACACATTCTCCGTTTAAACATGAATATTCAGTAAATAAGCAAACGAATAAAGATGAATTGATCGAAATCGTCAAAAAGCATAAATTACTTGGTGATTTCTCAAGTTATTTAAACCATGAAAAGCAATTTTCTGTCCCAGTATATGCTGTGTATGGAAATCATGAAGATGTTGGGGTAATAAAGAAACTTAAATCTAATCCCATTACAAATTTACATATTTTGGATGAAGAAAATATCTTTACTATTAATGATGGTCGAGAATTTGCTTTTCAATTATTTGGAATCGGTGGCAACTTTCTGATGAGCCAAAAAGCATTGCAGAAACCAATTGCTGGAACATCTGGGAAAGTATGGGCAACACTGCATCAATTTGGTGTGCTCTATCAAAACTTAGAAGATAAATCTAAACCATCTGTTTTTGTCTCTCATGTTAGCCCTGGTAAAGAACCATTGTTAACTCGCCTCATGATTCATTTTATGCCGAACTTCTGGATTAGTGGTCATATGGGGGGGTAATCCCCCCAAATAGTAGCGGTATTCAAAAGTAGAATTTTCTCGTAACATTGACGCAGGAGATCTACAAT
>MKTN01000020.1 GCA_001898235.1 Gammaproteobacteria bacterium 39-13
AGCTCGTAAGTATTTTGCCAGGAAAACTCTATTTATGAAATGTGTCTTTTTAGGGGGAGTCTACGGGTGGTCTTTCAAAATTATCTATTATATTCAAATCTATATTTGGATTTTTTAGAAGAAGCGAAAATACATCGATACTTACTTCATTTTGTATTGCATAATGAAGTAATGTTTTTCCTTTCTTATTCTTTCTTTGCAGATCTAAATGAGGAGAAGAAAGAAGAGTGCTTAGTATAAGCGGATCAATATTTTCTTTTTCTATGGCAATTTCGCAGGGAGTGAAACCTTGATAGGTTGGAATATTAAGTGCTTGAGGGCAAGCTCGAAGTATCTTATGTACTTCTTGTAAATCATTTTTAATAATAGCATGATACAGTCTCCATCCTTGTATATGATCACGTGTTTTCTCATCTTCTGTGTTGTATATTGCTTCCTCATTTAGAATTGCTCCATATTCCAGAAATAGATTAATTAATTCAATATTATTATTGTCAATCGCATTACCTAATAACGATGGACTATACAATTCAGCATAAGGTTTTTCTTGGAGACTGAGCTGTAAGATAGTTTGAATTATTTCAAGGCTATAGCCATTATCGATGGCATGTTGCAATGCGGTTTCGTCATTATCATCTGTCACATCGGCCCTTAATGTTGGATTTGATAATAATAATTTGATTGTTTCAGGAGAGACTTCATCTTCTAAAGCCACCATCAATGGTGTTTCTCCGTCTTCATTTTTTGCATTAATATCAATATTATACTTTGAAAGCATTTCTATTACTTCAGGTGTGTAAGAAAAAGATTCAAGTGCATCAAACAATATTTGACCATCTAAAGTGGCGCCAGCTTCTAAAAGCATACTATATAATTCTAGGTTTCGATTTTTAATTGCCTCTTTTAATGTCGTTGAGTCATACAATTCTTTGTATGATTTTTCTTTGAGGCTTAATTGTAAAATAGATTGAATTATATCGATATCATAACCACTTTTAATGGCATAATATAATGCTGTTTTATTTTTATCATCAGCAATGTTTGTCTGTAATTCTGGTCTTGATAAAAATAATTTAATTACATCAGGATTAACTTTGTACTTCAACGCTAACATCAGTGGTGATTTCCCCCTGTTATTTTTTTTATTGATGTCGATATTAGGATGTTGCAAGAGTATTTGTATTATTTCAGTTCTAGAAAAAACATCTAAATCATATTCATTTAATGCAAATAGAAGAATGCTTTTTGACTGTTCATGAGGTTGATTTATATCTAAAGCGGGCTGGTTTGCAATTGCTTTAATGAAAGGCAGATTTTTCTTTGCTTTGATCAATTTGCATAAAATCGAATTTAAATCAACTTTTCCAGATTGTGCGAATAAATCTAACATATTGAAGTTTATGTTACTCATTAAACCAATGTATTCAAAAGCAGAATTTCCAAAGGCGTCTAATTCATTTATCAAGTTTGGATGATCTTGCATTAATTTATGCGCTTTTTCTAAATCATTTTCCATGACGGCGTAATGTAATGGAGTCAAACCGTTGGGAGAATATTTTTTATGTTGTTCGGTTGTTAAGGGCTTTTCGAGTTCAGGGATCTTATCGAGAGACTTATAAAACTTATAGGCATCAAATGAGATACTAAATTTACCATCATTTATCATATCTATGTGCTTATACTTTGTTTTTACAATATAATCAGATAATTCTTCAGCTGAATCAATGATTTTCATTTTGTTTTTTAAATTGGGATCATAATATTTAAATTTTCCATCAGGCATGATATACAAACTGGTAGCATGTTTTCCGCCCCCTATATCGAAATGTGCACCTGGCCATCTTGAATAAAAGGCAAGCATTTCTGTTAGCTGTTCTTGACTCATAGAGTCAAATGTATGATTAAATACAGCTTTTAATTCATGTCCTACTGAGAAATCCCTTACGAGGGCATATTGTTCTACTCTTGACTCTTGCGTCCATCCCAATTGTAATTCTTTCGTTATATCAGTAGTAAATTGAAAAATAACAAGATCGTTGGTGATATGTAGAAAAAAATCTTCAAGATCTTTATATTTTCCTTTTAAAGAGAGAGGTAGTTGAGTGTTGTTCAAACTTTCCATAGACCCATCCCAAGATTCAATGCAGCCTAGCATTTCGTAAAAATCATCTTCTCTTCCTGCAGCAATATAAATGTGGAATAAGAATGCCCAACCTGAACAATTGCCTCCATATTGAAGAATTTGTCTACTGTCTTGACCATGAAGTGTTAAATATTGCGCAACTTTATTGTTTAGAACACTTTGTCCCAACTGTGTTAAAGGTTTTCCATAAGTTGAATTTTTAGCAAAGGTTTCATTTTTATTGGTTTGCCTTTCCAACAGTTGTATGCAGTCATCTGATTTTTGTTCTAAAGCTATGTCTAATGGCGTTCTGCCATATATATCTTTGGTATTTAATTGCGATTTAAATATGGGATCTTTTATTAAGAGTTTGAGAACATCTATATGATTTTCTTCTGCTGCCACATGTAGGGCAGTTTTCCCTTCATAATTTGTTAAAGTTAACTCGGGTATGCTTCTAGTGTCTAAAAGATAATCAACAATATCAATGTTACCACTTTTCACTGCTGTCAAAAGTAACGAATTGCTATCATTGTCAGAAATGCTTTTATCTGTCATATCCAATTTTTTTACTAAATTCAGATCACCTTTCATAATGGCATACATTAATGCAGATAGCCCATAATCATCAACAGCATCGAGATTGCTCGATAGTATTAATTCATCTATAACATTGCTTCCTAATCCATAATCAATAGCAATCATTAAAGGTGTCATTGAATTCTTTAAAGTGTTAATTTCGTCAACAATGATTTTATTACTAAGCAATTGCACAGCAATTTTCTTGTCTTTTTGATTTGCTGCAAACATTACTGCTTTTTGTAGGTTTTTGGCGCCATATTCCTTTAGATCATCTTCTCCTAAAATCCTATCTATATTCTCTGTTTCCCCAAATATGCATGCATCATAGAGTGCTTCAATTTCATTTGTTGTTTTCACTGGCATGGGAAGTACTCTTTATATAAATAGGTTTATAAATGTGACTAGGTAGTAAAGAAAAAAGTTTCTTTAGAGCAATAACCGGCTAAAATTAAAAATGTTAAAAATATTATTTTTCAATAACTTACAATATTTCATCTTTGCAGTCAGGATATTTACAAAAAGGTGTATATACATAACGTGGACCTTTTTACGCTGAACTTAAAGCGTTTTTAAAGCTCTAAGTCATTGAAGACCGAGGGAAAATTTCATGATAAATATTCAAAAACTTGCCACGATGCCACCGTTGGAACTGCAACAGTTAGAGCAAAATTTTGAGGTTGTAAATCCAAGGTTACATAACATGGTCAAGCAATTAAAAAAACAACCTTTTGACGGTGAAAAATTAGCACTTGTCGATACCATTTTTCAAAAGCAGCAAGAGGCAGAATTATTATTGGCAGAAATACGAGCATCTGAAATCGATCTTGAGCATAAAATTGGTTTATTTAAAGATTTAATGAAACAACTTGTACAAGATTTTTCAGAGGCTGAAAAATCTTTTCCTCAGGAATATACAACTCTATTTCAAATGGCACAAATAGCTATAAATCAATCAATGCCTACTTCACGATTTTTGCAACAGCCTATCGGTTTAAAAGAAATAGCTTGGTTGATGCGCTATAGGATTAATCAATTGCAGGCAATAAAAGAACCTTCATTTTTCCAAGAAGAACTTTTATCTTTAACGCAAATGCTGCAGGAAGAATTTTATCATTATAAAGAAGGAAACATTGATACAATAACGAAAATGGAAGAAAAAATTAACACTTTTCTTATGAACCATGAGAATGAGGGCAAAAAAGTAGCCTGGCTTAGAGGCTTAAATCAAGAATGCGCCATCCTACTTAAAAGACATGAAGCTGTTCAGTTGAGGCATCAGTTAGATGAAATTAACATTGAATTAATGTCTAGAAAGAATACCGCTCAATTGCAATATGTAAGAGATATAAATTCACTTGATAAAAAATATAAAAGAAAGCCAAAACCTAAAGTACAAGAACCAACAACTTTGTTAGGCAAGTTATGGAAAGGAATCAAGTCCGCTGCCTCATTTTTTAATTTTGTTCAAGATTATAGAGAGCATCGATATTTAGTGAGAAGGATTGAACTGAAGGAAAAATTTCACAAAGAAAATCAAGAAATTCAAAGAAGTCATCAAGAAAAATACGGTGCAAAAATAGCCGAAATTACCTCTCATTTTACTCGGCTGAAAAATGAAATTTCTCAAATGGATGAAGAGTATATTGGCGCTGTGATTGCGCCCTTATCCTTTCAGAATCATCGTGAAATAAAGGAAATGATTGTGCTCAATGGTGGTATGATGGTTGGCGGCTTTGCGCAAAATAAAGTCATTGCTTTAGGATCTTCTGCCGGACTTTGTTATGGCTTTACAAAAGAATGGGTAATGCAAATAAATAGCTTAAGAAGGTTGCATTTAGATGAGCATATCATGATTGATAAACTTGATATGTATAGTAAAAAAACTGAAGATGGAAAATCAGCCTTTGTCAATCAAGTAGATAATTTGAAGGTAAATGAGAATATCTACAAACATTTTGATTCACAAATTAAAGATAAAATAACACTCCCGACTGAATTCAAACAAATTGAGGAAATTAAAGAAGATTTTCCTGCAAAGATATTAAGTAATTTAGAAAAGACTAATCCTCCTTCTTTTATTATAAACGTTTCGCGATCTGGAGGAGCAAGCGGACACGCATTGGGTGTGGCGAAAACTGAACATGGAATATGGTTTCATGATTCAAATTATGGATGTGCTTTTTTTCCTCAATCAGAACATGTCAATGCCAAATTTTCTCAATTTTTTAATCAGTATATGAAACGAGTGTATCCTGAGTATAATCAAGGAGGATTCATACCAATTCATGAAGAAATGGAGCCGGATAAAAGGAAATCACTGATTGTTGGTTTTGAAAATAGGCCTCAAGAGGAAGACAGGTCTCCTGTTAAAACACCTTCAAAGGGTAACACAGAGAGTGTTGATGAAATACTAAAATTGAGGCCAGTTTGAGTAGGGAGACAATTTGCTTGTGCTATAGCCTAGCGAGGGCGAGGCTATAGCAATTTTTGTAGAAATTTACGTATTTTTATCCATCGCCTTTACTAATGCTCGGACGAGATCACTATCTGACGCTGGATTTTGGCCTGTAATTAATTCTCTGTCTTGTACAATATTACTTTCGTTTGCGGCTCCGTTTTTAATTTTAGCGCCGGCAATTTTTAAGGCATCTTCTGGATAAAATTCAACATTACCATGAAGTTTATTTTTTTCAGCGGCTTTTTCTTCATCGGTAGAGAAAATGGTCATATCATAACCAGTATAAATCCACCCTTTAGCGAGTTTTTCGGCAGCGCCTTTATTTCCTGCGACTAATCTTCGACGAAAAACATCAGGTTCTTCTAAAGTCGAAATGACAGCAATGGGGCCATGACAAAGCATGGCAGTCGGTTTATTATTCTCATGAAAATACGCTAATATTTTGCCAACACTAGGATCTACCATTAAATCGGTCAATGGAGCATGGCCTCCAGGAATGAAGACGCCAGCGTATTCTTTTAAGTTTCCATCAGCTACATTGCTGAGCTTTTGAATATTTTTGCCGATGAGGATTTGATCTGCTACTTTTTGCGCCTCATCCATCTTTTTAAGATCATTTTGAAAGAATATGAGATTTTTGGAATCTTTATCCATGACAGGTTTTTTGCCTTGTGGCGTGGCAACAACAATTTCATAACCTGCATCTAATATTTCACGTGCTGGAATGGCGAATTCATTTAAGAAGAAGCCAGTATCGGCTGTTTTGCCATCCTTTAATTTTAATTTGTCGGCATTGGACATAATGACCAATACCTTCCCTTTGTTCTGTGCGGCATGAATGTTAAAAGAAAAACAAAGAAACAAGACCATGAGCGCAAGGAATGTTTTTTTCATGGATATAGACCTTACTGTGGAACATTAAAGAATGGTTTGCATCATATTAGCATGACTAAAGTAAGTTATGTAACGCATTAATATGGAAACCAAATTGTTTATGTTCATCAGGGGCATGGAAAAGTTGTGGTAGAAGGAAAGGAGCATTTATTAGATGCAGGAGAAAAATACTATTGGGAAGGTGATCTGCATTTATTTATTTCATGCAGTCCGGCATTTACTAAAGAACAGCATCAATTGGTAGATTAATAAAAAAGGGGCATCGCCCCTTTTTTTTATCTTGATAATTACTTAGCTGCAAGCCGCGCCAAATCGTTTTAGCCATTCGAAATGGTATTGACCTAAACTACCGGAAATGGGACTTCCTTTTTGCTTAGCAATTTTAAAATGAACAGAAGATGCTGTTCTTAATTTACTAATAATTGAGCGTGGGATAAATGCGCCTTTTGCTGAAGGTGTTGCAGGGCTGACCGACTTTTGCATTTTTAAAACTTCAGGTTTGTTATTATTAATATAGAGCAGAATATAGTCACCTAAGGCGTCACCGCTATTAATATTAAGGAATATATCCCCTCTTGTGTCATGTGTGCGGATGACATCTAATTTAATTTGATCGCCTTTTTCGCAATTGACATTAAGATTTTTCATTGCACACATTTGTGCATTTTCAATTGTGGTGTTGGCAAAACTCAGTGCAGCGGTTGAAGAAAGGAGCACAAAGGCAACAATTTGAGTGCAGCGTTTTAACATTGATGTAGATCCTACGTTAAACAAATAACTTTATGAGTCCATGATAAATAAATATGCTGAAATATTCAAAGCATTTGTTATTTATTTTGGGATTTAATTTGTTTCTGCACTCATCATGGTTATTCACATACCACAAAATCTAATCATGATCTATTGCATAAAAGATCAAAAAAAGTTCATCTACACGTTACAAACTGCGGCATTTTCAGATCTTATCCTAAAGAGGGATTGTTTCTTTGTAATCTTTTGATGAAAATAGGTGCATAATCCTCTTTTCTTACAAACACTAAAAAGCGCTTAGGGATTGCTCCTGTAGTCTATTTATGTGTTTGTTTTCCAAGTAACAATTTTGAGGACATTTCTTGCTAACTTTTGACAGATCTTTTTAGGGTGAATTTTATGCTATGGCTATATGAAATCTATCAAAAACGTTTAGGTCTCAAAGAATACGTGACTATGCACTTAAATCTAAAAAAAGAACCTTTCTTTTTATTAAATTCTCTCAGGGAAGCTGAAGAGGGGCAACTTAGGGCTGGAAGTAGTATTACTTATGGACCAGCTCCAAGGCCAAAAGGCTATCCCTATAAAACATAGGCTTAGTTTATGCGATGAAAGTTGAGCTCACAAAAACACAAGTAGTTAATGAAGGGGATGCCATTCCTAAAAAGCTTGGCGCCTTTATTAAAATGTTTTTGAAACGACATCCATGGTCATTGGTAATGTTTTCAATATTTGTCTTGTATGAAGCATTCATACCCTCGGTGAATGCTTATTTGTTGAAAATGATTATTGATGGGGTGCTCTCAACAGTAAACCAACTAAACTTATTATTAGCGGCTATTATTGTTCCTGCCGTTCTATATGTTTGTGTTCAGATTTTTATGAATATTATCTATAGTTTTTATAGATATGTCCATTTGCAGTTTTATCCCAAAATAAAATCTGATATAGCAGGCACCACTTACCATTATCTGTCTCAGCATTCTTATCGCTATTTTAATGATCATTTTTCGGGCAGCTTATCGAAAAAAATATTTGATTTATGTATTGGTGTGGAAGCTCTATTGCAGATTGCGACCCATTCTATTTTACCTAAAGTGCTAGCAGTATTATTTTCTTCTATCGTATCGTACACAGTACATCCACTATTTGGTGTGATGCTTTTTTTATGGGCAATTACCTATATTAGCTTATCCTATTTAATGTCATATCACTCTGAACGGCTTTCTTATGCTACGTCAGAGGCTGGCAATGCCATGAATGGAAAATTGGTAGATAGTATTGTTAACATGATGAGTGCAAAGCTTTTTGCCAATTTAAAGCATGAAGAAGCAGTTGTTTTTAATTCAATAAATAACCTAATGGAAAAAGATAGAGCCTTGCAATGGTATTTATTGAAAGCCAATTGTGTGCAGGGAGTTTTAATAGCGATTTTAATCGCAATGATGCTAGCCGGCTTGGTATATGGACGAGTGCACAATATTGTTACAGTGGGTGATTTTGCCTTGATTCTGACATTGTCTTCAGCCATAGCAAACAATATTTACAACATTGGTGAAGAAATTCTTCGTTTTGCAAAAGAAGTGGGAAACTGTCGACAAGCACTGAATATTATTGTTGAACCGCATGAAATCCAAGATAAACCTCATGCTGTTGAGCTTAAAGTGCCCAAAGGGAAAATTGTCTTTGATAATGTGCAGTTTCAATATCAAAATGCCGAGCCATTGTTTGAAAATAAAACCGTTACCATCGAACCTGGGCAAAAAGTGGGTTTAGTAGGTCATTCTGGCGGGGGAAAATCAACGTTTGTAAATTTAATATTAAGGTTATTTGAGGTTAATAATGGCCGTATCCTGATTGATGATTGTGATATTAAAGACGTAACTCAGCAAAGTTTAAGGATGAATATAGGAATGATCCCACAAGATCCCTCTTTGTTTCATCGTACTTTATTTGAAAATATTCAATATGGTCAAACTGAAGCAACTGAAGATGAAGTCATAGAGGCTGCGAAAAAAGCGCACGCCCATGAGTTTATTAAAAATTTACCGCAGGGATATGGTGCTTTAGTAGGTGAGAGAGGGGTAAAGCTTTCAGGCGGCCAACGCCAACGCATTGCAATTGCCAGAGCTTTTCTTAAAAATGCACCTATTTTAATTTTAGATGAGGCAACAAGCCAGCTAGATTCAGTCACTGAAAAATATATACAAGAAAGTCTATGGACATTGATGCAAGGAAAAACGACCTTAGTGATTGCCCACCGTTTATCAACACTGCTACATATGGATAGGATCCTCGTTTTTGATAAGGGAAAAATTGTAGAAGACGGGACACATCAAGCATTATTAGAGAAAAATGGTTTTTATGCCGAACTTTGGCGAGCACAAGTCGGTGGATTTTTATTAGATAGAGAATAAATTTTTCCTGATTAAATGACTGGATATTGTCAGTGTCTCTTTCTGCCAACACAATAAGTAAGATCCATAATCAGGTTATTACTTCTAAAAAAAGATACTACCTTGGTATAAAAAGCTGAAAAAACCAAGAAATAAAAGAAATTTGAGAACGTGGTATAACCCTCTGCTTTTAATAGGTGAATGTCCCTCATTTAAATTGAATGTTACTATTTAGTTTCGTATTATGATAGATAGTAAGATAGTGTATTTAAAAGTGTAACGTAAACATTCAATGAAAAAACCATTTGATAGTTATTTGGAACATGTAGTTAAGCCTGAAAATCAATCATGTTTTGATGGAAAGCGGTTTTATAATTTATGGCACCATCAAATTCCTTCTAAAGGTCGCGCAGCGCTTTTAAAATGGAAACTCACCCAAAAGAAAAATTTTTGGCCTAAACATATTGCTAATACTGAGATCCCACAACTGCCGGATAATATTGAGACAGATGAGTTATATATTACCTTTATTAACCATTCTACTGAACTTATTCAAGTGCAGGGACTGAATGTCTTAACGGATCCCTTGTTTTCTAAAAGAACGAGTCCTGTTTCATGGTTAGGACCTAAAAGGGTTCGAGCGCCTGGTATGATTTTAAAAAATCTCCCTCCCATAGATGTTGTGATAATTAGTCATAATCATTATGATCATATGGATTTACCCTCTTTAAGAGCATTGAAACATAAAGATGATCCGCTTTTTATCGTTCCTTTGCAGAATGCCTATATTTTGAATAAAGTAGGTATCACAAAAATTATAGAGTTAGATTGGTGGCAAGAACATGTTATCAATGAAAGTAACACTATCATGGCTGTACCGATGCAACACTGGTCGCAAAGGACTTTTTCCGATATCAATAAATCTTTATGGAGTGGATTCTCATTAACCTTAGGTGAAATCAAAATCTTATTTGCTGGAGATACAGGATATGGCCAACATTTTAAATTGATCAGAGATAAGATTGGTAAGATGGATGTCTCTTTGCTTCCCATAGGAGCTTATGAACCACGGTGGTTTATGAAAGGCAGCCATCTTAATCCTGAAGAAGCCGTGAAAGCGCATATAGATCTAGAGAGCACTTTAAGTATTGGAATGCATTTTGGAACTTTTCAATTATCTGATGAAGGTTATGATGATCCTGTTATACATCTACAAGAAGCTTTAAAAAAGCATCAAATCTGTGAAGAATATTTTTTAGCGCCAACAAATGGAAGAACAACGTATTATAAAAAAAATTAGTCTTGAAACTTTTATTAAATCTTAAAAGGCATCTTTTTAAGACAATCTAGAATTAAAACAGATACATCAATTGTATTAGAGGGATGGTCAATCGTGTTGCAAGTAATAATCTTTTGGGCGCCAGCTGATAAAATATTTTTATACGCTTCATTTGAAAAAACAGCATGAACTCCAATGCAAATTGGATCTTTCATTTTTATTTTTTTTAAATATGTAATAGTTTCAATAAATGTTGTTCCGGTTGATATAATATCATCAACTAATATCGGGGTGAGTTCTTGATAATTGCTAAAATTAGGGAACTTAATTTCAACTTGTCTATCTCCATGACGTATTTTTTCCAACACTGTATAAGGAATATTTGCAATATTCGCAATTGCTGCCACCCATTGTTCGCTTTCGCTATCAGGCCCAATAAGCAAAGGTGAAGAAACATTTTTTTTTATCCAGCTGGTAATCAATTCTGTTGTATGTAAGACATGAGAAGAGCATTTATAAATTTCGTTGAGAGTGTGATATCTATGTAAATGCGGATCTATCGTAACTATCCAATCAATGCAATCTGACAATATTTGCGCGAAATATTTTGAGGTAATAGCTTCTCCTGGTGAAAATTGACAATCCTGACGCATATAGGGTAAATAAGGAATAACCAACCCAATGCTTTTAGCACCATACTCTTTTGCCGCCTTTAAGGAAAATAACAACGATAGAAATTTTTCATTAGGTCGATTTAGGAAAGCAATAAAAATAATATCCTTATTTTTAATTTCAGAATTGAATTTAACATAAGACTCATGATCAGGAAATTCCCGAACAACTATATCACCGATAATAAATTGATTTGAATACTTGAGTTTTTCTAAAAAGGTTGGAGGGCAGTAGAGCGGAAAAAGTAAAGATTTCATGGTGATTTTCCAAATTCAAATATTTCCCGTCCCGTTGATAAAAAATTAATTGCATAATTTAACTCGCCTTTCGTTTCGGAGTGAATGATAAATAAAGGATCTCCAACATTCACTTCTGTTCCAACAGGAGCAAGTAGCTCTATTCCTGCTGCTTTTGTTGTTGGAGCGCCAGCAAGTTTAGCAATTCTACTTAAATATCGATTATCAGTGGCAATTACTTTCCCTTTCTTTTTTGAGCAAATCGTTTTTACATGCTTGGCCGTTGGAGGGGGGAAGAAGCCTCCTTGTGCATGACAAATAGCCTGGAATTTTTCCCAGGCCTGACCAGAATTTAAAATGCTTTCTGCCAATGCATAGCCCATACCCTTATGAACTTGTGGGGAGAACTCCAATACCTGACCCGCAAGCATGACTGCGCGCTCTCTAAGGCTTTGCGGAGCATTCGGATCTCGTTGCAAAACAGATAATACATCTTTGGCCTCAAGCGCAGGTCCAATGCCTCGTCCTACTGGTTGTGTTCCATCCGTAAAAACAATTTGTATTTCAATTCCAATTATTTTGCCTATGGTTTCAAGATAGTTTTTTAGTTCATTAGCTGAAGAAGTGGTTCGTATTTTGACGGTGGGACCAACGGGGATATCAATTACAGCATGCGTTGAACCTGCAGCAATTTTTTTAGATAAAATTGAAGCGACTAATTGTCCCATGCTGTCTAAAACTAGAGCTCGTTCAATTCGAATAAGGATATCATCTGCAGGGCTTAAATTGACTGTACCTCCCCAAACTATGCATCCATTTTCTTTTTCTACCACTTTTCGCATAGCATTTAAGTTAAGATCTACTGGTGCAAGTACTTCCATCGTATCTGCTGTGCCTGCTGGAGAAGTAATTGCTCTAGAAGAAGTTTTAGGAATGATTAACCCAAATGCTGCAACAATAGCTACTACAATCGGGGTAGTGCGATTTCCAGGTAAACCACCTATACAATGTTTGTCAACAATTAAATCATTCTCCCATTTTAGCTGATTACCCGTTTCAATCATGGATTCAGTTAAATATAAAATTTCATCTTTTGAGAAATGTCCATCAGCAGTTGCGGCTAAAAAAGCTGAAAGATGAATATCGGATAAAGAACCAGCAATTACATCTTGAATAATTTCCTTTATTTGACTTTTATCGAGTGTACGGCCATAAATTTTTCCCCGAATGTAATCAAGGGAATTTAAATGCGGAGGATGAAACACCTGAACATCATCCCCGGGAGATGCATTTAGAAGCTCCCATGCATAAACAGAAAGACTTGCTTCATGTGATGTTAGGAGCTCAGATTCTATTATATTTAAGGTAGCTAAGATTGTTCCATTTTTATGTACAATTTTAACACGGGCAGGAACTTCAAATCCCTCTGAGCGACACACATGACAATTTCTTCTCATGTAAATGACAGCTTCTTTGTAAGCATTTATGCCAAGATAAACTAGTTTTAAAACGTTACCAGTCTTCATTTTATAAGGTAAAAGTTTGGGTGTAACTAGGTATGATGCATTTCCAATGCAATTGATTTTCGATCCTTTCTTTTAAAGAAAGTAAAGCGCTAGGCTCTCCATGGATGAGAAATACAGATTTGGGCTTATGTTTAAAATGAGATAACCAATAAAGCATTTCTTCATAATCTGCATGGGCTGACATATTATCTAAACATTCAACTCTAGCATTAACAGGGATCATCTTTCCGTGTATTTTTATTTCTTTTTCACCTGCAATCATTCTTGCGCCACGTGTTCCTCCAGCTTGAAATCCTGCAAATAAAATGGTATTACGTTTATCAGGGGCAAACGCCTTCAAATGATGTAAAATGCGTCCACCGGTAGCCATGCCACTTGCTGAAATAATAATGCTTGGCATAGATAGGGTATCAAGCTGTTTAGACTCTTCAACATTTGAGATGTAGGTTGCCGTTTGAGTAACTTTTTCACATTCTTTTTGACTTAGCCGATGTTCTCCAACATATTTTTCTAAAAGGCCAGTTACTTTCGTTGCCATGGGGCTATCAACAAACACGGAGAGATTAGGAATAGCATGTTTCATTTTAAGCTGATGAATATAATACAGAAGTGTTTGTGCTCTTCCCACAGTAAACGCTGGGATCAGTAATGTTCCACCACGTTTTGCAGTTGCTTGAATGATATCTTTTAATTCATCGTACGGGGACTTTTTTTCGTGTAAGCGATCTCCATAAGTCGATTCTGCCACTAGATAATCTGTTTGCTCGATGATAGCAGGTTCTGCAATAATTGGATCATTTCTGCGTCCTAAATCACCAGTAAATATAATTTTTTTACCCTCAACCTTTAATTCGAGGATAGAAGCGCCTAAAATGTGCCCGGCTGGATAAAATGTAAATTGACAACTTTTATCTAAGATAGTAGGAGTATTGAATTTAATTGCAACAAACTGTTTTAATACTTTTTCTGCTTCAACTTTTGTATATAAAGGTAATGCGATTTTATGTTTTGAATAACCATATCTATTGGCACGAAAAGCATCTTCTTCATGGAGATGACCACTATCTGGCAGTAATATTGAACAAAGATCCTTAGTACCTTCAGTGGCGAAAATTGGCCCGCGATAGCCATTTTTCATCAATAGAGGTAAATAACCTGAATGATCGATGTGGGCGTGGGTTATGATAACTGCATCAATTTTTTCAGGATCAATAGGCAGCTTATTCCAATTTCTAAGCCGTAATTCTTTGTATCCTTGAAATAATCCACAATCAATGAGAATTTTTTTTGAATCATAACTTAAAAGATATTTTGCACCGGTAACAGTTTCGGTTGCACCTAAAAAAGTTAATTTCATAAACTCTCTTCCAAGTATTTATATTAAGGAGTTATTGCAACTTTAATGACCCCGTCGCGTTGATTTGAGAATAATTCATAAGCATCTTCAATTTGATCTAAAGAAAATCGGTGCGTTACTAAATTTGTTAAGTTAACACGCCCAGAACGAATAACGCTAATTAAGCGGCGCATTCTTTCTTTTCCGCCAGGGCAGAGCGTTGTTACAATTTTATGATCACCTAATCCTGCAGCAAAAGCATCTACTGGTAATGATAATTTACCTGAATAAACGCCAAGACTTGATAAAATGCCACCTGGTTTGAGTGCGCGCAGGCAACTTTCAAAGGTTTTTTGGGTTCCTAATGCTTCAATAGCAACATCCACCCCTTTGCCATCGGTATGCTTCATAATCTCTTCTATAGGATCAGTTTTAGAATAATCGATGACAATATCAGCTCCTAATTGTTTTGATACTTCTAATCTTTTTGTAATGTTATCTACAACAATTATTTTGGTTGCGCCTTTTAGCTTTGCACCTGCTGTTGCGCAAAGTCCAATCGGTCCTTGTGCGAAAATGACTACGGTGTCCCCAATTTTAATTTGTCCACTTTCTGCACCACTGAATCCAGTACTCATAATGTCTGGACACATCAGAACCTGCTCATCTGACAGTCCATCAGGTACGGGGGTAAGATTAGCCATGGCGAAAGGAACAAGAACATATTCGGCCTGACATCCGTCAATTGTATTGCCAAAGCGCCATCCACCAATTGCCTGTCCACCACATTGTGAGAGATGGCTATCTAAGCAGGAGTAACATTGTCCACAAGGTGTAATTGCACCTACGATAACCCTTTGTCCTATTTGATAGCCCGTGACACCAACTCCAAGCTCATGGATGATGCCGACTGGTTCGTGTCCTATAATCCTTCCGGGAGCAACTGGATACTCTCCTTTAAGAATATGAACGTCAGTTCCGCATATTGTGGTAGTGGTTACCTTAATGAGTGCTTCTCCAGGGCCAACTTTAGGAATTGGCTTTTCTTGCAATGCAATTTTCCCTGCTTTAACAAACACTGCTGCCTTCATTGTTTTCATAACCACCTCATTTTTTTCTAGCAGAGACGGATCGGTTAGGTTTATATTCATAAATTAAGAATAGACAAGATACACCAAGCGAAGCTAGAATTCGAAAGAAGTATATCTACACTAATTGTTTTTCTACGATTATTTTGTCTTGTTCATCACTGCTGCGAACATTAAAACCCATATTTGAGATTAAACGACGCATTTTATGATTACTGAGAAGAACTTCACCTTGTAATGTTTTTAATCCTTGCATTTTAGCTGCTTGTAATATATTGAATAATAGATTGCTTCCTATTCCTTTATTTTGCCAATCATCTGCCACTACGATACTGAATTCTGCTATTTTGCGATCGTTAGTGACAACATATCTGATGATCCCAATGCATTTTTCGTCACCATCTGATAGTAAGGTAGTGATTAAAGCAATTTCACGATCATAATCTAATTGAGTTAAACTGATAAGTTCGGGATATGAAAATTCTGTTATATTTCCAAAGAAAAGAAAATGCTTAGATTCGGCAGACAGTTGGTGAACAAAATCTTGAATTAATTGAGCATCTTCAGGTCTGATAGGACGAATTGTGATGTTTGTTCCGTCTGATAATTGCAAATGTTTAATTAAATACGTTGGATAAGGATGAATAGCCATATGATCATAAGGTCTTATTGAAGGAGAATAGAAATCAACAACAATTCTTACGCCTGCGGCAACAACAGTCTGATCATTGAGCATAAGAGGATTGATTTCCATTTCCTTTATTTGCGGCAATTCACATACCATTTCTGAGGTTTTAAGCAAAATATTAACAAGAATATCCACATTGACACTTGGCATATTGTGGAATTCACCAAGTACTTTAATTATTGTTGCTTGATTGATTAAATTCTGAGCAAGGTAATGGTTCAAGGGGGGGAGTGCAAAAGAACGAGTTTGGATAGCTTCTGCAAGAGAACCTCCTGCTCCGAAGCTAATCACTGGGCCGAAAGTCGGATCGCGAAATACCCCAATCCTTAGCAGTCTATCGTGTGGTTCCTTACGCATTCGCTCTATCGTTACGCCAAGAATACGTGCTTTGGGTTTAAATTGATTAGCATTATTTAGCATTTCTTTAAACGTATTTCGAACAGCTTCAGCATTTAAAATATTTACTTGCACTCCCTTAATATTTTGTTTTTGGGTAATATCAGGAGAATTAATTTTCATGACAAGTGGAAAACCTAATGATTCAGCAACGCTAAGCGCTTCATTAGCTGTGCGAGCTTCAATAGCAAGCGTTGAAGGAATTTCAAATGCAGATAATATTGCTTTTGATTCAACTAAAGTAAGGTTTTTTCTATTTTCTTCAAGTGCTGAATCTATAATCATTTTGGCGCCTACAATGTCAACTTTGCTTTGATACGAGGTAGGTTCAGGCACTTGTATGAGCAATTTTTGATTGACTTGGTAATTAACAAGATAAGAAAAAGCTTCTATAGCTGTTTCTGGGGTATTAAACGAAGGAATACTATTTAAACTAAATAGTTGTCGTGCTGAATTGATTTGTTTACCTCCTAACCAGCAAACCAAAATTGGTTTATCACTTGATTTTGCAATGGGGATGATTTGTTTAGCTACTTCTTCTGGTTCAACCATTGTAACTGGGGTAAGCATTACTAATAATCCATCAACGTTGATATCATCTAAGCAGGCTGTAACTGCTTGAGCATAACGTTTAGGCGTTGCATCACTAAATATATCAATAGGGTTTTGCCGTAACCAAAATTGAGGCAAAATCTCATCTAAACGAGTCAGCGTGGATGGGGTTAGTTGGGTAAGGGTGATTCCAGAACGAAAAGCTTGATCTGCGGCCATTATACCGGCACCACTACTATTAGTGATAATTGCCAGTCGGTCTCCTTTTATATTAAATTTTTTGGATAATATCTCAGCTGCTGAGAATAATTGTTCTATGGTTACTACACGCACTACCCCGGTTCTTTTAAATGCACAATCAACAACCTCATCAAACCCCATAGATACATTAGATATAGCTATTTTGCTATCTATCATTTTATGTCCCGTTTTTATCAAAATGACGGGTTTCTTTCTGGCCGCATTTCTCAAACCGCTCATGAAATGTCGAGTATTATGTATATTTTCGATATACAATAATATACTCTGAGTCTTGGCATCGAAAGCCAGATAATCTAAGAATGAACCAAAATCAAGATCGATAGCATTTCCTAAAGAAAATAAAGCGGAAAACCCTATTCTTCTCTCTGCAGCCCAATCTAAAATGGAACAAAGAATAGCATCAGATTGAGATATTAAACCTATGTTTCCTGAGGTAATAGCAGAATTGGTAGCCGCTAGGTTTAAATTAAGATGAGGAATTATCATTCCCAAGCAATTAGGGCCTAAAATACGGATATCATTTTTAAAAGCGATATCTTTTATTTGATCCTCAAGTTTCGCACCTTCTGCTCCTGATTCACTGAATCCGGATGAAAGAATGAGAACATGACAAATCCCCTTTTTTGCGCATTGATTAAGAATATTCGGTATTGTATCTGCTTTGGTCGCTATTACTGCTAAATCAATAGAAGCGGGGAGCTCTTCAACGGTTGAAAATGCAATTTTATTTTGTACAACATTGTGTTTAAGATTTACAGGATAAATTAAGCCCGAATATTGACTTTCGATAAGGTTTTTAAAAACCCTCATGCCTATTGAGTTATATCTATCGCTTGCTCCAATAACGGCAATAGTACGAGGATTAAAAAAGTGTTCTAAATTATCAAAGGACATAATACACTCTATAGCTTTAAACAATGATAATGATAACTTGATATATTTTTAATGTAGAAAAATATATGTCAAATTTAGCAAAATATTTAATCTGTAAAAATTATTTCAACCATTTAAACATCAATTTTTGTTTAACCATTTGAACCAAAAATAAATACAGTATTATTGCAATAATTAGAAAAACAAAAAATCCTAAAGGCAACGCAACAAATCCTAGTAATTTTGCGAATGAACTAAATGGTAGAAATATGCCAAGTGTAACAACAAAAAGAACACTCATGCATAAAGGTATGCTGGGTCTACTTTTGAAAGGATTTAGAGAAGTTCGAATAATAAAGATTACTAATGTTTGTGTAACCAACGATTCAATAAACCAACCAGTTTGGAACATGGATTCTGAAGCTGAAAATAATTTAATCATGACAAAAAATGTTAAAAAGTCAAAAATAGAACTAATTGGTCCAATGTACAACATAAAACGTTTTATTATACTAATATCCCAGTGACGAGGTTTTTTGATAAAAGATTCATCAACTCTGTCGGTAGGGATAGTTAGCTGTGATATATCATAAAGTAAATTATTCAGAAGAATTTGCAGTGGTAACATTGGTAGAAAAGGTAAAAATAATATAGCACCCGCCATACTAAACATATTTCCAAAATTTGAACTTGTTCCCATCATTAGGTATTTCATAATATTTCCAAAAGATTTTCTTCCTTCTAAAATCCCCTGATGAAGAACTTTTAAGTTTTTTTCCAATAAAATAATATCGGCGGTTTCTTTTGCAACATCGACTGCGTCAGCAACCGATATGCCTACATCTGCGATATGTAAGGAAGGCGCATCATTAATACCATCTCCAATATACCCGACAACGTGACCACGTCTTCGTAAAACAGAAATAATACGTTGTTTTTGTGAGGGAGAAACGCGTGCAAATAGCAATGTTTCTTGAGCTTTGATGGTTAGAGTTTCATCAGACATGCTTTCTAATTCATCGCCTAAGATTGCTTTAGGACAGTCTATTCCGACTTGCTTGCAGATATTCAGCGCAACAAGTTCATTATCTCCTGTTAAAACTTTAACATTAACGCCTGAATTTTTTAATTGAGAAATAATTTCCGCAGCCTCTTGAAGAGGGGGATCTGCAAATAATAAATATCCAAGCAAGATCATATTCTTTTCATCTTTAACATCGTAAGAGGATTGTTCGTCAATATGTTGATAGGCAACGGCTAATATTCTAAATCCTTGCGCGCTGTTTGTTTGATAAAATTTTTCACCTTGGCTCAAGGTGGATTGATCCAACGGTAGTATTTTGCCATTTAACTCATAATGATGACATATTTTGAGGATAGATTCTGGGGCACCTTTGGTAATGATAAGTTGTTCTGAGTCCCTTTTTATTACGATGCTAGAGCGCCTCCTTTCAAAATCAAATGGAATTTCATCTATTTTGCGATAAGATTGCACATTCGGATGTTCATGCTGCAATATAGCTAAATCCAAAGGGTTTACATTGATATGATGTAATACCGCTTCATTAAGAGAATTTTTTACGCCGGTTTGCAGCAGACTCGTAAGATATGCATAAAGCAATGTTTTTTCGGAAGTGGTACCATTAACATCTACATATTCTCGTAACTGCATTTTTCCTGTAGTTAAGGTGCCAGTTTTATCACTACATAAAACGTCGATACTTCCAAAATTTTGTATTGACGCTAAATTTTTGACTATAACTTTCTGGCGTGCCATTTTTATTGCACCTGATGCCAGCGTCACCGTTGTAATCATGGGGAGAAATTCGGGCGTTAACCCTACTGCTAATGCAATCGCGAATAGTAGTGATTCTAAAAGATTGCGTTGAAAAAAAATACAAACAATAAAAACAAATAAAACAAGAAAAAAAATGGTTTTACTTATAAATAAGCTAAAGCGAATAATGCCATTTTCAAATTCGGTACTTGAGGGTGGTGTTGATAAACTTTTTGATATTTTGCCATATTCAGTATTTATTCCAGTTGCAACAACAAGTGCAAGCGCTGAGCCACTGACAACAGATGAACCAGAAAAAAGGATGTTTTTAGCGAATAGAGGATTTTTATTATCCAGAGAGTTAAAAACTACTTCTTTTTCTATAGGAAGAGATTCGCCTGTTAGTGCCGCTTGATATACATGTAAACCTTTAGTTTTTAATAAAATAGCATCTGCCGGGATTAAATCACCAGCGTCAAGTTCAATGATATCGCCTGGAACTAATTCTTTTGAAAAAATTTCGAACAATTCATTGTCACGGAGCACCGTTGATTTTGCTGCCACTCGAGATTGTAAGCTCTTTACTGCAACAAGTGCTCGATGACTTTGTATATAATCAATGGCTATTGATAAAGCAACAATGAATGTAATAATTAGCATTTCTGAAGAATTACCGGTTAATCCAGAAATCGAGGCGGCTATTAATAAGATCACGTTTAATGGGTTTATAGAATGTCGAAGAGACTCGATAATGACTGAATGCCTGGAGATTTTTTTGAGTTCATTGACTCCAAATTCTTTTAGTCTCGCTTTTGCTTCAGATGAAGTAAGTCCCTTTTCTGTGCTTTGTAATTTTTCTAATAAATCTTCTTGAGAGTAAGTTAAAAGAGTAGATAGATTATCTGTCATAGGCATATTTTATGAAATACCTCTTTTATGACTCTAATGTTGAATCATATTCTCCAAGACAGGCGAGACTATTCAATTTGGCTCGTTTTATAAAGGCATCTTGTGCTGTTAAAATATTTTGAGTTTTACCGAGCCATGCTTTCATACAAGGCTCCTGCAGTGCTCTAGAGAACGAAAAGCTTACATTCCATGGTAAAACGTTTCGAAAACGATGCATTGAATTTAAGTTTTGTGTTGCATCTTCGGGGGATTGTCCACCTGAAAGAAAATTGATACTTGGTACTGCACATGGTACCGTTCGACAAAGTACCTGTATGGTCGCTTCAGCAATTTCTTTTGGACTTGTTTTAGAAAGACAAGTTTTTCCTGGGGTTACCATGCTAGGCTTTAAGATAATATGTTCCAATACTACCTTATGCAAATGAAGTCTATGAAATACTTGATGCAATACTTCTTCGCAGATTTCGAATGATTTTATCAAGGTATGATTACCATCGATCAGTACTTCGGGCTCAATGATGGGAACCAGTCCTATTTCTTGGCAAATTGCGGCATAGCGTGCTAAATTTTCCGCATTAGTTTGTATTGCAAGTCTTGATGGCGTAAGGTCGGATATTGAAAAAACTTCACGCCATTTCACAAATTTGGTACTACTTCTTTTGTAAGTTTCCAATCGCTCAGCAAGACCATCTAAACCTTGCGTTGTTTTTTCACTTTGACTGTTAGCAATATTAATCAAACCTTTATCTACTTTCACACCCGGAATGATACCCTTTTCTAATAATAACTCAGGAAAAGTATTCGCTATCTCAGGTTTTTGATAAAGCGTTTCTTCAAATAGGATAATACCTGAAATATATTGCTCTATGCCAGGCGAAGTAAATAGCAATTCACGATAAGCTTTTCTACTTTCTTCGGTGCAGGGGATTTTTAATGCATTAAATCTCTTGGAAATCGTCCCTGTGCTTTCATCTGCGGCAAGAATTCCTTTTCCTGGACGCGCAATCGAAGCTACTGTTTTTTCGAGTTCGTTTGTGATAGCAGAAGAGGCGATCATAGGATCAAACTTCTTTATTTATTTTTAAATGGTCTTCTTTGGTCACCCTTTTCCTTTACATCTTCTGTCTTATCTCCTCGTGGGGCTCTAGAGCCTCTGGGATCACCAAGATCATTTGGATCCACGCGTTTAATTGACTCGCCAGATTCTCCTGCTCCTTTTCCTCTTTTTTTGTGCGCGCGTTCTTGTTGCTTTTCGTTATGTTTTTTCATTGTAGTGCCTCTTTAAAATTTTCTTTAATACAATATATAAATGGGAGTATAGCCTGAAACTCTTTTGTCAAAGCAGAGTGTATTTGCACTTTAAAAAATTAATTAATTATTTTTAATATGTTAATGTTGAAAAATAAAAGTAGATGGCTATATAAAATTGAGGTGTAAATTTTATCTCTTCAATAAAGACGCGTGGCGCAGAATATTTATTCGTTGTTTCTAGTATCTTTATCGGTATTATTCAGCGTGCTTAGAGGATGATAAGTTAAATGAATTACGTAAAATAATAGAAAAATTTATAATTATTCAATCAAAGATATGAAAAGACGCTGGATGATGCGCTCATTTAGAGCGCATGCATAAAATTAGTAGTGTTTTCTGTCTGGCATTTCTGAATAGGCTTTCCATATTTTAACAGCTTCGGGACGCATGCTAATCAAGTCCTTACACTGCAGATTTCGTTGTGTAGGTTCTTTAGCTAATTCTTTGTATATCATACTGTCATCAAAATCGCCGTATTTAACCGCATCTTCAACATGGGCAGCATAATAAATTTTATCTAAATGAGCCCAATAAGCAGTTGCCATACACATCGGACATGGCTCTGCACTGGTGTAGAGTATACATCCCTCTAAATGTGGCGAATTCAATTTTTTGCAAGCTTCTCTAATGGCTTGCATTTCACCGTGCCATGTAGGATCGTTTTGTTTTATGACTTGGTTATAGCCTTCAGCAATAATCTCGTTATCCTTTACGATGACACTGCCAAAGACTCCGCCACTTTTTTCTTTAAGGCTAGCGATTTCGCTTAATTCGATGGCGCGTCGCATAAATTTCTCATGCTGTTGTTCTGACATAAAACCTCCTTACAAGGATGAAGCTCGATAAGTATCTTTAATAAAATAAAGTACCAAGATTGAAATCATAAGACAAAACGGTAGTATCCATAAATAGGTGAAAAACATTTTTGAACTTTTGGTAATAAAAATATAAGGAATAAACATCATAAGCGCATTTAGCAAGAATACGCCAGTATTAGTAACACTTAATGCAACGCCTCTGATATCGTCGGAAGCAATTTCGCTAACAATGGTAAAAAATAGCATTGAACCAGCAAGCAAGAATCCAATCAAAAAAGATAAAATTTTAGTTACTAATAATGAATCCATTTCAAAATGTGGAAGATAAATGCCTGCCAGTAACATCATCGTCCCTAATACTAAGGTAACATGAATAATCATCGTTCTTGAGTGAAGCCAGTTCGATAAGAGCCCCCAGAGCGGTGTTCCTATGCCTATACCTGCAAATATGAGACTACTGATAATATAGGCCTGCGATGTTACAACCTGATATGACTTTTGCACACTCATATACCAAAAGCCTGCATAGGCAAGTAAAATACCAAATGAAGTAGCTGCTGATAGTGCACAGAGCAAAATTTGTTTGTTTCTAAATACATTTTCTAAAGAATTTTTCAATGAAATTGAACCTGAGAGTGAGCGATTGGCTGGGCTCTTTACAAAGGTAAGTGTTAAAAAAAACAAAAAGATGCCAGCTACACCTAAATATTGGTAAATTGTATGCCAAGAAAGCACTGAAAGCTTATCGGCCATAATATAATGGAGTATGCCTGCTAGAATGCAAGAGAGTGTTTGGGTTAACCCAAACAAAATGGGAAACATCTTGCTTGGAAACCATTGAGAGATTAAAACAGCAGCAGCGATAAAAGCAAAGGAACCGCCGATCCCCTGAATGAGATTAGAGAATGAAAAGAGTATTAAATTATTTGAAAATGAAGTTAAAAAATTCCCCACTGCCAATAATAACACGCCAGCTGACACAACATATCTTGCATTAAATTTATCTAATAAATAACCAGCAGGGATCTGCATACAGGCAAAACCAACAATGAATGCACCCATTGCAATCGACACTTCAATATTATTGGCATGCAAAGCGCTTTGTATTGTTTCTTGAAAAACAGACGCTGCTGTATTCAGGCAAAATGCATAAATAACAAACATCGTTGCAACCAGCCAAACCACGGCGCTCGTAAGGGTATTTTTCATTACCATCTTATGAAATTATGGACCGATTTTTTTGAATCTAGAGTATAAAAACTATAGCCTAAAACGCTTTTTGATTCTGATGATACAAAGCAATCGTTCATATGCACTGATTATGATAAAACTTTGCAGCCTTTCATCTTGTTAAATTAGATGAACCTTTGTGCAATTATTTGTAAAATTGTCAGGTGGTATGCTAGTGGTTTGTTGGGTAACTATATTTAAAATGAAAGATAAAGATTTTAACTGCGAAAAAAAGATCTCCATTCAGGACTTTAAACTTTCATTCACAGGAATTATGGCAGCCTCTTCAAAGCTAAAGCATAGTAGTACGCTTTATGCCTCAGCTATTGAAACTAAAGTAGGGCCAATGTTAGCGATTGCAGATGAAAAGCAACTTTATCTTTTAGAATTTATGGATTGGTGGAAATTAAAACGTGAAATTGGACAATTAAGAGAAAAAACAAATTCGGTGATTATATTGAAAGAGACAAAACCCCTCATTTCAATTAAAAATGAAATAAAAAAATATTTTGAGGGCAAATTAAAACATTTTAAAACACCGTTATGCCTTGTTGGTACACCTTTTCAAATAAATGTATGGGAAGAAATTGCAAAAATCCCCTATGGTCAAACGCGCTCTTATGCTGATATTGCTGTGTTAGTGGGAAAGCCTTCAGCCTATCGTGCGGTTGCTAATGCTGCAGGTATTAATCAATTTGCCGTTGTGATCCCTTGCCATCGCGTCATCAGTCATAACGGCGGAATAGGGGGATATGGTACGAGCATTGATAGAAAGCGATGGCTCATTCATCATGAGCAGAATATCAAAACTGCTCAGTAAGTTAATAACTCAAATTGCATAGGTTAATCTTGCGATAGGCATATTGAGACAAGACTTCTTTAAATTTGTAACCAATCTTTTGCTATTAAGAAATTTTCATATAATGCGCTTTCTTCTGTGCCTCTTTCAGGGCACCATTTATAAATCCAATCTGCTTGCGGTGGCATGGACATCAGTATAGATTCAGTGGCGCCGCCAGATTGTAACCCGAATAAAGTCCCTCTATCGTAAATCAAATTAAATTCAACGTACCTACCTCTGCGGTAGCGTTGAAATGCTTTTTGTCGTTCGCCATATGGCATATTTTTTCTTTTAGCGACGATAGGCTGATAGGCTTTCAATATGAGATCACCTATCTCTTGAGTAAATGCAAATGACTTTAAAAATCCAGGTTCGTACAAATCATCGAAAAAAAGTCCTCCTATCCCTCTGGGCTCGTTTCTATGCTTTAAGTAAAAATAATCATCACAATTTTTTTTATATTTTTCATATAATCCCTCACCATAGCGTGAGCAAGCATCAGATGCTTTTTGATGCCAATAAATGCAATCTTCTTCAAATCCATAGTAAGGGGTTAAATCTAATCCCCCGCCAAACCACCATACGGATTGAGCTCCGGGTTTACTGGCGATAAAAAAACGAACATTGGCATGTGATGTTGGCACATAGGGATTTTCAGGATGAATCACCAGAGAAACCCCTGTCGCTTCAAACTCCCAACCTTCAAGGTAAGCTCTGCTGGCAGTTGCCGATTTTGGTAATGATTTTCCTTTCACATGAGAAAAATTGACGCCTGCCTTTTCAAACACGGCGCCGTTGGTAAGTACACGCGTGCGTCCACCTCCGCCTTGCTGGTGTGTCCAATTATCTTCTTGGAAAATGCCTTTCCCATCTTCGGTTTCTAATCCAAGACAGATAACATCCTGCAAGTTCATGAAGTAGGATTGAACGTCTACTAGACTGGGATGGCACATATATGTTTTCTCTAAGTTGCTATGGATAGCGTTCAAATATGATTTCAAAAAATGATAATGACAAAGGGATTTTTTATTTTCTGCTTAAAAACTGATCTGGATCAATAAACTAAGATCTTTCTTAAATTACTGTTGAGCGAGCGGGGAATAAGATGTTAGTTTAGCGATAGTTAAAGACCGAGGATCAACTGATGAGTCAATATCTTTGTTTACCTTGTGGTTATATTTATGATGAACAGATTGCTTCTGAAGAAGAGACGGCGTTATTTGAGCAAAAGCCGGTAAATTGGGTTTGTCCTGAATGTGGTGCCAGTAAATTTGACTTTGAGTTGATGGATGAGGAGGAATAAGATGAGATTATCCATTCTTCAAATGCTCGCATTGATTGCCATTTTGGGCGTATTGTTAAGTATTGCTTAAGCATAAACTCAAATTAAGTTAGTTTGATAAAGAGGGGTGTTTTTCGTTTCCTGCGTATTATGATAAAGTGCGCATAATTTCAAATAATATTGATTAAAAATCATGTCTGTTTTAGAACCTAGTTGCTTTTCTTGCCGATTATCGACTTACTGCTTTCCACCAGGTCTTGATAAAGATCATTTATATTTGCTTGATTCATTAATTGATAAGCAAAGGCTATTCCATAAAAACGAATATGTTTATCGAGAGAAAAAGGATTTTACTGAAATTTTCATTATTCGAACAGGTAGTGTTAAAACGTATAATATAGCCAACAATGGTCAAATTGCTATTACAGGATTTTGTTATCCAGGTGAAATTTTAGGGATGAATGCCATTGCAGCTAAATCTTATCAAGAAAATGCAGTTGCTTTAGACACAGTGAGCGTTTGTGCCTTAAAGTATTGTGAATTTGTAAAACTTTCTAATCAATTTATCAGTTTTAATCAGCAATTGATAAAACTGATGAGTGAAAAGCTAGCAAGTCAATTGATAACCAATCATGCATGCTCTGCAGAATCAAAAATTGCGCTTTTTTTACTCACTATTTCTAATAAAATGAAAAATTATGGAACTTCAGGTATTGATTTTTCATTGAGCATGAGCCGAGATGATATTGCAAAGTACTTAGGGTTAGCGACGGAAACCGTCAGTAGAATATTATCAAAATTTAAATTAAGAAAAATACTCACGTGTTCAAATAAGGCAGTTCATTTACAAGATATCTTACAGTTGGAAATACTTGCTGCCGAAGCAACGCTTTAAATCATTAAATCGTGACAAGCTGATCTAGATCAAAGCGTCTTCTATAAAACAATGTTATTGTCAACCTCTTTTAATCACTGAGGTTCGAATATGCATGGATTAGTATCATTGTCTATTTGGCAAATAGCTTTAGTCACATTTATTTTGACACATATTACTATCATTTCAGTCACTATCTATTTACATCGGTGTCAAGCGCATCGCAGCGTAACGCTACATCCTATTATTAGTCATTTTTTTCGCTTTTGGCTTTGGCTAACTACCGGTATTATTACAAAATCATGGACTGCCATTCATCGAAAACATCATGCCAAATGTGAAACAAAAGAAGATCCTCATAGTCCTCAAGTTTTAGGTCTTTCTACAGTGCTTTGGCGAGGGGCAGAGTTATATAAAGCTGAAGCAAAAAACATTCAGACGTTAAATCGATATGGGCAAGGCACCCCTAACGATTGGCTTGAGCGTCATATTTACACGCCGCATTCAGATAAAGGATATTTGATTATGTTGGCAATCGATCTCACTCTTTTTGGAGTTTCTGGACTCACGATGTGGGCTTTACAAATGATGACTATTCCTTTTCTTGCTGCAGGCGTTGTAAATGGCGTAGGGCATTATTATGGTTATCGAAACTTTGATTGCTTGGATGCGTCGACGAATTTATTTCCCATTGGCATTTTCATTGGTGGAGAAGAACTTCATAATAATCATCATACTTACCCTACATCAGCACAGTTTTCGGTTAAAAAATGGGAATTTGATATTGGATGGCAATACATTAAACTTTTGGCCATGCTCAAGCTAGCTAAAGTGAAGCGTCAGATCCCTAAAATTGTTCTTGACAAGAACAAACATAGAATAGACATCGACACGTTAAAAGCTATTTTTAATAATCGATATTCTTTGTTGCGAACTTTCCAGAAAAAAGTAGAGCGTCCCTTCAAGCATTTTTCACAAAATTGTCTTGAGTATCAACAGATAAGAAATATGAAAAGACAACTGCAACAGCTTTGGACGATTAGTTCAAAAACCAATTCTGAATTGTTGGAATATTTGCATGATTGGTGTCAAAGGGCAGAAGCATTAAAAATTAAGCAACTCGCGGATTTCGTTGCATATTTAAGAAGTTATACTTTAGTGTAGAGTTAATTCTTTAAAAATTGGTACCTGTAAGATTACAGGTACCAGCGGTTTTAACCGAATCGATAGCCAATACCCAGACCGAAGATCCAGGGATCGATATCAACAGAAGTTTTAAGATCAACAACAGAATTACTATTTGTACGAACTGTCACATCAGTATCTATCCAAACTTTTTTTACATCCAGATTAATGTGCCAGTGATCGGTAAAATTAAAATTTAAACCTGCTTGGATTACACCACCAAAGCTATTTTCATATTCGATATGCTGTGCGATGGGACCTGAATCAACACCATAGAAAATAGTATAATTGATTCCACTGCCAAGATAAGGATCAATCAAGCAATTAGGCATAAAATGCCATTGCAGTGTGAGTGTTGGAGGGAGTAAAGAGACTTCACCTAAGTTTAAATTCCCAAGAACCGTTCCATTTGCCTTTACCTGATGGCGTGTATAGGCAGTAATAAGTTCTGCTGCAAGATTGTCAGTGAAAAAGTAACTTATATCAAACTCAGGCGTAATGTTTGTACTTACTGATGCTGTGCCATTGATTAAGCTAATTTCATTTGAATGATCGTCTGGTGAAACGACAAGCCATCGTAATCGCAAGACTAAAGGATCTTCAACCATAGCATTGGTGATAGGGCTTATGACATTTAAGCCGATGGCTGCAAGAGGTAAAAACAATTTTTTCATATTTTCTCCTTGTTTTGGTTTTCCTCGTCAAAAATTCTTTCATGTTCTAGCCATATTACATTGATTATCCCACAAGAACATGCAAACAGCACACCCAAAATCCAGGCAAAGTACCACATGATAATTCCTTAATACGATTCGGGTTGGGTTAAGATATCTTTTTGCTCAACTTTCCCCGCAAACACACTAAATGCCCAATAGGTATAAGATAAAACGATGGGTAAAAATACAATTGTTACCCAAAACATATAATGTAAAGTGCGATGACTTGATGTTGCGTCCCACAATGTCAAGCTATGATTGGGATGAGTACTTGAAGGTAAAATGAAAGGAAATAAAGCAACATTAATTGTTAATAAAGAAAAGCAAATTGCCAATGTACTCATGATGATTGCTGTTTTATTTATATTTGCTTTAGATGCGGTAATGGCACCTAGGGTTGATAATATACTAATAGCAGGTAATACCCATAAATAAGAATAGCGTTCATAATTATGAAACCAACCATTCGGTAGTCGAATTACTTCTTTACTAATAGGAATTAAACTCGAATTTATATCGTTAATCGTTTTAATTTTAAAACCATTAATTCCAAATTTAACCCACAAGCCAGCAAGAATAAAACTTATGATAAAAAATAGTCCCAATATGAAATTCAATTTCATCACCCTTTGATGAAAAATATCGGGCAGTTTCTTTTGAAGATAGGTGCCACCATGTAACGCAATTATCGCGACAGATGATAAACCAAATAAAATGGCAAAGGGATTTAATAATTGAAAAAAGGATCCTGTATAGTGTGATTGCAGATTGTCATCAAAATGAAAAGGAAGCCCTAACAATAAGTTGCCTAGCCCTACGCCGAAAATTAAAGCAGGGATAAAACCGCTTAAAAATAAGCCATGATCCCAAATACTTCGCCATTTAACTGAAGGTAGTTTAGAGCGAAACTCAAAGCTAGGTGGGCGCAAAATCAAAGATAAAAGCACGATGAAAAGCGCTATATAAAGACCAGAAAATGCACAAGCATAAACAATAGGCCATGCTGCAAATGTAGCGCCACCTGCGGTAATAAACCAAACTTGGTTACCATCCCAAGTTGGACCGATGCTATTAATTAAAAGACGTCTCTGTTCATCTGTTTTTCCAATAAAGGGTAGCAACATACATACCCCAAAATCGCGCCCGCCTAATATAAAAAACACGATAAAGAGTATTGAGATAAAAAACCACCATAAAAATTTTAAGGTAACATAATCCAAAATCATTGAGTGGATCCTCTTAATTTTTCAAAGTGATAACGTTTTAAGCCTAAGCTGCTTGGGCCTAATTTGGCATACTTCACAAGTAAGATAAGATCTGCAATGAGAAGAGCTGTATAGAAAAGAACAAATCCAACAAGGCTCATCCAAACTTGGCTAGTGCTGACAGTTGATACTCCCATAGAGGTTGGTAATATTTCAGCAATTGCCCAAGGTTGGCGACCATATTCTGCGACAATCCAGCCACTTTCAGCGGCAATCCAAGGAAGAGGCAAGCTATATAACGCAAAACGTAATAGCCATTTTCTTCGCTCTAATGGTCCTTTAATGTTGTAATAAAAGGCCAATATAAATAAGAGCAGCATTAAAAATCCTGAAGCCACCATTACTCGAAATGACCAGAATAAAGGTGCAACTTTGGGAACGCTATCGTTCGCTGCTTCTTTGATTTGTGATTCAGTTGCTTCATAGATATTAGGAGTATACTTTTTAAGTAGTAATGCATACCCAAGATTGTGTTTAACTTGATCAAACTCATTTAAAAGTTGTCCTGAGGGAGTTTTTGATTGCTTAATTTTTTCTAACAATTGGTATGCTTTGATACCTTCTAGTATTTTCTCTTCATGTGTTTTGACTATATCGTTTAAACCGATTACAGGCTTGTCTATTGAACGCGTAGCTATCACACCCAGCGCATAAGGGATTTTGATCGCATAATCCATGCGTTTTTTTTCATCATTTGGGATCCCAAATAGAGTAAATGCAGCAGGAGGCGTAGCCGTTTCCCATTCACCTTCAATTGCGGCAAGCTTTGTTTTTTGTACTTCACCAATGGTATAACCGCTCTCATCACCTAATACCAGCACAGATAAGATTGAGGCTAGACCAAAACCTGCGGCAATAGCAAAAGAACGACGCGCAAAAGCCATATCCCTTTTCTTAAGCAAATAATAGGCACTAATTGATAATACAAAAATTGCCCCAGTTACGTAGCCTGCGGCAACTGTATGAACAAATTTGACTTGAGCTACAGGGTTAAAGAAAATTTCTGAGAAGCTGCTTAATTCCATCCTCATGGTATCAATATTAAAATAAGCGCCTACTGGATGCTGCATCCAACCATTGGCAATTAATATCCATAACGCAGATAAATTAGCACCAAGAGCCATCAGCCAAGTCACCATTAAATGCTTGGATTTACTTAACTTATCCCAGCCAAAGAAAAACAATCCAATAAAAGTTGATTCAAGGAAGAAGGCCATAAATCCTTCAATGGCAAGCGGAACGCCAAAGATATCACCCACAAAATAAGAATAATAAGCCCAGTTCGTGCCAAACTGAAACTCCATGGTGATCCCAGTTGCGACGCCCATCGCAAAGTTAATACCAAATAGTTTGCCCCAAAATCGTGTCATGTCTTTATATATTTCTTTCCCTGTTAAGACATAGACTGATTCCATAATGGCTAAAATAAAAGCGAGGCCTAATGTGAGAGGCACAAATAAAAAATGATACAGTGCTGTTAATGCAAACTGTAATCTAGATAACTCAACTACTGATTCAGTTAACATTTTATCTCCTTGTGGGTTCTAAAATGATAGAGGCAATGCCTTGTGTTCTTGCTTCTATGGAAAGAGGGCGACTAAAGCATAGTTTCCATAAAAGGAAGAGCAAAAGAACTTTGATGAATAAAATGCAGGATATTTTGAAGGTAAGAGATTTCACTCGTATCCATTGATTTGAAAAAATTTTGACGTACTGTAGATATTGCTTATTCAGTTGACAAGTAGTGATGAGAAGATTGTTCTAAAAAGTTGACTTAGATCAAGAAAATAGGAGTTTAATTTGAAAAAAGACATATTTCGCCTCTTTTGCTACGAAAAATAATATAATCAGCTATGTACAGACCCCTAAAATCGTACAAAGCGACTCTTTGTTTATTTTTCTGCTATAAAAGTGAGAGTTTGCCCTTTTTTAGTTGTTATCACTAATTTATCGTCTGGCGAAATTTTTACTTGTGTGCTTTCTAGAAGTAATTGGGTAAATTTTTGCTCTTGTGTCATGATTGCGGGGGCACAGGCCATCAAGGTACTTCTAAGGTTAGGCAAAATTGAAAGACTATTCTTTTCCAATTTATATTCACCTGAATAAGAATTGCAACCAGAACGTCCGCTTAAGCTTCCTTTATGATTAAACTTTAACGTAACAGAGGTATCATCAATGATGCCTTGATGGTTTAAATCTTCTAAACGCCATGTTACTCCTAAAATCTCTTTTGAGGATATAGCATTGGCGGTCATTTTTTGAGTGACAGGATTAGCCACTAAAGTGCCTACATCTTGCGTGAATGATTGACTATTGATATGGATGGGATCTGTTTTCCAGGCAGGTTTTCGCTGAACATAAATAGTACTTTCTAATTGATATTTTTTTCCACTTTTAAGTAAACCACGACTGATCATAATAGAGAAAGGAATAGGAACCTGTTTTCCTTGCAAAGGAATTTTTGATTTTTCAATGATTTTTTTCTTAGAGGATTCTTTTATTTCCAATTGAATGATACTTCCAGGTGGTAGTGCAACCCGTTGGTGATAAGTGATGCTGCCTTTTATAGTGACAGTACGTTGTGTTTTTTCTGTAGCTTTACTCATTTGAGAAACGGTAAGGAAAATGATTGAAAAAATGAGCAAAAAAGCATGACTTATTTTTTGCATAGGTGGCCTCGCTATTGCACTTTATTTGCCATATTAATTTGATCATTTCCTAGGATTTTCTTTGGGAGGAGGATCTTCTTGGGGAATGGGATTTTCTGGGATATGCGGAAAAGGTTTATCTGGATCGGTTGGGGGTTGTATTGGATCGGGTCTTTTAGGATCAATTGGTGTATCAGGATCTTCAGGTGTTTTAATCGTGGCTTTGATATAGTTTTTCTTTCCAGTGCTGCAATACAAATAACCACCCCAGGCACTTGCATTTTTTGAAAAACTACTGTTTTTGAGTGATTGTTTCATTGTATTTTACTTCTCATCAAGACATAGGTTCAACTAATAATATAGGGTGGTTTTGAAGCAAAAAGTACTGAATATAAAGTGGTGCATATCATCTTCTTTGAAAAAAATTGTCTGAGCTTTGTTGAATCTTTACTGTTGCTTTCATTATTTTTTAACCCCAATCAAAGATGGATTTACTTTGTCAAAAGTACTTATTCGTCAAATAATGTTATGCTTCATTGCAATATAATTTAAGTGATGGTAGTTGCGAAAGTCTGTTTTCTGTTAGCCGTAGATCTTTTCTTTAAATTAGTTCACACTTCGTACTTAGCGGTATGCAATTATCACAATGATTTTTCATGTTCTACGGTTTTGCTTAATATGGAAGTTATTCTGCATACAAACATTGATGGGTTTGAATGAAAAAAGATACGCTAACTCGAAAAATTACTTTTCTCTTAATGATAAAAATCGTTTTATTGTTTTGTTTATGGAAACTTTCTTTTAATCATCCGCTTTCTCATGACTCTCGCAAAAACGGCATTCTCACACTTTTTAATCTCAACAGTTACTCTGCCTTAAGTTTGGAGACTACGAATGATAGATGAATCAGTCGTTGCGCTTTCTCGTTTTCAATTTGCTCTAACAGCGCTCTATCACTTTTTATTTGTGCCGCTTACTTTAGGGCTTGGATTTATCCTAGCCATTATGGAATCGGTCTATGTCTTAACAGGGAAAGAAATATATAAAGACATGACACGATTTTGGGGCAAACTATTTGGCATCAACTTTGCGATGGGCGTCGCAACTGGGATCACCATGGAGTTTCAGTTTGGCACAAACTGGGCTTATTACTCTTATTTTGTCGGTGATATCTTTGGCGTTCCGCTTGCCATCGAAGGATTCATGGCCTTCTTCCTTGAATCGACTTTAATTGGCTTATTTTTCTTTGGTTGGGATAGATTAAGCAAAGCGCAGCATTTAGCCGTGACTTGGCTTGTGGCAATAGGAGCAAATTTATCCGCTTTGTGGATTCTAATAGCCAATGCCTGGATGCAGCATCCGATTGGGGCGGAATTTAACTACGATACCATGCGCATGGAATTAGGAAGTTTTGCGGAGCTTTTTTATAATCCAGTTGCGCAAGTTAAATTTGTTCATACTGTTGCTGCCGGTTATGTGACAGGTTCAATTTTTGTCTTAGCCATCAGTGCCTATTATTTGTTAAGACACCGCGATGTTCATTTTGCAAGGCGCTCTTTTGCCATTGCTTCAGGATTTGGTTTAGCCGCTATTTTATCAGCATTAGTGTTAGGCGATGCTAGCGGATATACCGTCGGCGAAGTTCAGAAAACCAAGCTTGCCGCAATAGAAGGGGAGTGGGAAACGCAAAAACCGCCTGCTTCTTTTACGCTCTTTGGGATCCCCAATGATAAAGAAAAGCGCATGGATTATGCCATCACTATCCCGGGCGTTTTAGGTATCATTGCGACCCATTCTACTAATGAACCTGTTATTGGCATCAATGATTTAGTGAAAAATCATGAACAGAAAATCCGTAATGGCATTCGTGCACAAAAAATGCTTGAAGAAATCAAAAGTAGTTCTGAGCGCGATCCTGCTGTGATAAAGGAATTTGACAGAATCAAAAGCGATTTAGGGTATGGGTTACTGCTAAAACGTTTTGTGCCTGATATTCAGCAAGCAACGGATGAAGATATACAAAAAGCAGCAGAATATACCATTCCCAAAGTCGCACCTTTATTTTGGACTTTCAGAATCATGGTGGGATTAGGATTTTTAATGTTGTTACTCTTTGTGTTTGCCTTTTATTACAACATCAAAGGACATTTGCAACAACGTAGATGGCTATTGTGGTTTGCAATTATCAGCTTACCGTTTCCTTGGATTGCAGCAGAGTGTGGTTGGATAGTGGCTGAATATGGCCGGCAGCCTTGGGCAATTGGTGAAATTTTACCCACATTTGCCGGTGTTTCCACCGTTTCTTCAGCTCAAGTTTTAACCAGTATTGCAGGGTTTGCTTTGTTTTATACCCTACTTTTAGTGGCGGATGTCTATCTTATGATTAAATACGCTAAATTAGGCCCAAGCACTTTGGGAACAAAACGTTATCATTTTGAAAAACAGCTGATTCTTAAATAAGGAGTGATGATGATATTTGACTACCTAACATTAAAGGTCATCTGGTGGTTTTTTATTTCTTCACTGTTTATTTGGTTTTTTCTCTTTGGTGGTAGAGATTTCGGTGCTTGTATCTTACTACCCTTTTTAGGCAAAACAGATGAAGAAAGACGTCTCATCATTAATAGTATTGGACCAACTTGGGAAGGAAATCAGGTTTGGTTTGTCACGGCAGGCGGAGCGACTTTTGCTGCATGGCCAATGGTTTATGCAACAGCATTTTCAGGACTCTACTATGCTTTAATATTAGTATTGTTCACGCTTATTTTACGCCCGCCAGGATTTGATTATCGCAGTAAATTGCCAAATACAGTTTGGCGTAAAACTTGGGATGGATGTTTATTTTTAAGCGGATTTGTTCCCTCCCTTGTGTTTGGTGTAGGCCTAGGTAATTTGCTACTAGGTCTTCCTTTTCACTTTGATGACACTTTGCGTTCTCATTATGAGGGGACCTTTTTTCAATTATTAAATCCTTTTGCAGTTTTAGTAGGCCTTGCAGCTGTGATGATAATGACGCTTCATGGGGGCACATATCTGCAGAAGAAACTACCTAATGAGATGGCTCAAAGAGCAAAAAAATATAATGTACTGATGGGAATAGGTTTTATCACGCTATTTTTATTGTTGGGTATTTGGGTTGCATGGGGCGTGAATGGCTATCAGATCCAATCTATTGCAGATCTGCAAGGCAATTTGATCCCAACGGCTAAAGAAGTGGTGGTTGTTCCAAGAGCATGGTTAAGCAATTACGAAAAGTATCATTGGCTTTGGGTTTGCCCTATTGTTACCGTAATAGCAGTTATCTTCGCAATGATAAGCTCAGCTAAACATTTAACCAGTACAGCTATTGTTATGTCGTGTGTTGCTATTATTGGGGCGCTTTTGACAGCGAATGCGGCCATGTTTCCGTTTATCCTGCCCTCATCAACCCAGCCCAATCATAGTCTCACGTTGTGGGATTCTGTATCAAGCCACCTGACTCTTCAGCATATGTTTTGGGTTGCTATTATATTTTTACCTGTTGTCTTGGGATATACCGCATGGGTATTTAGGGTCATGCGTGGAAAATTGGATAAAAACGAGATATTGGGTAAAGTAGAATCATATTAAGGAAGACATAAATGTGGTATTTTACTTGGATCTTAGGAGTGTTATTCGCTTGTGCATGTGGAATCATCAATGTTATCTGGTTAGAGCATGAAGATCTGCTTGAAGAAGATGAATAACAGTAGATGCATTTTCATCTATTTAAGTTAGTAGATTAGGGAAGATTGTATGTCGCAAACCAAAATGAAATTTGCTGCTAAAAAAGAAGCGATAACTGACCAAGATATTGAAAATATTATTACGAGTTTTGATCGCAAGACTTTTCGCAATTTATCTTATCTGACAATCAATTATGGCAGCATTACAGATACTCAGGTTGCTAAACTTGCGCCTCATTTGAGCACTGGAATGTTGCAACGCCTTAAGCTTTCTTTTAAAGAAATTAGCAGCGATTCAACTCAATTGATTTTGAAAAATGTGGCACAGAATCCCAATTTATCTACAGTCAATATTAACTTGGGTGATAAGGCCTATGTTAAGAAAGATTTAGCCGCTTTCTTAGCACAAATTTCTGCTCCATCAGTAGAAACACCTCCAACAGAAGTAGATTCTTTAATCGACAGTTTTGGTCAGTTTTTTACCGACGTTCAGAAAGATCTCAGCGATGCAAAAAATACTATCACTGGTGCGATTGAAGGATTTAAAGACACATTTGGCGATATCAATGACATTGGCAATAATGCACTCAATGCATTTAGTCATGCAAAAACACTTATGGCTTCTTGCCTACCTAACCGTGACTACGCGGATGGAGCGGATAAAAGAGCGTCTGAATTTAATTCGTCACCCTCTCATCCAAAACCTAAATTAAAAACGGCTTAACGAATAAGCCCAGCTTCTCGTAAAGCTGCAGTTACCCCGAGCGTTCGCATATTATCCATGCGTTCGGGGTACAATTTCCCTTCTAAGTGATCTATTTCATGTTGAATAATGCGTGCTTCAAAACCTTGGTAGCGGTTTTGGAAAATTTTTCCTTGCTTATCTTGTGCTTCTACCTCAATCCATTCATGACGGGGTACAAGTCCTCGGATTTCAGGCAAACTTAAGCAACCTTCATAGAGATAAACTTTTTCTTCACTGGCATGAATAATTTTAGGGTTCACCATTAAGGTGCGTGGAACGGGTGCTTGATCTGGATAACGTGCATTCATTTCAAATCCATATACCAAGACGCGTAAAGGTACATTAATTTGAGGGGCTGCTAATCCCACTCCTTGTCTTGCTTGCATAGTAGCAAAAAGTTCTTCAATCAGTTGCTGTGCTTCAAGCGTACCAAACCAAGTTAAGGGAACGATTTTGGCTGGTTGTCGTAATTGTGGCGTACCAGCAACAATAATATTTTTAATGCTCATAACTTTTAATTCTTAGCAATGTTGACTTGTAACCACAATCATATCAAAAATAGCGCCTTAAACTAAGCTTGATAAATTGTGCAAGTTTGCAGACTTTTATACATGGGGTAGTGAGCATGTCGACATTAGGACCAAAGGGGATCGCATCGGCTTTTATCGATGTCGTTATTAGCGGTAAAGTTCAACAAGTGAAAATCCATCATAAAAAGATGATGGCACATTTTGCAACTTTATCTTTATCTGAAAAACAACAACGGCTAAAAGGGGTGCTCGCAGAGGCATTAAAATGGGCTGCTGCCAAAGGTTATCTTTGGATTGTGAAATTCTTAGTATTTAGACATAAAGATATTGTTTCACGCGAGATGAAAATTCAAGCTCTTCGCAAAGCAATTATTTACAGAGCAGATAACGTCAAGATCTTTTTGCTAGGACAGACAGAGCTTGAGATAGAGGGTATTTATAAAAACCCCAATTTTGGGGGAGGAGCAGAAAAGGGTAGTATTGCGCTTTTAAAAGAAAAGTATGATGAAAATGAAATAAGTCAAAACCACTCTAAATATTACTCGAGCGTATTTATTCCCAATTTTGCAAATGTTTTGGAAAAAATGAAAGCGCTTAGTATCGATTCAAGTGCGCCTTCAGCACAGGCTAATGTTTATACTCCTAAAAATAAATAGCTTACCCTACGGAATAAATTTGACCCGTTTGCAACCCTTCAACACTTTTACTGTAGGCAAGGGCTACGCGTGAAGCAGGTACAGGATGAAAACCATGAAAACAATGACCAAAAGCTTGCATCGATTCTTCTAAAATAGTGGGACTGACCGCATTAATACGGATTGCGCGTGGCATTTCAATTGCTGCGCCAATCACAAAACCGTTGATAGCAGAGTTTACCATGGAACCACTTGAGCCAAACTTAACAGGATCATGGCTTAGTATGCCACTGGTTAACGTGAAGGAACCGCTATCATTAATATATTTCTTACCAATTAACACTAAGTTAACTTGTCCCATTAATTTATCTTTAAGCCCATAAAAATAATCCTCAGAGGTCATCGCAGAAAGTTCAGCAAATTGGATTTTGCCGGTAGTTGCGATGACGGCATCAAATTCACCGATAGACTTATACATTTTTTCGATCGATGCTATATCGGTGATATCGACATGCACATCCCCATGTCGGTGGGCCGCAACTATCACACGATGGCGCAGTCCCATTTCTTTAGCTACCGCGCGGCCTATGGTGCCTGAACCTCCTACAATAATAACTTTCATAAAACCGTTCCTATCTTATCAATTTAATGTCACTGGTGATGGAAAGTGTTCTGGTTCTGGTGATTTCCCTTTTGCCTCTTTGCTGAGATCTTCAGCCAACAGCATGTACATTGCTGGTACCACAAATAGGGTAAATAGCGTCCCAATAGAAAGTCCAGTTGCAATTACAAGTCCAATGTTGTAACGGCTTACTGCACCGGCACCGCTTGCTGTAATAAGTGGCACTACTCCAAGTACCATAGCCGCTGTTGTCATGAGAATAGGGCGTAAGCGGATCCCGCAGGACATTTCAATGGCTTCGAGTTTACTTTTACCTTCCAATTGAAGATCATTAGCAAATTGTACAATGAGGATCCCGTGCTTACTGATAAGTCCTATCAGGGTAATCAAACCTACTTCTGTATAAATATTTAATGTGGCGCCGCCAATACCTAAGCTGACAAAGATCATTGCACCACAGATCGACATCGGTACGGTAATAAGAACAATCAATGGATCGCGAAAGCTTTCAAATAAAGCAGCAAGCGTTAGGAAAATAATGATAAGGGCAAAAAAGAAGGTGACAACAAGCGCACTACCTTCTTGCACATATTGACGTGTGGGGCCCGCAGAATCTAGCGTATAACCTTGGGGCATAATTTCCTTGGCAGATTTTGTAAGAAAATCTAAGGCTTGTCCTGTCGTTATTCCTGGAAATAAAACTGCTGAAATAGTCGCAGAATTAAGTTGTTGAAAGTGGTTAATAGACTCTGGGACGACTGTTGTTTTAATGCTAGCGACTGTCGATAAGGGAACTGAAGTGCCATTGGCAGTCGTAATATAATAATCTAATATTTGGTCTGAATTTAAACGTTCAGTTCGCATCATCTGTGGGATTACTTGGTAAGAACGACCCGCCATGCTGAAATAATTAACATAGTTTTGGCTTAAGCTTGACGCTAACACATTACCAATATCCTGCATAGTTAAGCCTAATTCTGAGGCTTTATCTCTATCTAAAACAATTGACGTTTGCGGTTTATCAAGCTTGAGATCCGAGTCAATGTACATGAACATACCGCTTGCTCGGCCTTTGTCTAATAAGGCAAGAGAGATTTCATTTAACTCATCAAAACTTCCCGTTGTTTGCAATACAAATTGAATAGGTAAGCCACTGCTACCAGGAAGGGGGGGGAGCTGAAAGACGGCAGTATGTGCTCCTGCTATGCTATCAACAGCCGCTTGAACTAAAGGTTGAATTTGATCTGCTGTCCTTGTTCGTTCATCCCATGGTTTTAACACCATACCAGCAATTGCTGAATTGAGACCGCTACTCCCATCCACTTGGAAGACATGATCGGTTTCTTTAAATTTTTCAAAGGCCTCGAAAACTTGGCGAGAATACAGTTGTGTTTGTTCTATGCTTGCGTTCGCTGCTGTTGTTAATTGTGTAATAATAATACCTTGATCTTCCATTGGTGCTAGCTCTGATTTAGCAGTAGCATAAAGAAAGTAGTTACTGGCCAAAATAATAGCTGCAAAGGCAAGCGTTACAGGCAGATAATGCAGTGATGCTTTGAGAAGCGTTTCATAACGTGTGCGTAACCATTCAAACTGTTTATCAATAAAATGAACGAATCCACCGTCAGTGTTGGTGGAAACTTTCAAAAATTTTGAGCACATCATTGGAGACAAGGTTAATGCGACAATAGCTGAGATCCCGACGGAGCCCGCCAAAGTAAAAGCAAATTCTGTAAATAAGGCGCCTGTGAGGCCTCCCATGAATCCAATCGGCGCATAGACTGCAATGAGTACAACAGAAATTGCAATGATAGGATTGGCTAATTCTCTTGCCCCAAGAATGGCAGCATCTGAAGATGACATGCCTTCTTCCATATGACGGTAAACGTTTTCCACTACGATAATAGCATCATCTACCACAAGCCCAATGGCGAGCACTAAGGCTAAAAGGGTAAGTAGGTTAATAGAATAATGTAGGGCCAACATAATAAAGAAGGCGCCAATCAGAGATAGTGGAATTGCAATCACTGGGATCATTACCGATCTGACTGATCCTAAAAAGAGGAAAATAACGACGGTCACAATAACAAGTGCTTCTACGAGAGAGCGGATCACTTCGCGAATAGAGCTATCGACAAAAAGGGAAGAGTCATACACGATTTTAGCGTTTAATCCTTCGGGCAATTGTGCCTGGATATTAGGGAATTCCTTTTTGATACTGTTAAGTACAGTTAATAAGTTGGCCGATGGTGCTAATTTAATCCCGATATAAACGGCTTTGTCACCATCAAAACTGACCGAAGAATCATAATTTTGTGCACCTAAAGAGACGTTACCCACATCTTTTAGGCGGACAATAGCGCCATTTTCTGATTTTAGAATGAGGTTTTTAAATTCCTCTACAGTATGCAAACCTGTTTCGGAAATAAGGTTGACCACTACCATTTGTCCATCGGTACGACCTGCTGCGGAGATAAAATCATTATTATTAAGTGCATTGAATACATCTGCTGCCGTTAGGCTATAAGCCGATAGTTTGATGGGATCTAGCCAAGCACGTAGGGCAAAGATACGAGGGCCAAGGATTTCAGCGACTTGCACGCCATCAATGGTTTGCAATTTGGGTTGGACGACTCGTGTAAGATAATCGGTGATATTATTTGTAGGTAACACATTGCTATTAAAACCAATATACATCGCATCAATCGTTTGACCAATAGTGATGTTCATGGTCGGTTGCTGGGCTTCTTTGGGCAATTGATTGATAACTGCATTTACTTTGGTGCTAATTTCTGTCAAAGCGCTGTCTGCACTGTAGTTCAATCGCAGATAAGCAGTGATGACGCTTTGTCCCAAGGTACTGGCCGAGGTCATATAGTCAATGCCATTTGCTTGTGCAATAGAATTTTCTAATGGTGTGGAAATAAAACCGGCAATTAACGCAGGATCGGCGCCGGTATAAACTGTAGTGACAGTAATTACGGCATTTTCTGTATAAGGATATTGTAAAATTGGAAGCGCGCCAATCGAACGAAGGCCCAACACCAAGATCATTAAGCTAACGACGGTGGATAGTACAGGTTTTCGAATGAATATATCAGTAAATTGCATGAATAATCCTTCTATTCATCCAAAGGTTTGGGATCCGGGTTATTTTTAGGCATGACCGTGTTATTAATTTTGACATGACTGCCATTTTTGAGTTTGAGCTGACCTGCCACAACAACAATATCACCTTCGTTTATTCCTTTAGTAATAGCGACTTGATCACCCCGTGTACTGCCGACACTGACGAAAGTTTGAGTAACCGTTAGTATAGGCTCGCCTTTTTTATTTTTTCCTTGTTCTCTGACAATATACGCGATATCGCCGTAAGGGTTATAGCTGATGGCGGTTTGTGGCAAGGTCAAATAGTTTTGGGGTTTACCTGTTGTCACTTCAACGGTTGCAAACATACCAGGAAGTAAAAGTTGCTTAGAGTTGGCGACCGTTGCTTCAACTTGCACGTTACGCGTTGCTGTATCGACAATAGGATTGATAGTGGTAATTTTTCCGGTAAATGTTTTGCCTGGGTAGGTATCGCACACAGCAGTAATAGTTTGTCCTACCCTGATATTCACCAGTTCTTGTTGCGGTAAATAGAAATCAATGTAAATTGGATCAAGAGTTTGTAAGGTAACGATTTTATCCCCGACATTGACATATTGACCGGGGTTCACATAATTGATCCCTAATCGACCAGAAAAGGGTGCTGTGATATTTTTTTTGGCAACGGTTGCACGTTGTTGCTCTACCTGGGCAATTAAACTCTTAAGATTACCTGCATCATTATCTACGACTTGCTTGCTAACAGCTTGTACCGCATATTGAGCTTTGTCTCTTTCATAAGTGATCCTGGCAAGTTCTGCTGAAGCTTCTAGTGAATGCAATTGTGCAACCTCAGCGTCGTCATTAAGTTTAACTAGCTGCTGCCCTTGTTTCACATTGGCACCTGGTGTGAATTGAATCGTACGCACTAAACCTGCTAGTTCTGTGGTGACATCGACACCGCGAACAGCGCGAAGACTGCCAGCTGCCCTGATCCGATTTTGCCAAGCTTCAGGGGATGCTTTCATCGTGGAAACTGTGACCGTAGCGGAGGCTCCAGCCTCTGCCATATATTTTTTCATCATATAGGATTTGAAAAATTGATAACCAAAAATAAGTCCGAATAAGAGCCCGACGCCGATTAGCATAATGATCATTCGCCTAGCCATTTGATAGCTCCCTTATCAAATCTTGGTTCCACCAACCTCCCCCTATTGCTTGGAAAAGGGCCGCCGTATCGGTATAACGTGCTGCTTGTGCTTGGATCCGTTTGATTAACGCTTGTTGGTATTGATTCTGTGCATTCAATAAAGAAAGATAATTCACAGCACCTAGCTGATATTGCTCTTGTGTGATGATGAGTAAATTTTTAGCAGTACTTTCTGCTTCCGCTTGCGCTTTAAGAGTTTTGGCATCCATTTCAACTGCACGTAATGCATCGGCGACATTTTGGAAGGCTTCAAGCACAGTCTGACGATATTGTGCGAGTGCTTGTTCATAAGCTGCAATAGCTGCTCTTCTTTGAGCAAGCAAAGCGCCGCCATGAAATAGAGGTTGTGTGATTTGACCAATGATGGTCCATATATTGGTGCTGGGTTTAAAGAGATCGCTTAGCTTCAGTGCTTCCCAGCCATAAGTACCATTAATCGTAAATTGAGGTAACAGATTCGCTGTTGCAACACCGATTTGTGCGCTGGCTTGATGCAATAAAGCCTCTGAAGCACGAATATCAGGGCGTTGTCGCACCAATCTAGAGGGTAAGCTAATCGGTAAATCTTCAGGCAAATTCAGCGCATCCAAAGAAAAAGTAGGAATATCACTTTCACTGGGTAAACAACCAATCAAAATCGCTAAGGAATGGCGCGTTTGCGCTAAGCTTTTTTCAATCGGTGGTAAAGAGGCTTTTGCTTGTGCTAATTGACTTTCTTGAGAGAGCACATCTGAGCGAGAAGCACCGCCTAACTCAAATTGCTTTTGCACTATGTTAAGAAGATTTTGCTCTAACTGAATAATTTCTATCGTTGCATTTTTTTGCGCTTCTAAAGAAGCCTCAGTGATAGCAGTTGTAGAAATATTTGCAGTCAATGCAAGATAGGTGGCTTCTAATTGATAGCGCTGATAATCTACTTGAGCACACAAAGCTTCCAAATCGCGTCGATTTTTACCAAAAACATCCAATGTGTATGAAACGTTTACTTGTGTATTAAAAAGATTAAAAATCGAAGAGGAAGTTGAATCAGGTGTACCAAAAGCTGCGCCTGAAAATTTTTGTCTTTCTGCAAATCCTTGTAAATCAACAGTAGGATAAAGATAAGTTCCTGCTTGGGCACGATAATTTTCCTGTGCTTGTTTAAGGGCTGCCTGAGCAGATTTTAAATTTGGGCTGTTTGCTATCCCTTGGACGATTAAGGCGTTGAGGGCTTCGCAATGAAACAATGTCCACCACAATTCAGGAATATCTTCGCCGGCAATAAGATACTGGGTTTTGCCGCCGTTGACAGGGGCGCTAACAGTTTGTTCTGGTTGTGGAGATTCCGTATATATAGGAGTATTGGGCGCTGGGGGAGATTTAAAATCAGGACCCACAGCGCATCCTTGCAAAGTAGCATAAATTGCAACGCAGCAGATTTTCTTATTAGCCATCCATGGCATAGATTAGTCCGCATCCAGCGTAAAGATTTTTTTAAGTATAGGTGCAAACGTTGTTAGTTACTAAAATAGGTTGCTGCTTTTACTTTCAGAGTGATTCAAAAATTGTTTTAGAGGGAAAGGATTGATTCATATATAGAGAGTATGGGCATGTGCTCATAACAATTGAATGGTTAGACCAGAGGCGTGAGCACTAGAGGCGCATAAAATACATGACTTTTGCATGAGGCAAAGCCATGATCTCCTTATAGTCCCAATTAGCTATTGTTCAAACTTTGGCCAAGGTAGGGCTTAAATTCGGGAGTGATGAGTACACACGCATCTGCCAATTATCCTCTGACGTAGGCTATCTATCCATCTTCTGACAACTTTTATTTACAATTCTAACTAATTTTTTTATGCTTGTGTTTATAAATCAATCTTGATATGTTGGGATTTATGAAAATGAAAACCCTCCGCTTATTATCACTTCATCTGCTGGGCAGCCTTGGCTGCTAACATCTATCGAATTCAAAACATATTATTTTTAATTTATTATCGACTTCAGTGGTGATGAGGTTATGTTCATGCGACAACAAAAAAAAGTAATTTCTATTTGGTTAATGTGGTCATTAGCATCATTTTTTTATGCTTATCAATACATTCTTCGCGTTTTGCCTAATATCATGATGACCGATATCCTAGAGAAATTTCAAATAGATGCCTCTTTGTTTGGTCAATATTCGGGGCTTTATTATATTGGTTATGCAGGTATGCATATCCCTGTCGGTATATTACTAGATAAATATGGCCCGAAATGGGTATTACCATTATGCATGATCCTTACAGTAATAGGGTTATTGCCATTGTTGTATGCGGATCATTGGATTTATCCTGGCATAGGCAGACTTCTTATAGGAATGGGTTCTTCTGCTGCTATCTTAGGTGTATTCAAAATTATTCGAATGTCTTTTCCAGAAGATAAGTTTACTTTTATTCTCGGTTGTTCAGTGACCATTGGCTTACTTGGTGCTATTTATGGTGGTCAACCGGTTAATTATTTAATGCATACTTTTGGCAGCGAAAAAGTACTGCAAATTATTATTTTAATGGGAGTAGTTCTTTCTATAGCAACTTTCTTTGCTATTCCTGCGCAAGCAACTGTTCATTCTCAACAAGGATGGTTTGCTAGCGTTAAAGAAGTACTCACTAATTACAAAATTCTCATGATTTGTTTATTTGCCGGCTTTATGGTCGGACCGCTTGAAGGCTTTGCGGATGTATGGGGCAAAGAGTATCTCAAATCTGTCTATAAATTAGATGAGAACGTTGCTTCTTCATTGCCTTCTCTTATCTTTTTAGGAATGTGTTTTGGTTCTCCCATTTTGAGCTGGATAACCGCAAAAACTAAAGCTTATTTTGGTTTTATTATTCTTAGCGGCGTAGTGATGGGAATTTCGTTTATTTTGCTTTTGACAGGCCAACTTCCTGTGAGTGTTTTAACGGCGATGTTTATTGTTGTAGGCGTATTTTCGGCCTATCAAATCTTGGCTATTTATAAAGCGAGCACTTACGGTGGAGAAAATTTAGTAGGCTTAACTACCGCATGTGCCAATATGATTATCATGACTTTTGGTTATGTTTTCCATAGCTTAATAGGCAAGATCATGACTCATTTTTGGGATGGTACGATGAATATGGATGTTCCCGTTTATGGTCCTCATGCTTATACCTTTGCCTTAATGGTGATCCCTGTTGGTTTATTAATGGGAGCACTTGGATTTGTTTGGTTAGCAACCAGCAAAAAAACAACGCCTCTTGTTGCAGAAAGTAGAATAAGTTAATTTCAAGTTACTCCCCCTGATACCGTGGGCGAAGACTACCTATACCTTCATGAAGAGGGTATAGGTAGCTCACATATTAACCATCTAAATTTGTTTTTTTAGTCCAAATTTTATATAACTACTAACGCTGTACTACTGATAGCTTACTTAAGAGGTAGTTATGGGACTTTTTTCTGATTTTAAAAAAGTAGTAGAAGAGAGTAATCGTGTTGGACGCAAACCTATCCCTGATAGTGTCGTTTTAAACTCACAAGACGCTCAATTTTTACCTAGATTTAAACAAACGAATCGCACAGGTAAGTTAAAATTAAAGGCTGCATTTTTTAATGAAATGATAGCTGAATCAGTGGCGCTTCATCATTATTTAAATAGCCAAACAAGAGAAGCTTATCGCATTACTTGCAAAAACGGTTTTTTTTATAATCAAAAAGGCGATTTATTGCAGGGCCCTTTTATTTATGTTTTATTCCCTGATGGTCGGCTTTATGGTTGCTCTTTATACGATGGGAAACACCATTCTCATCTGAGCTCAGGATTGACGCTCGACGGCGCAGGTATCATGTATTTAGAAAGAGGACAATTAGTCACTTTAAGCAATGAATCAGGGCATTACAAGCCTATGCTTGAGGAGATGCAAGACGCTATTGCCTGGTTTGCTAAAAATTCGAATAATAATTTTATTTTTGAAGATCATTCACATCAAGATAAAACCAAAATATTTAACGGCATCAATTATTACAAAGTAATAACTAAGAGACAAAACGGCTCTCATGTGCTTGAACCGATAGGAACAACCAATCTTGTCGATGCCATCACCTCTCTACGAAATACATTTTTACAGCGCTATTTGGATACATTTGAAAGTCTGGATATAGAAGATAGCGAAGCAGAAGAAGAAATGGAAGATCTTTATGCTAAAGAAAAAGGAGAAAAGATAGAATCGTTAGAAATCAGCTGGATAGAAAAAGGTATCTTAGATTATCCAGAATTAGTGGTACATACCTGTTTGCAAAATTTAAATATCCCTAATAAACAATTGAGTCGTTTTAATTGTATATTGAGATAGCTAGAAGGAGTTCATGCTATGCTGAATTTTGAAATTACTTCGCATTCAACAACCGAAGATAGCGATATCAGCAAAGAAAACCAAACAATTTTTCCTTACTAGCTTCAAAAACACATTCTATCTCGCTTAAGCCACAATTTTATGTTGAGCAACAAGAAGAAAAGCTTTCACCTTGTCATTACTATCCTTCTGAACAACGTGAAATCCATAAAATGACTTATTGTGATGGCTCATTTTTCCAATATGGAAAAATGAGTCATTAAATAAAAAATAGATATAAAATCAGATAAAAATACCAAGCAAATTTGATTTTTTTTCTACAAATAAATATTTGTAGAAAGCTGGTTAAGTAAATTTTTAATTATTCTTTATCAATAATACTGTTTTATTGCTACGTATTTTTATTTGTCATTTCGCTATAAATTTTATATAAAGAAATTGTCTTTCGATTTTTTCTTGGTAAGTCTGAGAGCTAAGGAGAAAGCTATGCTTAATCTTTATACCAAAAAAGAAATAGATCCTAAAAACATTACGTCTACGCCCCCTCCCTCATCAACATCTAGTTTAAGCCCACAAGATTTACAGTTTTTACCTGGTTATTGTTATAAACGTGCGCCAGGTAAATTGACTTTAACGGCGCCCTTTTTCAACGAAGCAATAGCTGAGAGTGTGGAAGAACATCATTACTTAAATAGCGTACAAAGAGAAGTTTATCGTATTACCTGTAAAGATGGCTTTCTTTATAATAGTAAGGGGCAATTATTACATGGTCCCATTTTATATGTGCTATTTCCTGACGGCAGACTTTACGGGTGTCCTGTCACTGATGGGAAACATCATTCTCATATTAGTTCAGGTTTGCTGGTAAAAGGAGCAGGGATTTTATATTGTGAGAGTGGTCAAATGATAACACTAAGCAATGAATCTGGTCACTATAAGCCTGAACTGGAAGAAATGCAGGAAGCTATTGATTGGTTTGCGAATACGCTACGAAGAGAATTTATTTTTGAAGATCATTCCCATCAAAATAACATGCAAGAATTTGATGGTATTGCTTATTATAAAGTGAAAACTGAAAAACATGATCAAACTACTGTTCTACAAGCGATTGGTTTTGATAGATTGGTAGTAGAATTAGCTGCAATGCGAGCTGCTGCCTTACAATGTATAGACAAAACCAGGGTTAAGGTGTCGGTGACACTAGAAGAATTAATGGGCTGTAGTGATGTTTATTATGGTGAGCCGTCAAAACCTACCATTATCGATTATACCTTACCTTTAAATATTATGAATTATCCAGATTTATTGAGTTATACCTGTTTGCAGAATTTAACCATCCCTGATAAAAGGCTGAGTCGATTTAATGGGATATTAAGAATTGCGAAATAGATTATTTATGGCGGGCTAAAAAGCTATCCAATGCATTGGCAAAACTTTGTAAATCGCGCTGATTTAAGGGGGGCGGTCCGCCAGTGATTTGCCCTGTGCTTCTTAGGTTATCCATGAAATTTCGCATGGTAAGTCTTTGTTGAATATTTTCTGTGGTATACAATTCTCCTCTTGGATTGAGGGCATGAGCTGATTTTGCGATGACCTCATTGGCAAGTGGAATGTCTGCTGTAATAACCAAATCACCAGGATGCAAGAGTTCAACTATTTTTTTGTCCACGACATCAAATCCGCCTGGTACTTGAACAAACTTTATTAAGGGCGTTTTGGGGATGGTTAAAGAATGATTTGCAAAGAGAGTTGTGGTGATATGTAAGCGCATAGCTGCACGAAATATAATTTGCTTGATTAGATTAGGGCAAGCATCTGCGTCGACTAAAATATTCATGAGATTAAAATTATTGCTTCATATTTTTAATTAGTGATAGCCACCGCACAAAACTCATGTGCGAAAACCATATCTTACAACAAATCACTGAAAAATAATCCAAATTGTTGCCATTCTGTAGATGAGTTGACTTACTTGATGGGTGTTTGGTCTCACTTGTCCGACAGAAGGACTTGTTGGATTTTACGTTTTGCCTTAATTTCCTACCTGATTTCCTTCATTGATGTTGAAGTTTAGGAGTTAAGATGTTTGGTATTAAAATTTCCCCTACCACGGAAACGAATATTAAATCTTCTTTAGTGCTCGCTGGTGTGATGACAATGGTGGGTTTACTAGGAAGTCTTGTCGCTGGAACAGCGGGAGTTATTGCTGGAATAGGTTTAACTTTCACGGTTTCTGCTGCCACCATGTGGTTTTCCCGTGAACTAGCTTTATGGTTAATGAATGCAAAAGAAGTGAAGCCTGAAGAAAAACCAGAGGGCTTTGATCTTAACAAAATGATTGATAAGTTGCGTAAAGAAAAGGCCATTGATTTAAAAGTAATGCCTAAAGTTTGTATTATGGATAGCAAGACTAAAAATGCTTTTGCCACAGGCCGTCATCGTGGGCACACCGCTATTGCCATTACGACAGGTTTATTGCAAGCGGCAAAAGATCACGCAAAAGGGGATATGGAAAAAGCCAATCGATGGATTGAAGCTATTTTACTCCATGAACTGGGTCATATCGTAAATGGAGATATCGCTACCAAAACCATGGCTTCTATCCTTGTAGGTAGTGTTCGTGTCATGAGTGAATCTTTATATACACAAAGAGTAGAGAATCGTCAGGCAGCAAAGAAAAATATAACAAAGAAAAATGATAAAGCTGATGCGAGCAAGAAAAATGAACAGTCTTGGTTAGGCGCGATGGGTGAGTATTTAGTGTTTAATTGGATCATCCCATACACGGGTTCTCTTTTAGCACTATGTTTATCTCGTACTCGTGAGTATGCAGCTGATGATATGGCGGCCAAGTGTGGACGCGCTAAAGATATGGCCGAAGCTTTCGAATTGCTGCGTAAACCTGGTGAGAAAGGGAGGCATGATCATTCTCCTCAAATGAAAGCCTTTTCAGCTATGATGTGTGCAAGCCTTAACCCAGAGGAAGATCAAAAAGCAGCTGATCGCTTAAAATCGCCTGAAGTAGGTTTCTTTGAATCGCTCTCATTAAATATTTCGCAATTGTTTTCAACCCATCCTCCATTAGATGCACGTATTCAACGTATGCGGGATCAAGAAAAGCAAACTAGCGATAAAGATACAAAGAAAAGCAAAAATACAGATGATGCAGAGTCTAACAAGAAAAAGCGTGCTTGCTGTCACTAATTGCTGATCAAGTACCATATTAACCAACGCCGGGATCTTCCCGGCGTTGTTGTATTTGAAAGTATTTAAAATAAAGTTGTTTTAGGAAGGTAAGTATTCAAAAAGGCTAATGTTAAAGCCCAGACTTGCTTTGAGGCAATAGGGTGATACGCAATGCGTTCATCGCAAAAGAATCCATGATCAGCTTGAGAAAACTCTATATCTATAAAATTCTTTTTTGCGTTATACAAGGCTTCTTTAACCAGAATTCTGTGCTCTAAGGTGATGTGCTGATCAAGTCCTGCCCATACTAATAATAATGGTGCATGTTGTGTGGCCGCTAGTGATAAATGATTTTGTGCAATCTGTCCGCCATAATATGAAACTGCTGCCTTGAGGGGGAGTGTTGCATTAGCGATATAAGAAATACGTCCTCCCATGCAATAACCAATACTCCCTAGCCAATCTGCATTTACTTGCGGGTGGTGACGGCAAAAATGTGCTAGCGCTTTTAGATCTGCCGTTAATCTATCTTGCTCGATAGCTTGAGTATGTTCTCGCGTGAGCTCATATTGATTATAAGGGATAGCTAATTCATGCGAACTAGTGCGATGAAAAAGTGCAGGCACAATAGAAAAAAAACCCTCTTGGGCGAAGCGTTGCGCTACATCTTTAATATGAGCAGTAATACCAAATGCTTCATGAAACACAAGTAAGGCAGGCGCTTTAGTTGTTTCCATGGGCTTGGCAATAAAAATCTCCATTTCAGTGCCATCATCGACTGTGAGCGTAACCCATTCTGTTTTAACGTTGTTTGAGCAAGGCACTCTGAATTTATCCATGTACTACCCTATTTGAGAATGGTTCTTTAAATATAGAGTAGCAGAGGAGCATGCTTAGTTGCTTGCTTTGGCATAGTTGTACATTCCCTGAAAATCAACAACGACAACAGGTTCATCACCAACCACCCAGGCATCGTGCCCTGATGGGAGAAGAGAAATATCTCCTGGATGACATTCATATTCAGTGCCATCATCCATTTTAACCATCAGCACACCTGCAACATGATATTGAAAGTGGGGAGCTTCACAACTTTTTGTTTTTGCAATGGGTTGCAAAGAAGTAGACCACTTCCAACCTGGCTGGAAAGTAACTCTCCCAATGGCAACACCGCCAACATTAATCAATTCTAAACGTCCTTTAGGAAATTCGCGGACTTCTTCAGGTTTATTGAAACTCTTTTTTTCAGATTTATCTTTTAATTCACTGATATTTTTTATAGAGTTCATTGCGATGCCTCATAAGTGATAAGAAAGTCCACGCTCTGTTTTTCAGCTCTAAAGAATAGGAGAAGGTATAGTTCACCTCTCTTTGTAAGTCAATTAATTAACTCTTGTTGGTGGGCGACGCTTGACAGTGAGTAAATATTCACATACATTTGCGAGAAATTGTTTAGTCTATAAATTAAAGGGGATCCCCATGGCAGGTGATAAAAATGCTGATTCATTTAGGGAAACTATTCGAAACTTTCGTGACATCATCAAGCAGCAGATCTTAACTGCTGCTATGTGGGCAGGTGAGTCTAAAAATTATATTAAAGAAAAAACCCAACAAGCTGCGAGATGGTGCTTGTTGCAAGCGATGAGATCCAAACAGATCATTCAATCTGCATTACATAAAAGTTATGCTGTTGTAAAAGAAAGTTTGCAGCAAGCCTTTCAGTGGACAACCTACATGTTAATGCATGCCCCACAATTTATTGCGCGGGCCGCTGCTTGGACAACTCGTCTTTTGGTCAGAGGTTTTTGGTTAGGCTATGAATTAGCCGGCAAGTTATTAAACGGATGTTGGCAAGCAGTAAAAAAAATGGCGCAGGGATTAAAATATATCATTGTGCAACTTCCTACATTTCTTCATTTGGCCGCCAATCAGGTAGTAAAGTTTTTACGCGGTAGTTTTGACTTCATGAAATTGCTGATTAAAAGTACATTCAATTTGGTAAAATCCGTCATCATCGGCATTAAAGATTTTGCAATTGAAGTAGTTAAAGCATTGGGCAGGTTGGGGCAATATCTATTTAATAATGCCGGTCCTATATTACGCAAAATAGCCGGCGATGCTTATTACTTTATCAAGCATATACCGCTGTTCATTAAGCAACTCGCTCGTATAGCCAGAGATATTTTTGTTTTCTTAAAGGATGGAATTGTTGATATAGCCAAAGACTTTTATCACTTAGGGAGAATTGTCCTATCTCATTTGGGGCATTCTCTTAAGACGCTGATGACTCATGTTGTGCCTTTTACAAAATGGGTAGCAAATAAAACTGTTTCATTTGTGTTGAAGGGGATTGGTTTGTTATTGGGAATTGGGGCGGCGATCTTTGAATTGGGTATTGATGTATTAAAAGGATTGTTTGGAAAAAAGCAGGCTAAGCCAGAAATACCTAACTCAAATCGCTCAAGTCATCATATTGAACCCCTTTTGCCATCTGAATCGGTTTCTGCCTTCATCCCTTTATATCTCAAGCAGAAAAAACAAGAATGTAGTGAATCGTTATCAAATGATTTACGACAAAACCAAGTGGTTGCGAGCAGAACAAAATCGATGCATTTGCGTGGTTAGTCGTCAATGTATTTGAGAACTTGAGACAAAAAGTCATTTATTTCTGTCTCACTTTATTACGATAATAAAAAAATTTATCTTTTTAGAAAGAAATAGTTGATAAAATTTTATTTTTTTAATTTTATGTGCTAAGTTTGAGGTAGTTACCCTAGTATTGAGGAGAAGCTAGATGGTTGCTCGCAAGAAACCAGCATCGAAAGGACGTAAATCTACCGCTAAGCCTAAGGCTGCTAAGAAACGGACCGCTGCAAAGCGTAAAGTTGCTAAAGCAACGCCCAAAAAGGCTCGCAAAACAACTGCTAAACGTAAGACAGCTGCTAAAAAAGCACCAGCTCGTAAGTCTGTCGCTAAAAAGCGTAAGACAGTAAAGAAAGCTGCTGCTAAGCCTAAAAAACGGGTAAGAAAAGCTGCGAAGAAGAGCACTGCGGCTAAAAAGCCAAGAGCAGCTGCTCGTAAAAGAAGAGTAAAAAAAGCTAAAGCTGCATAATTAGCTTTTTAAGATGCCGCGTTGGGCCTTTTGGCGCATCGCGGCATTTTTATATTCGAAGGGGAAACTTTAAAAAATTCGCTTTCTTTTTTTGCCTCTTTCCCTCTCTGAGGGATGCTCATCGGCTTCATCTCTTTCTTCATCATGCTCAATACTTGGCATTAGGTAAGTGTTTGCCCGTTGGTAACGAGCCTTTAACAGTTGCAAATACAGCATGGCTGGGTAATGTACTTGAGATAGCTCCTCCAATGAAGTACATGAGTTGAAAGGAAAGAGGGAAGACTCCATAGAAGTATTTAAATAATCTTTGGATTGATCAAGGACTTCGTCGAGCGGATTATTTTCCAAGGCTTCAGAACATCCAAGAGCAATGGGGGACGTGTTTGAAGAAGGAATGTTTTCTTCCTCCGAAAATTCATTGTGCGGACCTTTATTCATTTTATTGCGCCAACTCAAAAGGGTGGCATCTTATCAAATAATGAATGATGAATGAAAGAGAAGTGAAAAGGGTAGCTCTCGCGGAGAGGGGGCTGTTATGTGAATAGGGAGAAGCGCACATGGCGAGATTTGTTTTCGTTCGAGGAAGCTAGGCAGAGCAAGCTAACCCTCCCCCGAAACGGGAGAGGGGAGCGGAAAGAATGTTATGAATTACTCTGCCGGTTTGCTTGAACGACTATCTTTGCCATCACGATGACGACGGTGGAAGGGTTTCCCAGATTTGCCATTAGGCGCGCCATGAGAAGAAGATCTTTCACGGTCAGGACGATGATGGCGTCTTGGTGGTTTGCCAGCAGCAGAGGAGGAACCCCTACGATGTCGTGGACCATTACCGCCTTCATGCGTGGTTTTGCCATAAGTGACCATTTGATAAATCGCTTGCCATTTACGATTCTCGCCAGGAGAAACGAAGGAGATAGCAAAACCTTCCATGCCTGCTCGGCCAGTTCGACCGATTCGATGAATGTAATCTTCAGCGCATTGTGGAAGATCATAATTAATAACATGTTTGATATGAGGAATATCTAAACCACGAGCAGCAATATCGGTTGCAACCATAATGCGATTTTTGTTATTACGAAATGAACGGATCACTTCTTCGCGTTTACGCTGTTTTAAATCACCGTGGATAGCATCAGCACTATGGTTTTGTCGTTTTAATTTATCGGCCAAATGCGCAGCGCTAATTTTCGTTTTAACAAAGATAATAACAGAGCCTTCTCGTTCATCGAGCTCTCTCAGCAAGTTGGTATATTTGTCTCCAGAGGAGGTCTGTAACATTTTTTGCTGAATTTTGGCAGCAGGTTGAGTCGTTTCACCAATAGCAACATGCTTAGGATTGTTTAAGTATTTCTGTGACAATTTTACAATGTTTGCAGGCATCGTTGCAGAAAACATGAGTGTCTGACGTTCAGTCGGTAAATGCTTAACGATTTTATCTAAATCTTCGCTGAATCCCATATCTAGCATACGATCTGTTTCATCAAGAATAAGAAATCGGGTTTCACGTAAATTGAGCGTACCGCGAGATAAATGATCGTTGATTCGGCCTGGTGTACCGATAATAAAACGAGGATGTCTTTTTAGCGCCATGAATTGTTTAAAGATAGGTGCGCCGCCTATTAACAATGCGATATCGGACTGCGATGATTTTCGTCCTAATAACATTTGCAAGGAGTTCCGTATTTGGTCAGCCAACTCTCTTGTTGGCGCAAGAATCAATGCAGTTCCTCGCGCTGAATCAAGTAAGTTTGTGACCAGGGGCAACAAGTAGGCAATTGTTTTACCTGTCCCTGTTTGGGCTGAGGCTAAAAGATCATGCCCTTGCATTGCTAAAGGAATTGATTGTTCTTGTATTGGAGTGGGCACAGTAATACGTGAACGTTCAAGTGATTGTACTAAGGCGGCAGAAAGTCCGAATTCTTTAAAACTGGTCATGAATGGATCCAAAATTAAGGTAAATTAAAGTCTTGTTAGCTCATCTCAGTGGATGATGAATAGTTATCTTTGTCTAACAAGTAAGGATAGTCTGGGGGTGTTTATACTCGAGTAGATTTAAGCGGAGCTTATATTTAATGCTTTGAGTATAGGGGCTTGTTATACCAAGAATTACTAATTACTAGTTATGTAATTTACAATCTTTGTTGAGTAAAGTCAATCAGTTATTTGATAAGGCGATAGCTAAGGCCTCCTCGCCTACGCCTTTACCTGTGAATGGCTCACCTGGCTGCAATCAGTCATTGTGCTTTTGAAGATATAGAATGAAGTTGCAAAGCAGAAGCGCTAAGCCGATAAAATATAAAATTAAATAGGTTAAAAAAATGAAGACTTTTTTAGAAAAATAAATTCGATGTAAGCCTGGATCGTCGACTTATCCTATTGACCGGCGTAGGTTTACCTGTAAACATAGTGATGCCATGGCGTTAACCTGTGGTGTTAGAGAAAAGATGCTGACTTTTTGTATACAAAACGGAGATCAACATGAAAAAATCTGGGATGATACTTGCTGCTGCAGTAGGCGCTTTATTCGCAACCGCAACTTTTGCTACTGGCACTACTGAAGCTGGTGCTGCAAATGTAAAATGCGAAGGTGGTAATGCTTGTAAAGGCCAAAGCGCTTGTAAGACCGCTAACAACGCTTGCAAAGGTCAAAACAGCTGCAAAGGTAAAGGCTATGTAATGACCAGCTCTGAAAAAGAATGCACCGACAAAGGTGGCAAAGTTGAAAAAAGCTAATCTTTAGCTTTTTGAATGCTCTCTAGCTCGTCAGACTAGAGAGCATGCAGCTCAAAACTCTATTCAATAATCCCGCTATGTTTCTCAAGAAAATTGTTTAAAGCAACATTCAACGCATCTGGTTGATCTAAATTTGTCATATGCCAAGAGTTTTTAATTACTGCTAACTCTGCATTAGGGATTAATTTTGTATATAATTCTTTGAAAGTAATAGGGCTGTAGTCATGATCAGCTGTCACAATCAACGTAGGACATTTTATTTCCGTTAGCCTATGCATAACATTCCAACCTCTAAACATACGTAATGAATTGAGATAGGCTTTGGGATCGTTTTCTGACCATCTTTTGATAAAAACTTCACGCAAATTTTCTTGTTCAGGACGAGGAAATAAGAGTTTCGCTAAATGTGCAGCCAACGCGTGCATACCAAATAATTTAATGTTGATCATCCGCATGTAAAAGAACAAATGGTCGCGCATTCTAGGTAAAATAACAGCTGGAGCACTATTGATGATAGTTAGAGTTTTGACAAGTTCCGGTGAATCTAGCGTGAGTTGAAAGGCAACCATTCCACCTAGCGAGTGGCCAATAATATGTACCGTACGTTCCCCTAAAAGAGAACGGATCACATTCGCAACATCGATAGCAAATAGTTGAACAGAATAGGGCTCTTCTGGTTTATCAGTTTTACCATGTCCGCGTAGATCAAAAGTGATGACTTGATATTTTTTTTCAAAAAAAGCAACTTGCGCTTCCCAATCTTGAGTACTTGCGCCTAATCCATGGATGAATACAAGTGCTTCTCCTTCACCATGTAGCTCGTAGTAAAATTGTGTTTTCTCAATTAAGCGATATGGCATTGCTAAATATGATGCCTATGTTCCCTGTATATATCCAGTCAATGCTGCAATTTCATATTCTTGTTGCAACATTACCCAGCGTGTTAAATCACCAATGGAAATGACACCTAACAGCTTGCCATTTTCAACAACGGGCAAATGTCTAAAGCGTTTTTCTGTCACAAGTTTCATTGCTTCTTGCACAGTCATGGTAGGTGGAACGGTGAGAGGATCATGGGTCATCAAATCAGCAACCTGCGCTTTGGCGGGATCAGATTTGTTTCCAATGAGTTTGCGAATAATATCACGCTCACTAATAATGCCGATTAATTTTTCGCCTTCTATGACAAGCAGTGCGCCTACGCCAAACTCGTTTAGCTTAACGATACATTCATGAATGGTTGCTTGTGCTGAAATGTGATGTATTGCACTTCCTTTGTCTTTAAGCAGTACACTGAGTGGCGTTCTCATGGCATGTCCTCTTCAATGCAATTTTTTACAGTATAAAAAAAATGGTGGCCGCAGTAGAAATTTAAATTTATACAGCCTTTATCGGTCAAAATCGCATAAGCTTTAAATTTTCTTTAAAGAAGGCATAGATAGGATAAAAAGCGATCATAACGCTGAGTTTCAAACAGGTACCATGATCGCTTTAGAGGAGGGTTAGCTATAAGTATTTCCTGAAGGAGAGTATGTATTCCGTGTCGTTTGAAACACTTGCTCAGTTTCTACCTCTGTTTCGTCAACAGTATCTTTTGAATCATTTGCAGATAACATTTTCGCTCTGCTTGCGTCAAAAGAATGGGTTAAACCATTAGATTTCGGAACAATTTCCATGTCTTGAAATTGCTCAGTAAGACCAAGTTCAGTATCCCAGCTTTCATCGTTTTCTAAAAAAATGGTCATACTTCCATGGTTCTCTTTTTCGCTACCTATATCTATTTGCAAAGGCTTTGGTTTAGACGTCCTGTCGGTATTTTGAGATAACGTGACAAGTTTCAAAATCTTTGGAGCTTGTGAATCAAATTCTTTAGACCAATCTTCTTCTTCTTCGGTTTCTACAGGAAAAGCTACCGTGGCAGCGGATTGATTGGTTGGTGTGGGCATTAATTTTAAGGGAGTAAATGATGATATTCCACTTTCTTTTGTCCAATCTTCACTACTATCTGTCAATAAGGGAGATGTATTGTTTGCACCAATTTTCTTTTGCTTGCTTACCAGTGGAAGATCTTCTTCATCATTTAATTCAAAATCCTCTCCTGACCAGGTTTCATCTTCATTTTCTTCTCGCACTGTATTAGCAGAGCTGAGTGCTACATCAAGCATCGTTAAAAATTGAGAAGATTCTGCATCAAACAATACGTTAAAATCATTTTCTAGTGTTAAAATATTAGCGAAGTATTCTGCTAAAAAAGCTCTATCACTTCCCCATGCTTTAATTCTCTCGTCACTTTCAATGATGACTAGTTCTATTGCTGCAATTTCATTGGGAACTTCTTCTTTTCTTTTTACAATAAGCGCTTCTATTTCTTTAATTTTTTCTTGGAGCTCTTCAATAGTTAATGATTTCTTGATGTTTTCAACAATAGAGTCAGCCGACATCGTCGTTGGCGTATTGTATGTTGCTAAAGCTTTTTGATGGCTTTCTAAACGTAATCCCAATATCCTCACTTCATTTTGTAAACGATAAATATTAGAATTTAAACGTTCATTTTCCTCATTGCGATCTTTGTATTCAACTTTGGACTTTTTAATGAAAGCATTAATAGCGTCCAGGCTAAAATTTTCTGAAGCTAAATGTTTTAGTATATCTTCTAATGTCTCACTCATGGGAAGATCTTCATAAAATTCTTTCATCTTATTCAGATAAACATGCAAGAGCCCAAAAATTTGATACAGTCTTTCTGTCGTTTTCAGGGAAATGCTTCCCTTTAAAGCTTTACGGATTTCGTTTAGCGAAACTAATTTGTATTTTCTTACTAGCTGGCTAAAAGCAATTTGCAAACAATTTTGTGCGCTGCTAATTTCAAGCTTTTTGATGCTACCTTCAATGCCTTCTAGTGATTCCTTGTTTTCTTCATCATCTATCAAGAGTTGCTTTAATTGCTGATTTAAGACTTTTATATGGCTTTCAAAATGACTCATGTTTTCTAAGATAGCAATGATATTTTTAAGTTCATTTTTAATTTGAACTAAAGATACAGGCTTTTTGAGTGCATCAATAACAGGTTTAGCCAAGGTAATGTTTTGTTCATTGCTACCATCTAACATGGTGTAAATACTCCTAAGAATTACGCTATAAATATTATTTCAAATACCTCCTCTGGTTTTCAATGAAGGCGCAGACTACTGGTCTGATTTATAGTGAGTGTGGTCGGAATAGTGCTTATTTGAGTGGAAAGCCTAATTTTATGAGCTAACTTTGTGAAGTTATATGCGTAAAGTCTAAGGAGGTGTGCGGCGACCTGATGGGGTATCATGCTTCGGTTTGAAGAAATGGAACTTATCTAGCGGCAAGCCTACTTTAACAATGGCATGCTTAATCGATTCTCTTTTTGGTGCTAGAAATTCAGCATCGTTTTCTTCAATATGATAACCACCGGAAAAATCAGTGATCCAATCAAGATCGGATGTAGCAGAAGTTGGGGTGAGTTTAGTGAAATGAATGTCTCCAGCGGCAACGACTTTGTGACGAGATTTTTCTGCGACGTAAAAATGATTTTTTTTGCCAAGACGTAATTCTAACATGCCGTCATTATTAGGCATGATCACATAAGCGTAAGTGCCATCTGGCACTATCGGTGAATGACTATGGTTAGATTGCAGATGATAAGTGTCATTTTCATGGTGTTTTACTAAACTCAAAAACGTACTTTCATTGTACTTTTCTTTTTCGCGTTGGTAGATTTTTTCTGCAACAGGATTGTTTGCGCTAGATGTTGTCGCATCATACATAAGCGTGAAAAGTGGGGGAGAAGAATCCCCTGGAAGCGTTTTGCTTCTTGCCTTTGCTTGTAGCGGTCTTTGGAAATTGGAATCTCGATGCAAAGAACTCATGCTTAAGGTTTTCTTGTAAGCATGTAGAGGTGGGGAGGAGAGAGCAAAACTAGTTAAATCAAGCGAGGCCGTTTTTTTCTTTTTTTCAGCCGCAGGAGTAAGTTCTGATTGCTCAGCATTTTCAGGTTTCGTTTTTTCGCCGGCGGGAACGAGAGGATCCATTTGCTCGAGGTTGCTAATTTTCAAAGCCTCATCAAGAGCAGTTAAATCGAAAAGATTACCCTCTCGGTAATTATCATCACCAGCGGTATCTGCTGGCGTCGCTGTGTGCATATAATCACCCTGTGGAATGGGTTCTTTTTTCTTGATGCTCTTCATGAGTTACTCTACAAAGATTTAATGGATTGAACAAGTTTATTCACCACATCTTGTCCATCGCCATATAACATGCGTGAATTGTCCATCGTAAATAAACTGTTTTCTACCCCAGAAAAACCTTTGCCCTGACCACGCTTAATGATAAGTACGTTATGTGAGGCTTGTGCATCTAAAATCGGCATTCCATAAATAGGGCTGGATGTATCGTTTTTAGCCGAGGGATTTACCACGTCATTTGCACCAATCACCAGAGTAGTATCTGCGGTCGCAAATTCTGAATTGACCTCATCTAAATCTAGCAATTTATCGTAAGGGACACCTGCTTCTGCTAGCAAAACGTTCATATGCCCAGGCATGCGACCCGCCACGGGATGGATAGCGAATTTCACGCTAACGCCGCGTTGTTCAAGTTGTTGAGCTAATTCCCAAATTTTATGCTGAGCTTGTGCTACCGCCATTCCATAGCCAGGAACAATAATGACCTTATTAGAATATGCCATCATGACAGCTGCGTCGCTTACTTCAATAGGTTTTAAGCTGCCAGTAGAGGTTTCTGTTGAGGCCTGCTCAGTGCTGTTAATGGAAGAGAATAAGATAGAAGAAACAGATTTATTCATCGCTTTGGCCATTAACTGGGTCAACAACGTACCTGATGCGCCAACGACCGTTCCTGCAATGACTAATGCGTTATTGTTAAGTACAAACCCTTCAAAACCTACTGCAAGCCCTGTCATCGCGTTAAACAAAGAGATAACAATAGGCATATTGGCACCACCAATTGGGATAGTGAAGGTGATGCCTAAGATAAATAGTAATATATAGAAAGGAAGTAAAAAGGCTGTGCTATGAGAGGAAAATAAGATGAAGCAACCAAATACAAGCGCCGCTAGCACGAGTCCAACATTCACCAGCTGATGCTTGGGCAATATAATGACTCGTTTCATGAGATCTTGCAGTTTTGCAAAAGCGATGATGCTGCCACTAAAAGAAATGGTACCGATAATGGCGCCTAATACGGCTAAAGAACGTGTGGTGATATCAGTATGATGATTCATCAACTCGATGGCTGCAATGGCACTTGCTGCACCGCCGCCCATACCATTATAGAGTGCAATCATTTGTGGCATATTGATCATGAGCACTTTCTTGCCTGAAGTCCAGCCAATATAAGTACCAATTGCAATACCACTTAGAATTAAAATATGGTTCCATACGCCATGAATATTAGGCAGAAGAAAAGTGACTAAAATCGCTATGAGCATTCCCCAGCCTGCATAGGTGATCCCATTTTTGGCAGTTTTAGGAGATGACATTTTGCGTATGCCAAGGATGAGTAAAATGGCAGTGCCTAGATAAATAGGTTGGATTAAATTATTCATTCGTTTTACGCTCTGTTTTAAACATCTCTAACATTCGTTCTGTGACGACAAAACCACCGACAACGTTGATAGTTGCAATTAAAACTGCAAAGAAACCTATCAATTGCTCGATAAAGGTATTGGCTTGACCAAGCGCTATCATGGCCCCAATTAAAATAATGCCATGGATAAAATTAGTGCCAGACATTAAAGGGGTGTGCAAGATAACTGGGACGCGACTAATCACTTCATATCCTGTAAAGGCTGCTAAAGTGAAGATATAGAGGAAAATAATGAAGCCATCTATCATGATTTCATACCTTGTATTAGCTCTTTAGTGGGCTGATGCTTTATTTCGCCATCAAAGGTAAGGACGCTTTGGGCAAGAATTTCATCGTTCCAATCTATACTGATATTGCCTTCTTTAACAAATAACTCTAAGAAGCTGACAAGATTTTTAGCATACATGTTGCTGGCGTCTTGCGCGACCATACTCGCCAGATTGGTTGGGCCGCAAATTTTGACACCCTGGTGAATAATGGTTTGATTAGGCTGAGTGAGTTCACAATTTCCGCCTGCAATCGCTGCTGTATCCACAATGACGGAGCCAGGTGCCATTGCTTCGACCATTTTTGCAGTAATAATTTTAGGCGCAGCTCTACCAGGAATTAAGGCCGTGCTAATAATAGCTTCTGCTTTTGCAACAGCTTCGAATAAGACCTCTTGTTGCTTTTGCTTTTCTTCTTCAGTTAATTCGCGAGCATAACCACCGGCACCCTCAGCTTTTACATCAATATTGATCATCTTTGCGCCTAAAGATTCAATTTGTTCTCGTGCTGCGCTACGAATATCATAAGCTTTTACTGTTGCGCCTATGCGTCTAGCCGTAGCAATTGCTTGTAAGCCCGCAACCCCGGCACCAATGATCAAAACATTGCTTGGACGAATAGTGCCTGCAGCAGTAGTTAGCATAGGGAAAAAACGATCCAACATATTTGCTGCAATTAAAACGGCTTTATAACCTGCTGCGGTTGCTTGGGAAGAAAGCGCATCCATAGTTTGAGCACGTGAAATTCTAGGGACAAGCTCAATCGCAAAACTCGTGATATGTTTAGCACGCATTGCTTCAACACGATCAGGAAAACGATGAGGAGAAAGCATACCAATTACAATGGCGCCTTCTTTTAAATGTGTGATTTCTTCTTTGAAAGGTGCTTCAACTTTTAGAATAATATCTGCATTTTGATAAAGACTGGGTGCATCATTGAAAAATTCAACACCTTGATATTTATCGTCAGTATAATGTGCTCCAAGTCCTGCTCCTTTTTCGAGGAGAACCGTGCACCCTAAGCGTGTTAGAGTAGCTACTAATTGTGGTACTAGTGCAACACGCTGTTCAGCTTCTGTAATTTCCTTTGGAATGGCAACTCGCATCGGTAATGCTTCTTTTTGTGAATGACTTATAAGCATTATAAATAATTAAACGCTGCAGTCTATTTTTTAAAGTGAGCTAATAAATTAACCTAAGCAAGTGGGTGTTCAAAATCAAGGGGAGAGTTGTACAATTTCCCAACCATTAGGGTTTTTTGTATATTGAAATCTATCGTGTAAGCGGTGAGCTCTGCCTTGCCAGAATTCAAGACATTCGGGTTGAAGTAAATATCCACCCCAGAAGGAAGGGCGTGTGATTTCAGTGTTTGTCTTTTCCTGGCTTAGTGATTGAAAGCGCTCTATGAGGTATTCCCTGTTGGGAATAACAGCGCTTTGCTTTGATATCATTGCTGCAATACGGGAAGCTTTGCTGCGTTGATTAAAATACTCATCAGATTGCTTGTCATCAAGTAAAACGACATTTCCAGTGATTCTGACTTGTCGTTGGCATAAAGGCCACCAAAATACCATGGCTGCTTTTGGAATTTCGCTCAGAGACTGTGCTTTAGGGCTGGAATAATTGGTAAAAAAAGCAAAACCATTATTATCAAAGGATTTCAAAAGCAGCATTCGAGCAGAGATGTCATAATTTTTATTGACAGTTGCTAGAGACATAGCACTAGGCTCTATTTCCCCTTTAGCCTTTGCTTGCGCATACCAAGTTGAAAATTGAACAATAGGATCAGGGTGAAGATCACTACGACTAAAAGGTAATTCAAAATATTCATTAGGGGAGGATGGATTTGTCACGTTAACTCTGTAATAACCAGTGTGCGTCTACTTCAAATTTATCGGCAATTTCTTTTAGTAGCTTTTTATTGGGCACGCGCTCTCCGTCTAGAAGACTTTCACTTTCTTCTATAGAAAGTCCAAATGCAGTTGAAAAGTACTTCACACGCTCAGCTTTTGACTTTGGCACATTGTTAAAGTCTAGCAATGCATGAATATTTTCTAACATCTGTGTATGCATCGGCATAGGGTAGGTAACCTTAGTTAGTCCCATTTTTCTGGCGTTGCTGATTATAACTTGATTCTGTTTTGAGTAAACACTTTAGCTTTACTTTCCGCAATTCTTATAAAGGATTATCCCATAGGGTATATATCATAAAAAGTCAGATAATTTGCTTTTATTTAAGAGGAGCATCAACTCACTCTACAAGCACCTTGTCATTTTCAGGGAAATAGTTAATTTATTGGATTTAATTAAAAATATAAAGTTTTTTACCTAAACAACTTTAATCGCTACAATAATTGGTCATTTTCTTCAGGAAATTTTTAGATGTCTGCACGTATACTACCTAGAAGTTATTACCTTAGCGAGGATGTTTTGGCGTTAAGCAAAGACTTGCTTGGCAAGGTTTTAGTTACCTCTTTTAACCATGAAGTGACAGCTGGGATCATCGTAGAGACGGAGGCTTATCATGGTGCCCAGGATAAAGCTTCGCATGCTTATAACAACCGGCGGACAAGTCGCACTGAAACCATGTATGCAGAAGGAGGAGTGGCATACATTTATTTGTGCTATGGATTACATCATTTATTCAATATTGTCACAGGTCCAAAAAACATTCCGCATGCGGTTTTAGTTAGAGCTATCGAGCCTGTCGACGGGATCCCAACAATGTTAAAGCGTCGAATGTTAAAAGGGATATCCCATCGATTAACGGGAGGGCCTGGGATCCTTTCTCAGGCATTAGGAATTACCAAAAGAAATGATGGAAGTTTGCTAACAAATGAACCGATCTGGATTGAAGACAGAAAGATTGTGGTATCTAAAAAAGATATTATAGCTAGCTGTCGAGTAGGAATAGATTATGCTGAGGAACATCGTGATTTACCTTGGCGTTTTCGGTTACGAAATAGCCCTTGGACAAGTAAAGCTTAATTGGATAAAGTGTACGAATTAGTCACTCTCCTCCTGTTAACACTAAAAAAAATATCAGGTGGCCAGGAAGTAAAGCAAAGCCATAGAGATTATGAAGAGGGATCATTCTTCACTTCATCCCAAATAAAAGCTTAGCTTTTACACTTGAGTAATTCACAAAGAATTGCCGTTAGGCGACTGAAAAGAACAAAAAAAGCGATCTCATTATTGAATGGGTTGGTCGCCTAGTAAAGAGGTTTTATAATGAATAAAGAAAATTTGATTGATGTTACAGATGATATTCCTCCTAAAGAAAACCAAATAAGTCTGACACTACCTAAATCACAATTAATGAATGTTGAGAAAAGTGCAGATCCACAAGATGAATATGGTGCTTTATTAAGCGATCTCATTTTGTTGGCACTTCCAAGTCCTTCACAACATTTGCATTGATTAAAGTGCTTAGAGCTATTTATGTGGTAATTCGTCCACTATTTAGCCCATTTGGTGCCTTTATTCCTTGAATAATTAATTAAGCTAACTAAAATGCGTGTTTTGTCTTAATAAGTAAGCTTCGGCTGATCAAGTATTAAGTGAATGAGGACACGCATCATGGGTTTTTTTTCGGGCATTAAAAAGGTATACGGCTATTTAAATGCGCCTATACGATTTACCTACTTTCATGCTGCTGTCATAATGACTGCTGCCGTAGGTCTTTACTATGCACCTAATGTGATATCGTATTTTTCGCCTGAACCCATTCCAGAACCTGAACCCATCCCTGAAATTGATCCGCTATGGGACTTTGTCGATAAAACTGGCGCCTATTTATGGAATTTTGCTTTTGCAACTGCAAGTGGATTATATGCCGCTTACAATAAGCGTTGGTATACCCAAAAAATCATCCAACTCGGCCAGTATGGTGATGTTTTGCAAGAAAAAGTAGTAAATTCGCGTATAGGTAAGCGGGTGCCCTGGATTCATGCAAAAGATAGAGAAAAAGCAAATTCTCCTCAAAAGAAATTACAAAATTTACTCGCTGAGAAATTAAAGCAATTTAATTTTGATGATAAAAATACTGTTATATTTGCTGAAAATATCGACCAATCCTTGCTGCAAGAATTTTGTCAGACATCTTTTTTGACAGTGTATGATAAAGACAAACAAAAGGTATTGAGAGTGCGTTTACAAATAGAAGAAGCAAAGATAGAGCCTTTTTCTTCTTTTAATACTGAAGAAAAGAAACCACTTAACCCATCTCCCCTAACCTCTTAAGGGGTAAAGCTGGATGCTTTGATAGGCAGGGGTTGAATGTTCCGGCGCTCGTCGTAATAACGCTGCTTGTTGGATAAGAAAGGAATATCCTTTGAATTGTTCAGTAATCATATTTAAGAATTGATGTTTATGCAAAGGATTCAGCGCATTGATATTACGAAGACGCCCAATAGTAAGATGGGGATCAAAGCGTCCTTTTACCTGAAATTGGTATTGGCTCTGGGTTACTTCCATTAATTTCAGATTCATTTTTTTATGGATGGTAAGCAATTGTTGGTAAGGTTCTAGTCTTAATACAATCGCAGTACCATAAAGCTTAATTTCTTCGATATTTGCCATAAAAGGACTTGCCTGTGATACGTTTGACATACCAACGGCAATCGTTCTCAGATCTGCTACTTGAACGGCTGGAATATATCCGATAGTAATGTGAAGATCATTCGTGTGCGTCCATTGTACTCGCACTAATGGAGAGCGTTTAGCCTCACACAGACTAATTTTCTGTGTAAGGGTTAAACGATTGTCATAAGTAGGCAAGGCTGCAAGAAAAATGTTGGTTTTCAAAGCATTTTCCTTCTTTAAGGTGAAATCAGAGGGTGCTCTACTTTTGCTATGATAAGATTTTCAGGTTTATCGCAGCAAAAGGTTCTCGTTTCAATGAAGTATACAAATAAGATATACCGCTTGTTCGATATTTGTAAAATAAGAATTTTAAACATGCATTACAACGAATAGATAAGTATTCGCATGCTATTTCGCGTTGGGTGAAATTTTATGATCAGCAATCAGAGGGACAAATGAAACAAGCTCTACCACTTTTTGAGTCATTACATTTTGATTTCGCTCAAGTATAGTTAGTTTTTGTACTTGATGATAAGCCCCTAGAGGGATCACCATGATACCGCCATTGGGACTTAATTGTTCCATGAGGGCAGAGGGAGGCGCTGTAATTGCTGCCGTCACGATAATGCCGTCAAAAGGGGCCGCTTCAGGCCACCCTAAGGTCCCATCGCCTAACTTAAAATGAACATTATTAAACTTCAATTCAGTTAATACTTTTTTTGCTTTTAAATGTAGCAGCTCAATTCTTTCTATTGTCCAAACTTCTTTAAAAAGAGTTGCCAAGATAGCTGCTTGGTAACCAGAACCTGTGCCAATTTCTAAGATTTTTTGTGGATGAGGGTGTTCAAATAAGCTTTGAGTCATCAGCGCTACCACGTAGGGTTGAGAAATGGTTTGCTTGCTATCAATAGGAAGAGCCGTATTATCATAGGCCCGATACTGTAGATCCGATGAAATAAATGCTTCTCTGGGAACTTTTTTTATTGCATCAAGAACACCTTGATGGGTGATCCCATTGTCTTTTAATTCCTGAATAAGGCTGCTACCGTATGACATTTTTACCATCCACTTTCAAACTTTATCTATCCCTCCTTGTCTAACATTATAGCCCTTAGTTGCAAAAGAAAACATTGTTAAAACCGATAAGAGGATGCATGCAGTTACATCGTGTTTATGCAATAGGAGTCGTGAATCATCCCGAATTGGGGGTGATGCTAACACAACAGCAAATTGCGCAAGGAAATTGGTTTTTTTGCGGGCATGAAGTCCATCCAGGTGAGGATTGGAGAAATGTTTTATATTTGCATATAAAACAAAAAACGTGGATAAATCATTTGCATTTTGACAAGATCTTATGGGCACAAAGTTTTCCTGCAAAAATTGTAACACCCGAACCAGTTTTTAGTTTTTTTGTTCATGTTAAAACGACAGAAAAAGGCCATGGGAGAGGGTACCGATGGGTGAAAAATATTGATGAGCTAGAAGCGTTAGCGCTATTTCATCCGCTAGTGAAAAGCCTTTGTCAGGACGTTCTTGGCAATGTTATATCACTGGAAAATAAGTGATTTTTTTCAGCTGCTTATTCTTACAATTAAGTAACAGGTAATACCGTTTATACTTCAAAGATGGCAAATGTGAAAACATTGATTGTGGCAAGGTAAATAAAAATGATAGATCTTGATTTTATGAAAAAACGTTATGCTCTTGATACGCTTGTCACGCACTATCTGGAAGATATTAAAAAGTTGCGCACCAGTGGGTTAACGCCAATTGAGGAGACTAAACTGCAGAATTATTATCAAGCAGTTCATGTATTTAAACGCATTTCGGTAGTGGAAATTGTACAGTTCGCTTTATCTTATGGTCGTAATGCAACGGGAAAATCTGCCCAGATGCGTGAGGCTTTTCCTACCATTTTATCAAATCGGGTGACTCAACCATCTAAAGTAGATATCGCTTATGCACGTTTATTGTTTGAATATACGAAAGCTTTTAGACAGTATCGCTCAAATTTAAAAGAATGGACTTTGAGATTTTTACTAAACAGTCGCTTTTCTCCTGTTTCGGCGATGATAGAACGAGAGATTGATCAGGTTATTGCCCAGACCAGACAGAAAATAGCTTTTTATGAATCACAAGTAAAAAGTTGAAAAACAACTATTTGCTTTGGCGCGATAGTTCAAGAACAGATATCTTTAGTCTGAATAAAATCACATTATGCTGGTACATTATGTAATAACAGCTTTTTCTTGTGTTTGTATCATTGTAGAATAATTACATCTAGTAAAGCATATACACGGTTGTTTGTTTGATATAAGGGGAAATTCATAATGAAACATTCACCTAAGAATGGTGCTGCGCAAGATTCTTCAATATTAGACCCTACAAAAAAAAGTGATCTTTCATTAGCAATAGCGATTCCGGCGAGGCCTGTCCCAAAATCAGAGCCAATTTCATTAACGCCTGAAGCACAATTTTTAAGGAATTTTCATTATAAAAAGAAGACAGACGAAGCAACGGTGGAAAATATAAAAGAAGAGGATGAAAAAACCACAAGGCCTATAGGGTTGGCAGATTTTCAATCCCATCATAATAAAGATGAGTTCTATGTTGGAACGCCTGCCGATCTCTCGAGAGAGAAAGCAAGAATGAGAAGTAAGTATAGTTAAATTTCAATCGCTTTGTCGTTAGATGTTTAGACTTAGATTAACAAATAAGGATGTTTATGTTAAACGACAAAGTAACAAAACTGTTTACAGCATTGCATGCAATAAGCAGTAAAACGTTGCGGATCCGATGGCTCTCCGATGAATCTATTTTATTAGGGCTTTCAGCAGCATCAAGTTTAGCATTGTCGCTTACCATTATAAGTTATAGTGATCTAACCTCGATTCCTAGTTTTATATATTATACTTGGACGATGTCTTGCGTATTTACCATTCCTATTTCAAGACTTTTTCTGGGTGTTGTGCCAAAAGCCGTTCCGTTTATTGAGAATTTAATATATTCCTTATATGGTTTGTCTGTCTCTTCTTTTTCGAAATCGTTTTCTGATATTCCCGAGATAAAAAAGGTGACTTATCAAGAATTAATAGTGCTTATCAATCAACTTACCCAATTTCGTTACCTTAATCTTGAACATCAAATAGCTTTTGATCCTAATAATGAATCGCATATTCGTGAGTTTTTGAAGTTTTTGAGACAAGCATGTCGGGTAAATGTGCTCAACACACTTGTTAAACTAGGGCTACCAAAAACGGAAAGTGGAATTGAAACCTTTGAAAAAGTGGATGCAACTAGTGCTGGGATTGAAAAATTAAACTCACTCAAGTATTTAACTGCACAATATCTTACCCATCATGATTGTCCAAACGATAAAAAAATAAAAGTACCCCAAGAGATAAATACAATACTGAATAATCAAAATCTTAAAAAATATACAATGTATAGCAATAGAAGGCTTTGAATAAAGGTTTAAATGAAACGATAAAAAAGAGAGAACGCAAAAGACTTGACGTGCATAGTCATTTAATATGAGGACTCTGGTAGCTTTGCAGTTTGTATTCCTAAGTACCGTAATGTGATTTGATTTGAATAAAGATAATATAGTTCTCCCAGTAGCCGTTCTTTAAACGAACGCATTGAGCAAAAAAACACTCTCAATAGCTGCAATAGCATTGAAATCTTAAAAGCATTCTCACTAACCAATTAAGCCTTTAAGCGATATCCAGTTTTAAAAATCCAAGCAATAATAGTTATGCACATAAATAAAAACAATGAAATCATCAAGAGGCTTATGCCAATGCTAATATCTGAAGTTCCATAAAAACTCCACCTGAAACCACTTATTAAATAAACCACGGGATTTGACAAAGAAATTTTTTGCCAAAAGGGGGGTAACATTTTGATGGAGTAGAAGCTGCCGCCTAAAAAGGATAAAGGAGTGATAATAAGAAGAGGAATATTTTGTAATTTCTGAAAACCATCGGCCCATATTCCAATAATAAAACCCAATAAACTAAAAGAAACAGAGGTGAGGACTAAAAAAGCCAACATGCAAAGAGGATGGAGGATCTTCAGATCAACGAAAAAACCTGCAGTGAGCAAGATAATGAGACCTACCATAATAGATTTAGATGCAGCAGCGCCTATGTAGCCGAGTAAAATTTCTATATAGGAAATGGGCGCTGATAATATTTCATAAATAGTTCCTGTGAACCTCGGCAGATAAATACCAAAAGACGCATTAGACACACTTTCTGTCAGAACCGTGAGCATAATGAGCCCCGGGACAATAAAGGCGCCGTAACTAACACCATCAATATCCGCGATATGAGAACCGATTGCAGAACCAAAAACTACAAAATAAAGCATTGTTGAAATAACAGGAGAGGCAATGCTTTGTCCAATAGTTCTGAATGTTCGTTTCATTTCAAAATGATATATTGCCAGCACTGCTCTGTAATTCATTTATTACTCACTAATTGAATAAAGATTTCTTCTAATGAACTTTGTTTTGTGACTAAATCGCTACAAGTTATTCCTTGTGCCTTTAACTGCTCGAGTAATTCAGCTACACCATTGTTTTGTTTTTGGGTATCAAAGGTGAAAATAAGCGTTTTTCCATCTTCAGACAATTTCAAATCATAATGAGACAGGCTTTCAGGGATCATATCAAGAGGATAACCCAGTTCTAGATGAAGTTCTTTTTTACCTAATTTTTTAATCAGATGATCTTTTTCATCAACTAGAATGAGTTCACCTTGATTTATGACCCCAATACGATCAGCCATTTCTTCGGCTTCATTAATGTAGTGAGTCGTTAGAATAATAGTGACACCTGATTTTTGTAACTCGTGAACAAGTTGCCACATTCCTTTTCGAAGTTCTACATCAACTCCTGCGGTTGGCTCATCTAGAAAAAGAATTTGCGGTTCATGTGATAACGCTTTTGCAATCATCACTCTACGCTTCATCCCACCGGACAATGTCATAATCTTGTTGTTTCGTTTGTCCCATAGAAACAAACTTTTCAATATTTCTTCTATATATTTTTTATTTCTAGGTTTGCCAAACACGCCTCTACTATAAGAAACAGTATCCCAAACTGTTTCAAACATATCGGTTGTTAGTTCTTGAGGGACAAGTCCTATTAGTGAACGCGCAGCTCGATAATCAGTAATAATATCGTGGCCTTGTATAGTAATTCTTCCTTTAGAAGGATTCACCAATCCACAAATAATACTGATTAAAGTCGTTTTACCTGCACCATTAGGTCCTAGCAGGGCAAAGATTTCGCCAGATTGGATCTCAAGGTTAATATTTTTTAATGCATGAAAACCACCAGCATAGGTTTTATCAAGCTGTGATACTGAGATCGTACTTTCAGAATGAAGAAGTCCCACAATAATATTCCTTGTTAGGGTGGAAAATCAGCGGCAAAATTTATTCGACAACAATTTACCGAACTGCTTTGTAAAAGAAAGCGAAAAGATCATTTTTATTTATAGCCTGAAATTTTTCCTGGATGAATTAATATGGTATTTAACTGTGTGCGAGTAGATAGAATTTTTGCTATCTCATTATCTTAGAGTTTAGCTCTTCTATAAGGGATTTATTTCATGCCTGCTTACACTAGATAGTTTCTTAATGTAACAAATTAAAAAATGAGGAACAAGACTATTATTTTTAATGCATATTTGAAGGCAGACAACAGAGCGTGATGTTGTTTGAGGTATATTTTTTACAGTAGATTTACTAACTATTATTTAGGACGCTGCATGGCTCTCATATCTGAAGCGATATCACGTCCAGTAGAGTGAGTTGTTCCCCACATTTGCAATTCATATTGTTTCCATTGTTCTCCTAGTGCTCTATAAATATCAGGAGGGGGTATTAAGCCATTGCCAATGATGGCTTCTACAGGTGCTTCTCCATCCTTATACGGCAATGCTTGAAAATTAGGTTGGCCTTGGTCGTCAAGAGGGTATACTTCCGGCCACAGACCTGTTGTTTCATGGGGCTCATAAGCAATACCTGCAGCTTGCGCCATTTTAAATTGCTTTTTTTGAATGAGATATTGAGTTTGAAACACCAACTGTAAAAGATTGACAATATAAATAGTAATGATCTCTCCGGCAACACCTTCGGGAGTTAAACCAGCTAAATGTGCCGCTTTTTGCATAGCGCCTTCGCGACTTGTTGATTCGGGAGCGTTTGGGCCTTGATAAATATTATTTTGTTTTTGAATTCTTCTTTCGTAATTTCTTTTTCTACTGTCTTTCTCATTTTCCCGTGCATGAAGCTTTGTTCTTTTACGACCTCGATGGTCATGTCGTGAGCGGTGTCTACCAGAAGGGGAAGGATCTCGAGAAGAAGTATCAAAAGCCGTGGTTATTGTCGGTGAGATTTCATCTTCTGAGCTCATGATGTGTTCAGCATCTTCGCTTCTCTTTTCCTTTTCTGGTTTTTTTTTGCCAGAACGATTTTTTTCTTCAGAGACAGCTTCTTTTTTTCTTAATGCTTGTTCACGTTCATAGAGTTCATGTTCTTTACGCCTGAAGAAATCTTCTTGCTCGCGCATTCTTTTGTCAAATTCTTCTTCTCTTTGTTTATTTGTCTTTAAATGTTCCAATAATTGCTCTTCAAGTTCTCTTTGTTTTTCTTGAAGCGCTTTTTCTTGCTCCAAGCGCACATTTTCGTGATTGAATATCGCCTCTTGCAATTCATCTGTTTTACGATTTAAGCTTTCATCGATTTGTTTTGCTTTTCTTTCAAAATCCATTTGTTTCTCTAAAATTTCTTTTTCACGGTCCAACATGTTTTCTTCTTGTTCACGTCCTTTTTGTTTAAGTTTCTCTTCTGTTTCTTTAATTCTTTGTTCAGAAAGGGCTTCTATTCTTCCAACTTCATCTTCGCGGTTACCAACGGCATTTTCGCGTTTAGACATTTCTTGTTCTTTCTTTTTAAGTGCTTCTTCGCGTTCTAACAAATCTTCTTCTTGTTGACGTCTTTTTTGTTGAAGTTTTCTCTCACTTTCTGCGATTTTTTGTTCAGAAAGAGTTTCTTTTTTACCAATTGCATCTTCACGCTTGTCAACTTCTTTTTCACGCATTAACATTTCTTGTTTAAGTTTTTCTTCTTTCCTTTTAAGTTCATCTTCTTCTTTAGCTATTTTTTCTTGGAGTCCTTTTTCAAAGGTTTCCCTTTGTAGTTTAAGTATTTTTTCTTGTTCACTGATGCTGAGCTTGAACGCATTTTCTTTTTCTTGAAGAATGCTTTCGTTCATTTTTAATGTTTCAGCGGCACGCTGTAATTCTTTTTCTTTCTTTTTTAATTCTTCATCATTTTCTTTTAGAATTCTTTCTTTTTCTTTAAGTGCTTCGCCTCTAAGTTCAATTTCTTCAGCTTGTTCTTTTAAGAGCCTCAATTCTTCTTCTAGTGCTTTTAGTTTCTGCTCCATATCTTCTTTTTGTTCAGGGTGTTTGGATAAAGGTTGCTCAGGAAGCTGAGATAAAGTATCTAGTTTTGCGAGTTCATCAAACAATGTGGGGGTAGCATTATCTACCTGTTTTTCCTCAAGTTGTTCACGCAAAGAACTTATGTCGGATTTTAAAGTTTTATTTAACTTTACTAATTCATCCCTTTCTCCGCTTAGGCTCTCTTTTTCTCTTGTTAGTATTTCTTTTTCTTTAGCTAGATTTTCTTTTGCGATTTCAGTCCCTTGCATTTCTATTTGTGCCGCATACAATGCTTCTTCTAGCTCTTTTATTTTTAGTGCAGATGACTCATCCACTTTTGGAATATTGAGAGGGGGTGTTGTGAGTGATTTTGTTTGGGGCTCTTCTTTTTGTGCTAATTTTATTGCTTCTCTTTCTAATTGTAGAATTTTTGTGTCTTTCCCTTTTAATTTTTCTTCCATGCGTTGGATGTCAAGTTTGAGCTTTTCTATTTCTTCTGCGAGCTCTCCCTTTTTTTGTTTTTCTATCTTTAGTGCTCTAGCTGTTTTATTTGCATTTTTTGATAGTTCATCTTTTTCCTCGACTGCTTGATTAGATTCTTCTCTTAGTTTCTCAATTCTTTCTTCTTGTTCTAAACGTAATTGCTTTTGCATTGCTAGATCTTTCGATACAAGGTCAAATTCTTTTTTTTGTTTTTCAAAGTTTTCTTGTTCTGCCTTAAGTGCAAGTTCTAATTCATTTAATTTTTTTTCTTGTTCTTCAAGGAAAGCGACTCTTTCCGCTAGAGGCCGAAGAATAGTTGCTTCAAAGTCTATTGTGTTAGCACCCAAAAGAGCAGCATGAATTCTGTTAAAGTAAAGAATATCTATAGCATCAAGATTACTTGGCGGAATAAAAGAAAATTTAGTTTCCGTTTGTACAGTTTTATTGCGATCGGCTGAAGTTCCTCTTGCAAGGCAAAAAATGTCTAACGCTTTTTTAAGCTGTTCAAATTGCTCAATGGATTTTTCATCAAAATGTTTAAGCTCAATGGTGACTGTATCGAGTTCTTGTTTTACTTTGCAGGTTTCTTTTAATTGGGAGCTTAAATAATCGGGTAGTGTATACGTACCACCTAGCATTTGCAGTACCTCATTATAAAGCATTTCATACAGTATGACTTTGAAAGACCAAACAAAGTTTCAATTGAATAGGTAATGAGTGCAGTATCACTTTTATCTGGCAAAGACCTATCAGCAATCTTTGATGAATAAACCCAAAAAGTGTGTTGCTTAATCGTAAGTGACGCAAAAAATTAAAATAAGGGATGAATAAGGAATGAAATTAAGTAAAGCATTTTATCCCTTCAATTTTTAGCAATTGCTTTTTACGTTTTATTCCCCAGCGATAACCAGAAATACTACCATCACATCTCAATGCTCTATGACAAGGAATAAGTATAGCTATCCTATTTGCAGCGCAAGCACTGCCGATAGCTCTTGCTGCTTTTGGCTTTTTCAGTTTGTGCGCAATCTCTTTATAACTCATCGTTTTTCCTAGTGGGATCTGACACAATGCATTCCACACCTCTTTTTGAAAAGGAGTACCGCGGATATCGAGCTTCAATTTTAAGTCATGTTTAGGTGCTATTAAGTAATGAATAATCTGATCTACGTTTTTTTCAAGCATACTATCAATATAGTTAAGTTGTGCATTAGGAAAAGCATTTTGTAGTTGGGCATGCAAGAAACCAGGGTTATTGTCAATGAATAAAGCACAGATCCCATTTTTTGTGTTTGCCAACAATATCTTACCTAATAGAGAGTCTTTAATTGTATATTCGATGATTTGATTCATAGTGTTCTTCTTTTAGGCTTAATTCGAAGTATTTTTTAATATAAGGTGGTTTTTTGTTTAATGCTAGCTGTTTTCGGACTTATAAATAGAAGATTAGTTGTCCGAAAATGGCTAGAAACGCAAGAGCATTCTTTCTATAATGAGGGGATGAAAGCTAAAGATCCTGCTTATTATAATGCATGTATTTCTCGCGATCCTCGTTTTGATGGGGTTTTCTTTGTCGGTGTTATTACAACGGGTATTTACTGCCGTCCAGTTTGTCCTGCTAAAAAACCAAAGGCAACTAACTGCCGATTTTTTAATAGCGCGGAAGCCGCTGAAAAAGCGTCTTTTCGTCCTTGTTTACGTTGTCGTCCAGAGTTGGCGCCAGGAAATGCTCCCATTGATAATGTGCAACGCATAGCGCATTTAATTTTGCACCGTATTGATGAGGCAATGATAGGCAATAAAGAAGTGAATCTAGAAGATATTGCTATTCATTTTAATTTGAGTTCTCGGCAGATCCGACGAATTTTACAAAAAGAATTGGGTGTATCCCCTATAGAGCTTATCCAAACGCGACGTTTACTCTTGGCCAAGCAGCTATTAACAGAAACCTCATTTTCTGTTACTCAAATTGCCTATACCAGTGGTTTTTCCAGTTTGCGTCGATTTAACGATGCATTTAGCAGACGTTATGGTATGGCTCCTTCTCGTTTACGCAAGCAAGCAACGCAGAATGAAATAATCAAACCATCCACTACGGCGGTGTTGCAACTTGGGTATCGTCCTCCTTACGATTGGCAAGGGGTTTTACAATTTCTTAGTACACGCCTACTTAAAGGCACAGAATGGATAACGCCAGAGTGTTATGCTCGAACAGTGAGGTTAGGTGAACATAGTGGCTGGTTTAGAGTGCAAAATGCGCCAGAAAAAAATGTACTATTACTCGAATTTACCCATAGTTTGATGCCAGTATTGCCAGCATTATTGGGTAGGATCCGCAATTTATTTGATTTAGACGCACGTCCTGACATCATTGCGCAACAGTTAATGCAAGATAAACTATTGAAAAAAGTCGTAGCGCAAAATCCTGGACTTAGAGTTCCTGGCACTTTTGATGGATTTGAAATGGCTGTTCGGGCAATTTTAGGGCAGCAGATCACTGTCAAAGCAGCAACAACATTAGCAAGTCGCTTTATTGCTGCTTTTGGTGAAGAGGTAGAAACGCCGTTCGATGAGTTAACACTTTTTGCACCAAGCCCAGATCGTATTGCCAAAGCGACTGTAGATGAAATAGCGAAACTTGGCATTATTAGTTCACGGGCCAAAAGTATTATTGCACTTGCAAAGATCTGTATGTCCAATGCGCTGTCTTTAGAAATAGGGGCAGATCCTGAGGCTGTGATTAAACAACTTAAAGAATTGCCCGGCATCGGTCAGTGGACTGCGCATTATATTGCTATGCGTGCATTGCGTTGGCCTGATGCTTTTCTAAAGGATGATATTGCTATTCGTAACAAATTTGGTGGTATAACAGCGAAGCAACTTGATGAATTATCACAAGCATGGCGACCTTGGCGTAGTTATGCTGTTTTGCATATATGGCATTCTCCAACTTTAAATCTTTGCTCATAAAATTCTTATATTGAAACAGTTTATTTTGTAAAGATTTTTCCGCCGTATTTGGTTATTGAAAAATGATTAAATCAGCGAGGATTAACATCCCCGCTTGCGGGAGAAGGGGGATCCCGCAAGCAAGCAGTGGGGATAAGGTCATATTCTTTAAAAATGCTTTGCTTCGTTACTATGGTTAAAATTTTATGTTATTCAGTTAACCATGTAACGTCGTAAAAAAATATAATTCATATCTTTGCTGAACAAAGGTAAAGAAGAGATGATGAATGGTAAGAGCAACCTGCTTAAAGGATATTTCTATCTTTTTTTGAAATTAATTCAGGAGAGACAGGTGGCGGTTATGGTGCATTTAATGCAGGTACTGGATAGAAAAAGGTCAAGATTATGCGTTGTTAACCGATAAATGAGAGCAAGTTCTCTCATATTAAAGGGTATGGTATGTATATTTATAAGAAAGTCGCATTTTTTTTCACTATGACGATTTTCATGTCCAGTTTGCATGCTATTACAACAACCACATCCACAGAGGGGTTTGCATATCCCCCTCCTGTGCCAGCAGGTGCCATGGAAGCTTGCAGTGATAAAAATGAAAATGATCTTTGCTCTGTCACGACACCGCAAAATGAAATAAAAGGAACTTGTCATAAAAGACCACCTGAAACAGGGATCATGGTTTGTATTCCTAATTATTCTCAAGATTTAATAGATGCTTGTAAAGATAAAAAAGAAGGTGAAGCGTGTGCATTTACTTCACAAACAAATACACCATTGGGAGGTTCCTGCCGTCGAGGTTCTTTTGAAGGCGCTCCCGTCGTCTGTGCGATTGGGGTTGTGCCTAATAAAGAGGAGTGAGTTTTTCAAAAAAAAAGTAGCGGTGATGAATAATTCTTCGCCGCTACAATGTTACTACCTTCGATTAAGATCTTAGGTTCAAGGACGACTTTTGCTAATATGGTGTTTACCTTTAGGCTCTTCAATTACCTGAGGGTTATTTCTGTTCATTTCCTCTCTGCGAAAGCGTAGAATGGTTGAAATTTTTTCTTTACATTTATCCCATTTTTGCTTTTCTTTATTAAGCACTTTTACATTACCTAATTTTTGCCCTTTGGATTGCAATATTTTAACTATTTCTTTATGGCCTCTAATATAAGCTTCATCAATGAGACTTCGTCCTGTTTGTTGCAAATGTTTATCTTTAGCATTTGTCAGTAAATATTTTAAGCATTCGGGTTGATTGCAACAGACAGCTGATGTAATTAAATTTGAATTCTTGTTTTGTATTGCTAACAAATCTTTTCCAAATTCTTCTTGATAAATCTTTAGCATACTAAGTTGTCCATAGAAAACTACATGGCGTATCAAGCTAAATTTTTCTCGTGAATTAAAGTCATCTGTTGCACCTAATTTGATAAGTTTCCTAAAAGCATCTGAATTACCTTTTTTAATAGCAATAGCTAAGGGACCCAATAAGTTAAAAGTGGCTTCTTTGTAAAACAATAATTTAATAAGATTGACGTGGTTATTCTCTACGGCTTCACATAATGGCGTGTTTAAGACATATTTTTTTCTGATGTCTGCGCCGTTATCTATTAACAATTGAACAATATCTTTTCTGCCATATTTAGCGGCATAGCATAAAAGGGCGCTATGGTCCTTTATTGAAGGAGCATCAGAAAATAAACCTGGTGATAATAGCCACTTTGCTTCAACTAAAGTTAAAGAATTTTCCCTAATTTTTCTTGAAAAATCATATTTAGCGTTATTTGTGAATATTTTTTTGAATTGGGGAAGAATAGATTTTCTTTCAATGAAATAAAATATACTGGCAGTTAGTGCAAATGCAGCAGTGAATATTGTTGCATAGATGCCCAGCAAAAGTGGGGAGTACATGCCTATCCAGACGCTAATGATCCCAAGACCCGCTAATATTGCAATATCTCTTTGACGAGGTGTGAAGATGGATTTTAGGTAAAGATTAACCTTATTAAAGGAATTGCTGATAAATTTGAACATGAGAATTTCCCCAACATACACGACAAAATACTCTTGAGAGCCATTGTCGAATTTATATAAAGCGGGAGATGTTACTTAACTTTGTCATATCTAGCAATTTAAATGAATTTGTGAATACGGTTTTAGGACAATTCTTGGCAAAAAGATCAGAAATAGAAGCCATAGCTTATCGGAGGAGTTATGGAAACAGTTAATGAGATAGTTAGTGCGTTGTACTTACCAGTTTATTTGAAGAATTTTTTATACATGAGAATATCATTGTAAATATCATGAATACGTCATTGAAATTGAAACATCTGTAGATAGTAGATAAAAAATTTGTAAGCTATTTAACTTATGCAGAATATCTGCATCTATTAAACGTCAATCTGTTGCTAATAGCACAAGTGATTACGCTATGATATCAATCGCAGTGTAATTTTTTAAAACAAAAAATGAGGTTGACATGTTAAATTCAATTAAACAAACATTTAAAAAAGCTTTGAAAGAAACGCAAGCATTTTACAAGAAAACAGCGCCACAAGCGGTACAAACCGGCGTTAATACTTCAGTCTCTTTTCTTAGCGGATTATTGTCACAAGTTATAGCATTTGGTGCGCAAGCTTTAAGCACTGCAAAAGATCTTTTCCAAAAAGTTAAAAACCGTGGCAGTGACGTATTTTCTTCACGTCGTGGCGAAACAGAAAATGAGCAATACAATATGTTGGGTTCCATTCCTTCGACTGTTTACAACACCGCTGCTTCTGTTGTAAGTGGTGCAAAATCCAATGTAACTTATCTCTGGAACTATGCTAGGGGTAATCAAAGCAAAAGCGATAACACTGCATCACGCGCTTCTGCAGAAACACAAAACGAAGAAAAATTAGAAAGACGGCAAAAAGCTAAAAATTAATTTTAGTTGCTTTCACTGGCGCTACGGCGTGGCTAGTCTTTAGCCTTGCCGTAGCTTTAGGGAGACAGTGTCACAGCTCATCTCGCAAAAGCCATATTTTGTATACACGCCTTTACTCGGCGTCCGACGTCTAGCCGAAAAATGACGTGCTGTGATCATCACTATGTTTCGCTAGAACGATCTCTAGCATCAGTTTGCTCTTGTACTGAGCGACGAAAAGCAAGTGGATCATTGATACTGTCAAAAATTTCTTTTGTACCACCAGTTCCTATCACTGCGATAGAGCCATAATTTAAGATCCTGCCCATAATGCTTTGATCTACGCCTATAGCTTCAATTTTTTGCAATAATGTTTCCATTGTTTGTCGACGAATAAAGCCTACTTTGACGATAACACGCTTATTCGTTACCGCGTATTCACAAGAAATATACTGAATATAAGAAGGCAATAAAATTAGAATGGCTGCGGCAATTGATAAAATGACCCAGTTTGTGTCATAAGCGTTTTGATATAGCCATCCAGCCAATAAGCAAAACACTATAGCAATCAATCCTGGCCACAAAAACAATATTTTATGCAGCTTAGTACGATAGACAACGGTTTCACCTTGCAGTAGATGTGAATCAACGTATCCCATATGCCCCTCGTTCTTGTCATGCAGTATGAAAATATAATCAGATATTGAATGCTCATCGTATTATAGTTGTATTACTGAGACAGTGAATTTAAGTATAGAGTTCCGCCTGTTGGATTTTATTGCATTACTAGCATCGTAAATAACCAGCATGCCAATATAAAGTGCGAAGATAGTGTTTATATTGGCGCTAATAATGTATATAGGTTTTGTCATGATAAATTTGAAGAGGTCAACCACAGGATTTTATAGCATTCAGAATTTAAAATAAGAAGAACAAATTATAGGCTGCCATTGCTCCCATTCCAAAATTTTCTAAAATGCTAATGGTACTTAAAGGTACATTGAGAGTCGTTCCAAGGCATGCACATTTAATTTTTTGACCAGAAAAAACACTTTTTAAGATCCCTATGCCACTTATCAGCATGAGCATAACTGTTACAAAATTAACAAAAAATAGATCAACTTGTGCAAGATAACCAATGCCTAAAAAAAACTCGATAAACGGATATAAATACCCATAAAGAGGTAAGTGTTTTGATATAAGATCATAAGTAGAAAATGCCTCTACGAATCCTTTTAAATCAAAAAATTTAAATAATGATAAAAATATAAAAAAGTATCCCATAAATCCATACATGAATTTATCTGAGGTAATAGTTAAGGTATGAGCAAGAGGTAAAGAAAGTGAAAAAATGATAATAATAATTAACGGTTTATAATTTACTATTATATCGAAAAGAGAGTGTTTTTTTGAATCATTTAGAGATAGAGCATGATGTTTTTCCGAATGTTCATGATGTTGACATTTTTCTTTCATTGTACACCTATTTAATTAAATCTTTTCAAAATGAGTCTGATCTCTTCTATTTTTTGCTTTTGTTCAGCTTGATCTTTAGATTCAAATGCATCAGTGACGCAATGAGAAATATGGCTATCTAAAATCTGTACTTCTAAGTTTCTTATAGCGGCCCTCGCTGCATGCAATTGCGTGAGAATATCTGGGCAATAACGTCCATCATTAATCATTTTCTTGATCCCCTCGATTTGCCCCGAAATCCGGTTAAGACGAGGCAAATGCTCTTCATAAGAAGGGGATGTTTTGTGACAACATTCTTGATCTTTTAGTGATTTTTTCACCTCTATTCCTTATGTATAAAATATTATTTAGCGATTATCCCAAAAGGGACAAAAATTTCTTTTCCATTAATTTTTACTTGTGCAAAAATTTTGATAAAACCAGGTTTTTCCGGTTCAATATGGAATATAAGCACCGGACCGCCTTTGTCGGAAGGTTGTGAGGGCTCTTTACCCATTGGATGAACATGAAGAATAGAAGTCATATCTTCAGAAAAGCCGACGATATGAGCAAATGCGCCCATAATAGGCTCTAAATTTGTAACAGGATTGCCTTTGTTGTCCTTAATATTAATGCTAGCAATGCTGGGTTTGCCAGCCAAAAGCGTTTTTTGATCGAAAGTAAGTGTAAAGTTGTAACCTCCAACGTTGCTTTCAGTGACTTGAGTATGAGGTATATTTTTGTTTTTATCTTGATCTCCCTCTTTATCTAAGTTGATATCAGCAAAGATATATTCTTGATGTTTAGTATTTGTAGGTAATAAATTTGCCCAAATGCGATAATGTCCTTTTTTTTGCGGGTGCCATATAAACTCATAAAATCCAGGTTCTTTTAATGCTTTAGGGTGAATGTGGCTATAGTCATCGAGAGAATCATCAATTATAAGAAGATGGATTTTTTCTGTGTGTAAGGTTTGAAGTTCATTGAGCGCAACACCTTGGCTGTTTTTTTCTCTTTCAAGTTTAATTTTAACAATTTTATAATTATCTTTGTCTTGTATGTTGGAAACAATTAATCGAATAGTATTGTTTTGTTCTTGAGAGTGTGCATTTGAGTGATGATGGAGCACGTCATCTTGATGTGCATATGCAAAAAAACTGATGAAAAATGAAGGTAAAAGACAAAGCCAGCCAGGAATTATTTTACGCATAATTACCTTATTTTTGATTACTATAAGATAATCATATACCCCATGGGGGTATATTTCAAGGGGCATTCATGCATTTTAGGCAAAGTCCTGTAATGAATGAGAGTACTGTGCTCTAAGAAGCAAAGGGGTAATTATTGGATCTCTGGATGAATCAATTTTAGATCTGTTTCTTTATCAAGCTGTTTTAGCAAAGGAGTAGAGAAGGTTGTCATAAAAAGCTCAACGGTGGGATAAACAATGGCTTCAATCAAATGACCTCCCTGTACACTCCCATCGGGCAGACCAATACTGTAATGCGCATGGACGACAGGCTTACCTTCATATAAAGCAATATCTCCAATAAGAGATACAAGCTCGACCTGGCGGTTCACATGATTGAGTTTGTAAGATTTGCGTTCAAGATCAAACCAAGCAGTTGTTGCTCGTTTTAAAGCACCAATAGCAGTGAAACGAGCACTCACTACTTGATTCTCTGCTGCAAAATCGCTAATGCCAGATAAGATTTCATCTTCTTTTGCAAAAATAAGAACGTATTCTTTCACCCCATCTTTTTCGCTCAATAGACGTGTTCGCAATCTTGGCGCTTTACCTTTGACAATAGGTGAGAAGGGAGATAAATAGTCCGTGTTATCTTGAGCCATGGTGAGAGTTCCTATTGAAATAAAAGAATGAGTAGAAAAGTGTTTTTAATAAGATGTTTGGGGTTATTGTTTCTCGTACTCTGGATATTTTTCCATTGCTTGTTGCAATAAATTTTTCTTTTCCATATAAGCACCTCTGGCATTTGCATAAATCGCATCGCGCTTTTTTTGCTGGTGCATATCCATCATGACTTCATAAAGTCTATTCACTTCCTTTTTTAATGCTTGGTATTGCTCCAAGGTCATATTTGCTAAAACATCTTCCATTAGTGTGATCATTCCTTTGTTAGTTGATTTAATGATGTATATTCTGGAGTGAATAATCAATGATACTAAAAAAATAGCGGGTGAGCTTTAAAGTGCGCTTTGACAAATGCTATATAGCGTTTGTCAAAGCATGGTGAGATAGTGTGGGAGAGCTTTAATCAGGCGAGCTGAATTTATTTTGGGCGATACAGCCGTGATAATTGCCCAACAATGGTTTCGCAAGCAGTTTGTTTGACGCTTGCGCCCACATCACCGACTTTACGTAAAGCGTCTTTGGCTTTGACTATCATGGGATTTTGAAGGACGGTTAAAGCCTCGTGTTCTGGTCTAAAGTTATCATCCTCTTTTTCTTTGCCTTTCTCATTATCTTTATTTTTTTCGCAAAGTGTTTTATTTAGGAAAATTTTATATTTTTTTCCAGCAAGTTTTTCACCCATGCTACCAAAGTTAAAATTAGTATGTGCTGAACTTACGGGACTTAATGTTTTAGAAAAAAGTGTCATGCCTCCAACAAGCATTCCAATGGGGCCACCGATAAGAATTGTATCAGCTAATCCAGAAATACAACCAGAAAAGAATGAACGTTTCACATCTAAATTTTCATCTTTGACTCTCATATGAGCAAGATCGCCGCCGCAGCATGACAAGATTTTTGCATCCCCTGTTTTGGCGACGAGATCAAGAACATTTTCACCAAATCGTCCAATAATATCTTTACCATTACTTAATAAAACATTGGCGAGATGATTGCTGCAATCTTCTACGATTTTGCTTACCCCTGAAGAACCCCAGGTATTTATTTGCAAACTGCTTACACGAGTGAAATGCTTATAATCTTCGGGTGATATTTTGAGTGCGTCAATTTTATACTGCTGGGTTAAATATTGAGAAAGGGCTTCTTGTGCTTCAGTAATGGAGCATTGAGTTAATATATCCACTTCTTCTTTTTCTAAATCTGCTTTTAGATGGAGAGCTGATATCAGCATGGACATATTGTAACAATATTGGGCAAGAGCGCCCCCTAAACTATAACCAGAAATAATCAGTTCGACTGGTTTTTCTTCAGTACCTGATACCTGGCCAATCACTTCATTAATTTGCGCCATGATTTGGGCAAAGTGACGATGGAAGGATTCTTCGCCTGCATTATGTTCTAAATCAAGATGCAAAGTTGCTAATATGCTTGGATCCGTTCCGCGAAAATTAACATAAACGCGTCTTTGTTCGGGGTTAGAGTGCGGGATCAAGATGTTGCCGACAATCCCACCGTGGCCAGAAGACAGCTTGCTAATTTCGTAGTGACGAACAATATTATCTGCTTCAAGTACAGGAACAATTGTTTGCTGTTGAGTAATGTCTTTGTATGCAAGATTGTGTGAAAGTCGTTCAGCAAAAGCAAATTCTAAGCGTAATTGTGCTTCAACTAAGTTTTCGTCTCGGTTGTCTTCTAATGGTCCTTCCGCGGGAAGAGGAGCCCCTTGTGCGAGGGCATTTAATTCGCTGGCAACTAATAGCGCTTTCCCTATTACGGAAGAGCCAGCCTGAGGATTGACAAAATTGGAGAGATCTCTTGCTGCAACTTTTCCTACCGTTTTTCCGGCTGCTTTACCAATTCCACTTAACGACATTTCTCATTTCCCCTCAACTTCAAGGCAAACATTAATTTGTTAGCTTACTTATGTCAGGATAAAGAAATATTTTACTGATATAAATGAAGGGAAACAATTTAAAAAATACAATTTTAATGAATTAAATAGTCAAATTGGCAAAAATTTAGCACTCTCGACTAATGAATGTAGTAACTTTTACTGATTGTAATCTTCTTTATCCATTTTTTCTAAAAACAAACCACCAATTGGCCATAAAGATAAGGGCTGCAATTAATGCCAAAGGGATATCAAAGCCCATCGTCACATTAAAGTGTACAATAGGGTTAAATATGCAGATGATGATGATAAAAGCTATTCCCCAAAAAATGTAGTAGCGAGGCTTTTCGGTGAAGAGCAAATACGTGATGATAATGGCGCAAACAGTTACCACAATTTGAAGTATAAGTGGAAAAAAAACAGGATATGCCATAGGGATCATCGAAAGCAAAAGAAAAATAGTGGGGAGTACCCAAATTAATATATTTTTTAAATATCGCTTTTCCATGGTATTTCCTTTTGCCTGAAGATGTTTATTTCAAATTGATTGTGGGAAGTCCTGTTACAATGCCAAATGCAGATAAAACCCACAATATGACGACAATAACCACCACAACGTTTAAGATGGTTTTGATAGATCGTGCCATCGGAATAAAAGTATTGACGAGCCATAGCAGCACACCAACAACAATTAAAACGAGAACTACGTGAATAAGTGACATTGTATGAACCCTTTTGTGAAAAGAGAACGTTCACTATAAACTTAGACGAATTTGGATGAGATTTTAAGTGTGATTCTAATAAAATATACAGTCATTATTGTACGATAGCGAATAAATTGCAGTAAATACAGAAAAATTCCTGTATTTACTGATTTTTGGCAATTAGTCTTCATCCGCTGTAGAAGGATAGATGTTATCACCTCCATCATGGTCAACATCATCGTTATCGTAGCTGTCAGTATCTGATTCCTCGGTATGGCTTCTTACCACGCTACCGTTCTCTCCACCGTTCGTGTTTGAGGTATTAGTATTCAGGTTGCCAGAGCTGCCTGAGGTATGGGGGGTAACGCTGATATGATTATTAGAGTTTGTTGTATTGCCACTGCTACTGCTGGAGTCATTAAGGGTATTAGAATTTGAGGTGCTTGGTATATTTTGACTATTTGAACTTTTCGTATTTAAAGTTGAACTACCTGAAATATCGGCACCTGTTCCTGACGTTCGTGCCCCGGCTCCTGTGGCATTCGTGCTTCCTGTACCTGAAATGCTGCCACCACTTTGACCTGCGCCAGCACTGCTGGTGCTTGCACTCCCAGCACTAGCAAACGTGGTGGTGCAGCCCAATATAATTAAAGTTGAAGTGATGAGTTTAGTGCATGTGTTCATGAGTCCTACCTCTACTTAATACCAAGACATTATTACAGCGGTATAGCTATACCTATCTAATTTATTAAGTAGAATGTTTATCTGAAAAATCAAAAATAAATTTTTTGACAGGTAGAAATGCTGAAAAAAATAATAGTTTTTTTAATTTAAATAAATAAAAAGGGGGAAGTGCTTCTAATTGTCGCACTTCCCACCAAAACCACATTATAACGAAATACTTGATCTCTTTGTTGTTTTCTTATTATCTAATCCTTCTAAACATAATCCTTCTATCGTTTTGCTGCGGGTGGTTGGTTTGGTTTTTCGGCCGAAAACTAAACCTTCTAATGCTAGACCGTCAAGGGTTTTAGATTTAAGGGCGGTTTCATCATAAGACAATGGTAAAAAAGAGAGGACTTTTTTATTTGATCCAGTGTTTATGGGTGAAACTGGTGCGATATCGTAATGGCTAAAATAGCTATCATAGCTACGTTTGAGCGCATAAAGTCCTATGCCGGTTAATGCGCCAATAGCCAGACACTGTATTGTAGGTTCATAGGCAATAATTTCTTTACCGACTTCAGTACAGCTTACCGAGGGCAGATACTGTGAGACAATTTCTTTGCACATGGTTGTTTTAGAAATAACGGGTGAAACGATATTAAATTTAATTGCCGTTTGTAAAATAGCACTGAAAAAATTTGAGATACCTTGTAACATTTTAAAATACTCCATCGTTAATTTTTGTCATCAAAATGATGTTAAATTTTGTAAATAAGCTAGGAAGATATTTTGAATCAAAAATAAAGTAAATTTGATAACTGACAAATGCGCAAGGTTTACTGATAAAGTAAAATCAAAAACAAGTAAATTGTAAGTTGAATAACTTATATTTAAAGATTAACGCCACGTTTTTTGAGAATGATGGGTAAATATGAAAAGAAACAATGAATATAAAATTGTACCTATAACGCTCGAGCATCAGGAAGGATTTCGAGCTGCCGTCGATAGCGTTGCCAGAGAAAGAAAATATTTATCCTTTCTTGAAGGGCCGTCATTAGAAATGTCAAAGTCTTTTGTTGAGGAAAATATTAAAGGCAATTGGCCGCATGTTGTTGCTGTTATGGGTGATCACGTCATTGGGTGGTGTGATATTACTTCCCTCAATAGAGCTGTATATGCACATTGTGGCGAGTTAGGAATAGGGATCATTTCTGAATACCGAGGGCAAGGGATAGGTAAAAATCTTATGCTTAATGCCTTACAAAAGGCAAAAATAAAAGGTTTAACACGAATAGAATTAACGGTATTTCAAAGAAATAAACCGGCTCTGGCACTTTATGAGCAGCTCGGTTTTATGATTGAAGGTAAAAAGAAAAAAGCAGTCCTAATTGATGGTGAATATGATGATTTAATATGCATGGCATTGTTTTTGAGACAATAGCATTTTGTTGTTCAAATATTTTAAATGAATATTTATGCTTGAAAGAATTCAGTTATTTGAATTTTTTTTGTAGTGATTTTTGCCTCATTTTTTCAAAAACACCGATTATTTGATTTATAAAATTTGAAATTGATAAAAATGCAGTTAATATCAGCATTCTTTATAGTTGTATGTTCTGGGGGATCCCATTCATTAGGCATGCAGCTAAGTTTTGTGTTTCTTAGTAGTAGTGAGGATAAAAGATGCGAAGTTTAACAACAATAGAAAGTGCTAGCATAAGCGGAGCAGGGGCAACCGAAAATGTGTGTTATACCCAAGGCGATTTAATGTTTTGTGGGACCGCACATTGGGACAATGTTGATAATTACATTCTGCATAATGATTTCCAATTAGTTAATTTTTTCACTATTCCACCAAATGAGATAGGGTTTTGGTGGTAATTGTAAAAACTGAAGGGGAGGGCATCCTCCCCTTGATTATTTAAAATTTGAACGCCGCTTTGAAATAAGGTCCGCTAACGCCAAAATTACTTTGACTTTCTCCCATTGTGTTAACCGCAATGGTTCCACTTTGAAGAGGGGTGGCAGGGTTCGTTACTAGAGAGGTAGGATAAACATCTTCAATAGGATCCATATACGAGGTAACTTGATAACCCGCTTCAAGGCCCAAGAGGTAATCACGACCAAAGGGATGGAAATAAGTAACTCCCAATTTGGCATCACCACCTGGTACTATACGAGCGATATGATCGGCTGTGATGGCTTGTTGATTTGGATTGGCTCCTAAGATGATGAGTGCTGTTGAAGTAGAATTAAAATTCATCCTTGTTTTCACTCTCCCAACCGATGCTGTTCCTGCTAGCTGAGCGGTTAAACCAAAACCGTAACAAAGCTCATAAGTGCCTGCAATCCCAAGGCGTGGTCCAACGCCGTTAAATTCAGAAATATTTTCACTGGTAAAACTAAAATTCGGATCACCAACGATAGAGAAGGACGTTTTTAAGCTCTGTTTAAGATGGAGATAGTTTAAACCGGCAAAGAATCTTGTTTGAAAACGTCTGCCATAATCGACAAATTGTCCTGCATCCAAGTTAACAACATCATAGCGAAATTTTGCACGGCCTCGTCCTTGTCGAATAGTGCCAGCATCAGGGCCAATTTCATAAAAAGGGCCAGTAAATTGCGTCGGATTGACTGCGCTAGCCGTCACTGACTTAGAATCACTAAAATCTGTATGGGTCCAAGATAATTGGAGATCGTTCGCCGTATTATCAATGGCATAGGCTAACCCTATATTAAAATTAGCATCATAACCTGGTTTTACCGTTTTGATCCGCCACTGAGGGGTGGGTAGTGGTAAAGGATTGGTTAAGATAGCGTAATCTAAGCTGCTGCTCGTAGGTTGAAAATAAAGCAAAGAAGCATTTATCTCATAGCTTTTGGCAAAACGAGGCACAGTAACAAATAAAGGATCGACATCAGCAAAAACAGCTTGTGCTTGCGCACTGAAAGTAAAGACACTATGTAAGACTGAGCCTAACAATAGGTATTTAGCGTTAGTTAGCTTCATTAAACATCCTTGTTTTCAAATAAATTTGGAACATCTCTATCCTACTACACAAGATGCAGCATATTCATCACCCCATGGCGCCATAATTTGTTGAGTTAAATTGACAGGGAATACGACGAGCGTTAGAATCCTCGAAAGTAGGTATTCACCTAATAACAAAATCTGAGACGCTAGTCTCGTTGTGGTTTATGCAGAAATTTTCCTTATTGTTTTTGATTGCGTTGCTTAATGTTTCTTCTTCCTTTTCTTACGCTAAAGAAAAAACAGCTTCCTCCTTCATATCTATGCAAACTGGGGTATATCATTACTCTCTACCAGAAATTTATGCATTATTCGGTGAGAATGGCGCAACAGTAAGAATGGCTGCAGGGAAATTATGGCAGCCGAATAGTCGTCTCAAGGTAGGGGCTGAAGTAGGCATGCACTTGATTAGTGGGAATAATGGCGTTCCCTTTTATCTTTTTCGCTGCCAAGAAGGGAGATATAAAACCAAAAGATATACACTTGATGCAATGAGTTTTGCCGAACTAAAGACTTTTTGGGGGCTTCATTTATTTGCTAATGCAGGTGCAAGCTATTCACATTCAACTTATTCGCAAATAAAATTTGATGAATGTCTTTTCTTTTGCGATGGTAGTTATACTTCCATTTCAGGATCTTATGGCAAGATTGTTCCCAAACTGGGACTAGGGATGAGCACTGATCTTACCCCGACCATTAACTTAAATATGGCCATACAACATGAATTTTCAGCTGAAGACGCTTCGGCTTTTTTAATTGGCATTCGATATAACTTTGGTTGAAACCTTAATCGTTCTTCAATTTCTTTTTTTCCAAAAATTCTTCATATTGCTTTTGCAGGTTACAAGTAAATTTATATAACTTATTGGCAGGTTCGTGAAGAGAAGAATCTGTATCGCTATTAGAGGTAACTTCATGAAGAGACAGATTCACCTCTTTAAGCAAATCAAAAGCAAGAAGAAATGATTTATTTGCTAATGCATGAGAAAAAATGGCAAAGTGGTAAGCCGCATTTGATAATGCGGTGTTTTCAGATGATGCCTGTGCGCTTTTTATCTTTGCATATAGCTCAGAGAATTTTTCTAAGTAAATAGGATAATGATGATGATGAGATGATAACATCGTTTCATCTAGTAATGACTTTGGCATTATGCTTCTCCCATATCATTTTAGCTATTTTTTGATTGTGCGTGAATATTATTTGTATTCTGATTCTTGGTAATAAAAAAGTGCGAAAAGCTCTTTTTCTCTTCGATTTTAGGCAATTCTTGATAATCATTGAATAAACTGATGGTTTCTTTCGCAAGCACTTGACCAAGTGCTATTTGTTTTTCAATTACTTTATCCCATCCCAAATAAAAATCTGTATTAAAATGAAACTCAATGGGGTTATCATTCATGTATTCACTGTGTAATAGAAATTTAATAAGTTGCTGTTGATTTCTACCATGAATAAAAATATAACCCTTTTTAGACTTAGTAATAATTAACCAAGGTTTAAAAAAAACTTTTTGTGGGATCGGATCATATCCTGATAATAAAGGATTTCTGCCTTGATGATTTATTTTTGACCAATAATTTGCAATTGAGATATGATAAAGTTCATAAGGCGTTATATTTTGCTTTTTAACTTGACTTGAAGCATAAAAAATGTCGTCCATTCTGACATTTAATAATACCTTATCAACTTGTGTGCGAAGTTTCTCTGGCGTCTTTTCAGCTTTTTCTTGGTTGTAGGCAAACCATCTTATGGTATTCGTGATCAAGTCAAATTTCTTTTTAACATCATTTTTGATTTTATCAGAGGAATTATGACGTGCATACTCTGGGATATGGCTACTACCAATTGTTGCAAGAGCAAATTCGGCGCTGTCAGAAGATCCCCATAGTGTGGGTATTTGGTTCGCATTAAATATAAAATTCAGACCGGAAAATTCTTGACAAACAGCTAGCTGAAGAGCGTCCTTAGAAGGTAAGTAACATCTCTCTAGTGCTTCTAACCCAACGACAATTGGTTCAAAATGATCTTTTTTCAGCAATTTATTAATTTTTTTAATTTCTTTGGGGATCGAATTATTAATAAGTTGATATCCCTTTTTTTCCATACATTGCCTTCCTTGCGTTCTGCCATCACTGAATGCATATTCAATCGATGAAACCGTTCGCGCATAATGTTAGTTGGTTTAATAAAATGGTAGGAGGTGAACGTGAGAATTGCTAATAAAAAGCAAAATTTCCTGAAAAAATAAAGTAAATTAGAATATTATTCAGCAGGACACATTTTTTAGGCACTGAGTGATTATGCAGTTAATTTTCCTATATGGACAAGATACGCAGAGCCTAAGGAGCCTTATTCTTTTTAGATGATATTACGGGATTGTTAAGCACAGGCTCGTTATCTTGTGTTTTCAATTGTGATTCTTGAGTGCTTGAGGTGTGCGATAAAATAAGCGATTTTCTTTTACTTGCTTTTTCTGAAGGTGGATTAAAAAGCGAAAGGAGCTTGGGGGAGGATTTCGCATAATCTTCTGCTGTTTTACCATTTTTATCCTTTATGGTGACATCTGCGCCACTATCTAATAATTTTTTAACGAGCTCTTCGTTCTTTTCTCTAACCGCGAGGATGAGGGCTGTCCTTTTATCATCATTTTTTTGATTGATTCTAATGCCGGGCTGATCCAATAGTAATTGTATAAAGTTTTCTGATGCATCATTTAGAACTGCGTGCATAAGGGCTGTATTACCATCATCATCAAATTGATTGATTTTTAATTCAGAGCATTTGAAAATTTCTTGTATTGTTGATTCGCTGTGATTATAGATACAGGCATACATGAGAGCTGTTAAACCTTCTTCGTCAACTTCATTAATATTAGTTGCTTGAAATTTATTTATGATAGCTTTAATAACATTCGCATCAGCTTTGTTTTTTAATGCTATCATGAGCGCATTTTGTTGCAGTTCGTTAACTAAATTTACTGTGGTACGAGGATCTAAGAGAAGCATAAGGATAATGTCAGGATCAATATTATTTTTCAAAGCGTACATTAAAGGTGTTTGATCTCTATCATCTTGCTGGTTAGGATCAAATTTCTGATCTAATAGAAACAGTTGAATAACGCTTTTGCTTACGCCATATTCAAAAGCATGCATAATGGCAGTTTTGTTCTTTTTATCTTTCATATTGATTTTTAAGCTTGGCGCTTGAAGGAGCATCTCAATAATTTCTGGTTCTACTTCATACATAAATGCGAGCATAAGTGCAGTTTTTCCATGATGATCAACTGCGTTAATGTTTAAATTATCGAAGGAGAGTATTTGTTTGATGGTTTCCTTGTCTGCACCGTATTTGAGTGCATACATAAGTGCCGATTTACCGTCATTATTATGGTTATTGATATTTTCGCCAAGCGTTTTGTATTTGGACAAGATTGCTTGAATAACGCGAAAGTCTGCCTTATATTCTAAAGCAAACATAAGATCAGTATTGTCATCTTCTTGATCATTATTATAATTTACTTCTGTTTTAGGATCTGAAATTAAGGCAAGCAAAATATTTGAATTTGCGTGATGCTTTAGACCGTACATAAGCGCGGTCATGCTATCATGATCACCACCATTGGGCAGTAAGTTCGGATCAGAAAGAAGCGCTTGAATAACGCTTACATCAGCATTACATTTCATCGCATACATTAATGCTGTCATGCCATTTCTATCTGGCCAATCTAAACTAATTTTTGAATCTTTAAATAATTGAATGAGCTGTAAAATGACTTCTTTGTCAACGTTTGCTCGAATGGCATATATTAATGGATTTCGTTTAGTAAGATCTTGCGGATCAATTTTTAACGTTTTTATAATTTGCAGTAAAATTTCTTTGCTAGCGTTATGCTCTATGGCTTTTAAGAATACAGTTTTATCATATTTGCCTTTTTGATTAACATCAACAGCTTCAGTTTTTAATAGAAAATAAGTAAGATCATTATTGAGATAACCTAAAGTAGAATGAAGTGCCGTATTTCCATCTACATCCTTTTGGTCTGCAGATAACCCCCCATTTGTGAAAAGATTTTGAACAAACGAAGGTGATGCTGTTGCTAAAATTGAAAAATCTAATTCTTGAGTAAGATCAGGTAAAGGTTGTCCTTGACTATTAGCGGCATCTTTTAATAATGTTAGGCAAAGTTCATTTTGGTATGAGATGGCGAGTCCAAATGGAGTGATACCATGGGCATTTTTTTCAAAGATAAGATGTGGTTCTTCTGTTAAAATCTGCTTAATTTTTTCTTCATCATTTTCCATTATCGCATAGTGTAATTTATTAAATTGATTCGGTGAATGAGTTGGCATAGGGCCTGAGAGAGGAACTTCTTTTTCAGGGATTTTTTCAGCTTTATTGTAGAATTTATACGCACTAAAATTCATTTCATATTTATCATGTTTATTATTATCAAAGGTAAAATTAATAATAAGATCGGCTAATTGCTCGGGAGATTTTAAGGTGATAATTTTATTCTTAAAATTGGGATCAAAATATTTAAATTCACCATCGGAGGTAATATAAAGACTCACAGAATGTTCAGGTACCGTCATATCTATACTTGTTCCTGGCCATCTTGAAAAAAATTCAAGCATTTCTACAAGTTGGGCTTTATTCAGATCAGTAGAATTTAAATTAAATAAACTGCGTAATTGGCGTTGTTCATTCCTATCTTTTACTAATTCATAAAGTTCTGCTCTGGAGGATTGGGATACGCCACTCATTTTCATGTCTTCGGCTGGCGTTGATTGTTGAAACAATACAAGATCGTTTGTGACTTGCTCGAAAAGTTCTTCTGCGTCTTTATATTTCGACTTTAATGAGTCAGGAAGAGAAATGCTGGAGAAATCATCTTTTTTTCCACTCCATCCTTCAATAGTATTCAGGATGTCATAAAATTCATCTTCTCTACCAGCTGTAATGTAAATTTGAAATAGAAAGCTCCATCCGTTACAGTTTCCCTTGTCTTCAAGTATACTGGATCCGTCTACTCCTTTCATTTTTAAGTACGACATTAATTTATCATTAGTGTTACTTTGATTCAAATCCCTTATTATCTGTCCATAATTTGGAAGTGTTTGAGGATTTATTCTAGGGACATCTAAAAGCGTTTTGATAATTTTATCTCTTTTATTTCTAACGGCAATGCCGAGTGGGGTATATCCTAATAAACTTTTTTCTTTATCCAGTTTTTTAGACTTTATATGTTTATTAGCAAGTAATAATTTGACGATGTCATGATGATTATTCAAAGTGGCGAGATGAAAAGCATTTTCTTCATAAGCATTTGTTTCGCTAAAATCTTCTGCAGTCATTTCATCCATACTTAAAAAATGAGATACAATGTCTTTGTGACCATTTTGAACAGCAAGAAGAAATGGAGTAAGTGAACGATTGTTTCTTTTTCTAAAATCTGCGCCTAAATCCAATAAGTCTATTACAGCGGATAAATCCCCTTTTTTAGCCGCATAATGCAATGCGGTATACAAATTATCATTGACAGAATTAATATCGTTTTCGTCTTCAATTTTGTTTGCAAATGAAGAGGAAACAATTTTTGATTTTTTTAATTGCTTTATAACCCCATGTAACTTTTTATTGGGTTGCGTAGAAAGAGAAGTTTGTGGGCTATTCTGATTTGTTACTGGCATATGTTCTCCCAGGTTTTACTCCTTACTCATTAAGTGACTAGAGAAGGCCGGCTTTGGTTCATTTACGATGCTATACACGCAAACCTGAGGTGGTAAATTGATATGACAAGAAAAATTTTTAAAACCTTGTACAATCTTGAACGTTAAAACTTAAAACAAGGCTGTTTTATCTTAGTTTTTCGATGATTTAAGGGGATATCAACGTCGTAATTTTTGTGATATTGACATTTAAATTGAATATATGTAAGTTGTTTGACTTATTGTGATAGGTCTTCTCGTCAAGGATGAACCGGGGACTGGCAACATAGCCTAGTTTTAAGCTAAACGGGTCTATCACGAGGGATGCTTATTGATATACCTCGTGATTGTAGTTTCAACGTATTTAGATGGTAGCAGGTTTAATCAATGAGCAATGTAGATTTTCAACCACGAACTGGGATGACTATGCAAATTGCTCCAAATCATATCAGCTTAAATTCTGAGACAAAAATCAGAGATATTCTGCGCCCGTTAACAAAATTTGTCGATATTCATTATTTTTCCTACGGCGTAAATTATTTGGATACTTCTGGATTTACCCTTGCTTCCAACGCTGAATATTATCGTTCTGTGTTAGAGAAAGAATTTTTGCTACATGGCTTTCATTTATCCTCAGGATGGCACAGTTGGGATGGTGTTTTACCATCTGCACAAAAGTATATTGCTGAAGAGCTTGGTATTGGCAATGGTATTCTTTTTGTTAATCACCAAAAAGACAAAACTGAAATAATTGAATTTGGAAGTCGGGCAGAAAATAGAGATATATACAACTTTTATCTGAACAATTTAAATTTGCTGAAAAAATTTATTTTGCATTTTACACATGAAGCAAACCATTTAATTACACAGGCACAAAATGAACGTATTGTGCCTTTGCCACATATGGTGATTAAAGCGGTTGATCCCCACCAAGATAGAGATACTCATGCAGAGTATTACAAATTCCTCTACGAGTCATCTTTTCCTATTAATTTGTTGTCTAAGCGCGAAAAAGAATGTTTTTTACATTTGATTAAAGGAAATACTTTTTCTGAGATTGGCGAAAAAACCGGTTTAGCGATACCCACTATCTCAAATTATATTAGTCGGGTTAAACAAAAGCTACGCTGTAACTCTAAAAAAGAGATGGTTCAGATTGCCCATGATTCTTGTCTAGTTGATTTTGATTTTGATTATTAATTTTTTCCTTAGAGTGTGCACTTTTAAAGTATTTTTTAGGATCAAGTTTCTGTTGCGTTGCGTTTTAAACTATGCCCTTAACAGTCGTGTTATCTATGGTAAGATATTTTAAAGTGCCTACTGCTAGGATACGAACATGGAAGTTATTAAAGAAACTCATCAAGTTGTTAATCAAGTACCTCCTCTTGAAAGAATTAATGCTTATCAAGACGACTTGCCACTAAGAGAATGCTTACAATCATTAAATGGCAATCCACTGTTAGAGAGTGTGAATGTTTATGGTGGCAAGATTGCTCAACTTGAACAGCTTGGCATTCAAGCAAATACTTATCTTCCTCGTTGTATAACCCATGATCGTTATGGTTTTAGGATAGATAGCGTAGAGTACCATCCTTCTTATCATGCTTTGATGCATGAAGCTACCAATATTGGGATCCATTGTTTACCCTGGCTACAATCGAGCAAGCAAGGGCACCTTGCACGTTTAGCGCTTGAATATATCCATATGCAGGTCGAAGCGGGTAGTGGTTGCCCACTTTCCATGACTTATGCGGGGATCCCTTTATTACAAAAAAATGAGATAGTCGCCAAAACATGGCTGCCTAAGGCATTAATATCAAATTATGATGGTTCTAATGCACCATTAGAAAAAAAGGCGTGTCTGACATTAGGGATGGCGATGACAGAGAAGCAAGGAGGCTCGGATGTCAAAGCGAATACAACCCGCGCCGAAAATCAGAATGGATATTATGAATTGGTAGGTCATAAATGGTTTTGCTCTGCTCCTATGTCTGATGGTTTTTTTGTCACGGGACAGAGCAAGGAGGGATTATCTTGTTTTTTAGTGCCAAGATGGCGTCCAGATGGTAGTAAAAACCCTATGCAACTTGTGCGTTTGAAAAATAAATTGGGTAATCAAGCGAATGCTTCAAGTGAAGTAGAATTTAGAGGTGCATTTGGTTGGTTAATAGGTGAGCCTGGCAAAGGTATTCAAACCATTATTGAAATGGTTGCCTTAACTCGCTTTGATTGTATGGTGGGATCTACGGCTATCCAAAGAGGGGCATGGGTGCATGCGCGTCATCACGCTGAACATCGGAAAACCTTTGGTAAAAGATTAATAGAGCAGCCTTTAATGAGAAATGTGTTAGCTCATACTGCGCTTGAAATTGAAGCAAATCTTCAAACCTGTTCTCATCTTGCAACACTTTTGGATGAAAATGATCCAAATGATCATAGAATGCGTTTATTAACGGCTTTAGGAAAATATTGGATCTGTAAAAATACACCACTTATTGTGGTAGAGCTTTTAGAATGTTTAGGTGGGGCTGGATTTGTTGAAGATTTTTCTTTAGCAAGGTTTTATAGAGAAGCGCCGCTAAATGCAATTTGGGAAGGGTGCGGTAATATTCAATGTTTGGATATTTTACGGACTTTGCAAAAAGAACCTGAAGCACTTGCTCAATTTATGGGTGATATAGATAAGATTCCTCAGCTTAAGTCTGCAGCAAATAGTTTAAATAAGTCTCTTAAGAATGCAGAGGAAAGTCAGGCGAGACGTTTAGTGGAAAGGTTGATGAGGCTATATCAATCAGCAATTTTATTTCAAAAAGCACCACTGTGGCTAGCCGAGGCTTTTTTTAGGCAAAATCAAGATGCAACGCATTTATTAGGCACACTTGAAGAAAAATATGTTATTGATGCGCTATTAAAACGAGCATGGTCTTAGTGTTAGAGGGGATATATAGCCCCTCTCAAACGCCTACGTTCTGCGGCACATATTTCTTGTAAAGCTTGTAGTTGATGTTGTTGAAAATGGTTTATGAAGTGCATTTTTGTATTGCAATTTGATGGACACTCATGGAGATGAATTTACCATCTTGATGAGTGTCCTTCGCAAAGAAGCATGTTCTTAATTATAAGTAATGTTAATTCGGGTTTTCCCAACTTTAACAAAGTTTTGATTTAACCATTGCGCCTCACGTACCGGTACTCGAATGCAACCGTGACTTGCATTAAAGTCGGGCACGTTACCGCCATGCAGTGCATAACCACCTTGAAAGTGCATGCAATAAGGCATAGGAGCTCCACCTTTACCAATGGGGAAAAGATTAGATTTACATCCTGAACCTTGTTTTTTATAAAAGGTGAAAGTACCAGTTACAGTTTTGCACCCTTTTCCTATGTCATCGCAGAAATTCTTTCCGCCAGAGGCATTACCCCATTTCACTAAATTCCCTTTCTCATCGTAAGCCCCCCATGCAAGCTTACTTAAATCTACTTGAATTACATTGCCGTTCGATATTGTTTTAGGAAATGGTGCGCGATCTAATGTATGTTCAACATCGTATTTTCTTTGCTTAGCAGCAGTAAATCCACGCCAAGCTTGTGCATTGACAGGACCATTACCTTCATATCCGCCACCGTAGTTGGCATTAGCAGAAGGAAAATAAGAATAAACACTAATGCTAGAGATTAAACCCAGTACTAAATATTTATTTAACATGATTACCCCCACAGACTGTAAGTTATTTTTTTATAGAGATGCTTTCCTTAGGCCGTGTGTTTTTAAAAAAGTTCCCGTGTTTATATTATTTTTTTGTGGGGCAATCTGAATATCAATCTAGCAAAACGAGGGTTGTTAACAGGATCCTGCTGATAAAATTGATTTTTCAAACGAATGGTAAATTGTATGAATAAATTATTTAAAAGGGTGTAAAAATATCACCCTATATATTCAAAAATGCTGAAGTGGATCAGATTGTGCCGTATATGTATTTACATTTTGTAAGTTTGATTAGCGCTATAACTTGACGAGGGTTTATTCAAATCACATCATTTTAAAGATTTATGATGGTTATAGCATGTCTATTTCTCCTAAAGACTGACTGCTTATTTATGTCTGTCAATCTAATTTGTAAATTTTCTTATCAATATC
>MKTN01000021.1 GCA_001898235.1 Gammaproteobacteria bacterium 39-13
TCGTTGCTTTGAGCAACGGGTGAGGGGATTTGAATTTGTTTTGGCAGCAAGCGTAGGTTATGCTCTAACAGCCGAATCTACCTCGTGCTTTTCCCTTCCTTGGGTAAGCGAAGATGATATCTATGAATAAAATGTAATTAACCCTTTGCTCTTGGGAGATGGATCTGAATTACATTTTTTTCTGATTTATCATTCGGATTATCTGAAAAATCCCAATGGGCATTAGAGACGTTAAACACATAATGCAATGGTGAACTACCTTGATGTTGTTCCAAATTAATATAGCATTCTTCACCTTGTACATGATGATGAAGTTTAGCTTCCTTATTCTTGTCGCTATAAATACCACCTAATATAAACCGATTAAACCGAGGCATTTCACCGTTATTATTATAATTATTGATAGTGATGTTCGAAGTACATGCATAACCTGCTTGAGCAAGCCATTCAACGATGAGTTTTGGTTCGGTCACTCCTCTAAATGCTTCTGCAATGCAACTATTGCTATACCCAAGTAGATTGTGAGTATTTTTAAAAGCGCCAGCTAGCGCTTCCTCTACTTCTGAATAATTGCTTCTAAATAAATCATTGATAAAACCTATTGGATAAAAATAAGCATAGCGATCCCACAGTGATGATTGAAGATAAAAAGGAGCGTAAGTAGCCCCATTTTCAAAATATTCACAAGCCGTTTTCATAAATAATGCAGGATTATGTTTGATGAGAAAATTTAAAAACGCAATCGGGCCGCATAAGTTGTTGTCGCTTTGGTTAATCTTTCCCTCGGCCATAATTTGCTTGAGTCTTTCATAAATCGTGCTGCGAGGAATGCCATATGCCGCAATATTTCCTTTCTTCTGCTGAAATTCTTGTAGAATATTCTGCCAAGTACGAGGTTGTTGCGTTTCGATCTCCGTCATAGAATACGGTTTAAAACTGATATAACGCCATATATCTAACGCTATTCTTATTGCAAATAATGAAGCAAAAACGAGCTGCACTGCAATTGGCGCTACAGTGAAGGATGCAATTAAACAAGAAGCAAGGGTAATTTGCCAAATGTAGCGCTTCAATCCCCAAGCAAAATTACGTAAGTTAATCATTTTTCTAACTTCTTAAGGTTGTAAAGTTGGGTTTCTAGTATATGTCCATGGGTATTATTTTGAAAGCTTAATAATGAATATTTAAGTTAATTTCTTTCTAAAATTGCCATTTTTTATGCCAAGAACTTAAAATTGTTCAATATTGGCGAAGCACAGAAGGTGAGGTGAAGGTTTAAAAAACTCCCCCCAATGTAAGGTAATGATGTAAACGTTTGTGGTAAATTAGCGTCATAATTTTTACTACATATTTGCAAAATACTTACAATAGTGAACATAAGCCTTTGTGTGTATATTTGGCGCAATTTCTTTTAGGGCTTATCAATTCTTTTATGATTCATCCTCGCTTAGATTTGAGCAAAGGCTGATGGAAAGAGGAAGTAAAAAAAGCAAAGCTATTTCCTTAGGTAAAACTACTATAATTCTTAAATATGAGTTTAGGAAAAAAATCTCATGTCAAAACGCTTCTCATTGAATGTATTAGCCTCAATCATAATCTTAAGCAATTCAGTACATGCTAATGACGATGGAGGTATTTTTATTATCCAACCGAAATATAGCTACGAGGCGTCATTGCCTGCAGAAATGACAGATGAAACATCATTAAGCGTTAGCTTGGATGAGTCAGATTCAAATGAGCCTACCCAAGCAGAAAGAAATTTACATGAATATACTAAAAATAGAAATTATGCTAAAAATAGATACACAAAACCCACTGAGCCATTAAATGAGCTGCAGAGAATAAATGATAGCCTTCCCACTGTGGAGAATGTCTTAGATAGGAGTTTGAATCCCTAAATTTAACTGCTTTTGTCAGAATATCCTCCTAAAAAGAGGTTATTGATTAATAAAAATTCCACATTCCTGCGTCGTTGCGATTGTTTGAACTGTAGCATTTATAGCTATTAATTCGCGACAGGAAGCAATATTAGTATCAATTCGACCACCTCTGTTTTACTTAATCCATTATTAACTTGTGTAGCTATATTTATTGCATGTAGGGGGCGCATGCGCTTATGAGTAGTTACATTGTAAAAGTGGAGAATTTAAGTAAATAAAAATTTCAGTTCATTATCGGCATGACAAATTTACTTTTATAACTATAATACGTTTTTGCCTTGAAATGAATTCACTAGGAACAGTTTTAATTCTACTTGTATAAAGTATATACACAGATAGAGATCGTCTTTTCGTCAGATCAATAATTTGCTGTGTTTGAATTCTTTTCGACTATGTTTTTGAAATTATTGAGGAATTTGTATGCAAATCGGTCCTAGCGAAGAATTTGAAATTGGCACAGTATCACCTGATAAATTAATCTTTAGAAAGGCCAAGGAAATAATTGAAGCGCGAATACAATTTAACCAAGAATTAATAGAGTATTTTGAGGGTGTCTCTGCAAAGGAGGCTGCTAATTTTTTTGCAAACCATTTTTGGCCAGAAGAGCATCGGGCTATATACCTTCATTCATATTGTGTTCAAATAGAGAATGGAACAATCAATAAATTGTTTATAGAATGGTGTCTGCAAGATAAAAAAATGCTAGAAGGTTTAATACAATACGCTAATGAAAATATCTCGGTTCTATTTTTTATTATACAATATCGTGTAAAAAATGAACCCTTTAAAGATAAATCAATCGATAGTGAAGCAAATGCGTTAAGAGATATTCAAAAGTTTCTAGCGCCTCATGTAGAGCGCGATTTCTACGCGATTCTGATTAAATTAGTAAAAATTAATATTGATGGTAACGCTACTTTTAATCTTAGCTCTTTGATAGAAGAATGTACGACTCATATTCAAAATTGCAAGGCTTTAGAAGCAGTTGAATTTAGGCTTCATCCTACGGCTCAAGATTATGCTGTTGTTCTTGAAGAATATACCTCATGTTTAAAAAAATATAATGAAAGGTGTTCTACTAGTCCCGAAGAGGCATTTAAATATTTAATTGATTTTTATCAATATCGCAAAAAATTTGAGTTCTATTCTACTGCTGACGTTTCTGCTATGAATGATATTAATGTTAATGAAATAGAATACACACAACAAGACGATGATGATTTAGATAAAAAAACAGAAACAACGATAGAGAATGATAAGACAAACGTGAGCGAATGCGAAAAGGAAAATTATAAGCTCGTTAACGAAATGGAAGCTACCTCAGAAAGTGAAAAAGTAAACGAAAAGAAACGCAAAAGGAAAAAAGAAATAGAAATAGAGCAAGCGATATATGAACAACAGAGATCATTTGGAGGTGGGTTTACTCCGGCTAAAGCTTTATCTAAAAGAAAAAAGCAAAAGCAGGAGGAGCTTGCTCAAAAAAGAAATTTGAGATCGCATAAAAATGATGGCAATAATTTACAGAGCTTAAACGTTAATTTTTCTCAGGAAAGATTGAAATACTATAGAGATAGATTAAAAAGACATCAAGATTTGATCTGTAATATTTTTAGCACAAATGCCCATATGGAAATTTCCTGGCAAGAATTGGAATGCATGTTAAATGCAATAGACGCGAAAATTCGACCTGGCAATGGTTCCCGTGTGACCTTAGTATTTCAAGAAAATACGATTAATCAAAAATGGGCAATTATTCTTGGACCAGTTAATATTTCCCAGCGTGGAATTCATAAGTCTCATAGACCGGGAAAAACGGATGATTCTATTGCAGGTATTTATATAAAAATTGTTAGAACCGCTTTAACGCGTTTTGGCTTAACGCCGCAGTTATTGTGGCCTGAATTAGAATTGGAAACTAAATTAAGTAATATCAAGTTGAATTAAATTTGCTATACTTTTAATTGTTTTTTGTGAGAAGTAGCCTCCAGAAAGGAGGCTATATCTTCGATGAGACACACACACTAATCCACAAAGGGGGCTGGGGCGAAGCGAACGACTGTTCCATAAAAGTTTGATTAAAAGCTGAAATAATAATTTTTATCACATTATCATTTGGTGCCAGGTCTTTGCGGGGGTAGCTCTTGATTATCTGGCGATGTATTGCTAACAGTATAGAAATTTTTCATATGAGAAAAAACTTCTTTTCTCAGCTCCGCTAAGTCTTTTTTGATGCTAAGCATCTCGCTCTCGTTGGAAAATAATACCTCTTTTTTCCCTTTTTTGCTGCTAAATTTCATGGCTTTGTGACCAAATTCTGCATCCATTTCGTCTAGTGTTTTACCCAGCAATGCATAGTAACGATAATAAAGCTCCGCTTCAAATTCTTGCCCAGATTTAAAGGAAGGTAATGCTTTCATCTCCTCCAAAAAATTATTTAACTGAGTGGATTTTAATATTCTTTGTGCTAATGCTAAGGTTGCGTTTATGTCATTGTTCAGTTTATGTTGAATAGAAATTGTCGGCTCATTCTTTTTGGATGCATTCATTAAGTACCGCAAAGTGTCAATTTTGTCTTGCTGATATTCTAAGAACGATTCTTTATCAAAAGTATTATCTTCAGGCGCACTTAAACATCGACCAAAGTGAACCCCTTCAGTAAGCGCATCATTTAAGCCATGACCGTAAAAGAAATTGGCGGATTGATTTGCATCTCCTATTAAAGCAACTATTCCACCTTCGCCTAGTTCAATAATAGGACGACTGGCATAAGCAAGGTTTACATCGAAAGAAGTTGTTTTGAGTTTATTAACATCCTCAACTTTTTGCAAATGACGTTTATCATCTTGTCTATCTTTTTTTACTTCTTTTTCTTTGAAGAAGATATCATCTATTTTGTATCCATAATGAACATTTACCGCTAATTTACCCCATTCTATCAGAGCGAGACGTTGCGCATTTGGATCTTGCATTTTAGCAATTTTTTCTGGGATCTCTCCTGAAACAAAAAACTTGATATCCTTATCTTCACCCAAATCACGTAATGTAGCTGCCATTTGAGGGAAATAAGGTTTGTCCCAGCCTAAGGCATGTAGTTTTTCTAAATGTTCAGGGCCAAATCGGACCATATTTCCTTGCCTATTTTTGATACCATGTTTTGCTGCCACTTGTAGAGAAACTGTACCTGAGGCAGATTGTCTTGGTTTGATACCATGCTTTTGATAAATAACCTGAGTTTCTGGCTCTAAGTTACGATTAATTAAATTAACAATCTCATGTCGATTTCCATCAGCTGCAACTATAAAGTCAAAGCGCAGACTTGAACTTTCTTCTCCATTTTTAACAGTGACAATTTGTGTGTTAGGATCAATTGCTGTTACCTTGTATTGCGATCCCTGCAGAATCTGAACATTAGGAAATTCTTCTAATTTAGATTTATAAAATTTCTGTAAATCATTTACATTGACAAAATATTGCCTTGGACTTCCTGTACTTGTTATTTTCTGAAGATAAAATTTTCGATCTGCTTCGTTATCTATATTGGCAAGTGAGGTTAAATAATTATAACTTTCATTGGTTAAACCAACCGTTTGTGTGCGAGTAAATTCATCTCTAGGTTCTACGATAACGACGAAATATCCTTTCTCCGCAGCTTCTAGAGCAGCAGCTAACCCCCCAGGTCCCATTCCTGCCACAAAAACCTTTTTCTGATTTTGTATATCTTGCTCATTTTCTACATCTTCTTCATCAGTATCATCACCCATCGTCTTGCCCCAAATCTATTGTGGTTACACTCTAAAATTGCATATGGCCGTCTAGTCATGAAGACTATTTTTCTTTAAAAATGGTTCAAATTATTCAATAAAATCATAAAAATGCTCAAAAAAGGGGGCATAAAGAGCTTAAATGGCGCAAGCAGTATATTCGTATAACAGGAAAATATTATGCCTATAAGTTAAAAAACCCTGTTAGGTTCATATAATGGACTGTCAAAATTTTATTAATTTATCTGGTATAACAGTATATTATTTTATACTGCATGCAAAAAATATACTGTTATACTAGAATGAGTATCAGACTATTTATGGTTGCATTTTATTGGTTGGCAATAATAATGCTTTTGCTGTGCTAAGTGCTGCTTCAATTCTTAAAAATTTACTAGGGAACAACCTTGTTCTTTCTCTTGAAGGTATGGCAAGTAGGTTTTCATTGCCGAAATTGGCGATGGCAAAATTTTCACCAAAACTACTCAGTAAATCAGCAGTTATTATTTTATCAATAAGAATGCGATTATTGATGATCAGATCGATAATTTTAGGATGCTTACGACTAAGTTTTATTAAATTTTCAGCAGTTAATTTATCCCAGAATGTAGGGGTATTAATAATACGCTTAGCAATTCTTTCATGATTTTTACCAAGCTTGGCTAATTCGCCACCACTTAACTCATCACAAAGTGCAGGTGTATTTAAGATGTGTTCAGCAACTTCTGAATGCCAACGTCCAATAGAGCATAAATGCTGAGGAGATAGTTGTAATTCAGACATTTTTAGAATCCGTTGAGCAATTTGGAGATGATGAGCACCTAATAGCGTTATCGCATTTGCATCTAATTTAACAAAAAGTTTAGCATTATCAAAAATTAGATTAGCAATTTCTATATTTTTGATGTGGAGCAACATTAGATCTTCTCTAGAGACTTCATCGCAGAACTCATCTTTGCTGAGCAAATGTTTGGAGATTTCTGAGTGATTTTCAGCAAGCATGCATAGGTTGCTGACATTTAGTTTTTTACAAAGTGTGGGTCTCTCTAAAATAATTTTTGCAATGTTAAGATGTTGTTGACCAAGTTTAGCTAGCTGTTCACCATTTAAATTATTACAAAGTTCCTGAGTTTTAACAATATTCTCGGCCCTTTCATAATGTGCGCTATCAATCAGAAGTAAATCGTCATACGTTAAAGAACCAGGGTTATCATGAAGATAATTAGCAACCTCAAGATGCTGTTGACCAAGTGCAATTAAAGTATCGTTACTTAATCGGCTGCGAAGTTCAGCATTCTTTAGAATATATAGGGCAACTTCAGTATACTTAAGCCCAAGCTTATATAAGCTAAATTCGGTTAATTTAGTGTGTCGCTCTGGATCCTTAACAACATCCATTGCAATTTCGCAATATTGCCCAGATAGCGCTACTAAATCATTGCTATCCTGAAAATCGCCAATCAGTTCTTTCGCCAATTCTTTATTGTATCCAGCAATTCTAATTATTTGTTTAAAAGTAAAATGAGAAATTAATGTTTCATCACTGAGAATATGAAGTGCACCTTCTGGGTGCTGTTGACAAGAAGATAGGATCTCTTTAAAAGACTTTTTATTAAAATATTTATTTTCCGTGAGTAACTTTTTCCATTTTTTAGAAACGCTAGTAATAGCATTTTTTCCCACTAACCGATAAGCAGGGACAAAGCTTAAGATATGTGTTAACAAGAAGTCGATGTTCATTAAATCAACATTATTAGTTGCTTCTTGTTTTTGTATTTTATGCGATGGCTGCTTTTTTTTAGCTAAGGTGGCTTTACGTTTCATCATGAAGATCCTTAAACAAATAAAAAGCAATTATAAGTTATCTTTCTTTTTAATGTAAGGTAGATAAGAAAAGTTTTACATTAAATTCACGTCATAATTTTTACTACATGATTGCAAAATGAGCGTGAGTGAGAAAAGTCTTGGCCAATTTCTCAAATTGGTAAAACGGTTAATTGCATGGAATGCCAGGTGGCTTTTCTAATGTTTCTATAAGGAAGATAGGGTAGATCTCAAGACAATTTTCTATAAAAACTTTATTATGCGGGATTAATTAACCAATCTGGCATAAAATATTATTTTATGCCAGAACGATTATCAGATTTTCAGCGACATCTGATGGTTGGTGTATTTTGCAATAAAGTATTTGCTGTTTCTCTAATTCCATTCTTTATTAGATCAATTTTAATGTATTTATCCATAGGGATCCCCATAGCTTTCTCGGCTAGAGATAAGTCAGGAGAATCATATAGGTTTTCAAAATCAGCGACGGTGAAATTTCTAGTAAAACAATTCAATTGGCTTGCAGCAACTATTTTATCAAAAAGAAGAGGATTATTTAAAATGAGTTTAGTTATTTTAGAGTATTGACGGCTAAGTTTAACTAAATTTTCAGCAGTTAATTTATCCCAGAATGTAGTAGTATTAATAATGCGCTCAGCAATTTCTTCATGATTTTCACCAAGCTTGGCTAATTCACCACCACTTAATTCATCACAAAGTGCAGGTGTATTTAAGATGTGCTCAGCAACTTCTGAATGGCAATACCCCATAAAACATAAATGCTGAGGAGATAGTTGTAATTCAGACATTTTTAGAATGCGCTTAGCAATTTGAAGATGATGTGCACCAAGTTGGGTTATCGCATTTGCATTTAATTTAACAAAAAGTTTAGCATCGTCAAAAATAAGGTTAGCAATTTCAGGATTTTTAATGCCAAGCATCATTAAATCTTCCCCAGAGACTTCGTTGCAAAAATCATCTTTATTGAGCATATGTTGAGCAATTTCCACATGATTTTGAGCAAGCATGCATAGTTGACTAATACTTAGTTTGCTACAAAGTGTTGGGGTATTTAAAATAATTTGTGCAATGCTAAGATGTCGTTGACCAAGAATAGCTATCTGCTCACCGCTTAAATTGTTATAAAGCTCAGGATTTTTGACAATATTCTCCGCCTTTTCAAAATATGCACTATCAATTAAAAGTAAATCATCATTTGTTAAAGAACCAGGATTGTTATGAAGATAATTAGCAACCTCAAGATGTTGCTGAGCAAGTTCAATTAAATTACGGTTACTTAATCGTCTGTAAAATTCTGGGGTGTGGAGAATATAGACAGCTACTTCAAGATACTTAAGACCAAGCTTACCCAATAAGCTAGATCCCATCAATTTAAAGCAGAACTGAGGGTTTTTGAGAATAGCCATCGCAATATCAGAATGTTGTTCGGCCAGTTTTTCTAAATCTTCACTATCTAGAATGCTCTCAGCCGTCGGATTACTAATAATACTCTTTGCTAACTCATTATTACAACCCGCAATTTTAAATAGTTGTTTAAAAGTAAGATGAGGGATGAATGTTTCATCACTGAGAATATGAAGTGCACCTTGAGGATCCTGCTGGCAAGAAGCTAGGAGCGCGTTAAAATATTTTTTATTATAAAATTTATTTTCTGTAAGTAATCTTTTCCATGTTTTAGAAACGCTAGTAATAGCATTTTTTCCGACTAACCGATAAGCAGGCATAAAGCCTAAGATCTGCGATAACAAGAAATCGATGTTCATTAAATCACTGGGCATATTCGTTTCTTGCTTTTGTAATTTACGCCGACGTTGGTTTTCAGATAAAGAGACTTTACGTTTCATCATGAAGATCCATACAAAAATAAAGAAGCAATTATAAGTTATCTTTCTTTTTAATGTAAGGTGAATACGTAATATTTTGCATTAAATTCATGTCATAATTTTTACTACATGAACTAGAAAAATACGTGTAATTGTGAGAAATGCTAATGTATATGATGTAATTTCTTCTAAAGCATAATATTTTTTATGATTTAAAATTAATTAAGTTGTCAGTTAACGAGAGGGAGAGGAAAGAGAAGAAAGCAGGTTCGCGCATCCTGCTCAATCAGAAATAAATAAGAACAAGGTTGGAAAAAAAGTAACGATAGACGAGTCTAACTTCTCTCGAAGAGATAAGAAAGCAGGATGGTTATTTTTTGGTCTGTGACGCTGACTGATCCCCTCTACCAAAATGGAAGAGGGGGTAGAAGTTTGCAAATGCTATCTTCTTGCCGCTTTTTTCTTTACTTCTTCTGCTCTTTTACGACTATTGGCAGTTTCAACAGCTTTTTGTTTCTGCTTATGGAGCGCTGGGGTAACAGCTGGGGTGGTTATTTCAGTTGTGCATTGCTTAAGCTTGGCAATTTGCTTCGCATCTTTTTTTTCAGCTGAAATCATACCTTTGTTTTCATTGAGGTATTGTTCGACTCTTGTAATTCTGCGTGAAAGTTCTTTACACCTTAGATCAAGTCTCATTGGTTCTACTGCAGCCTTTTCTTCTGCGGTTAAATCGCTCATTTGACGTTTTAACATCTCATGTGCTCTCTCTGAGGAAGTTAATTTATTTAAGCTTACATATACCAAGTTTGCCGCAAAATACCCTCCTGCTACTAAAGTTCCAAAAATCATAGCAGGCATCATGAGAGACGCAGCTAAACAAGCCGTTGCAACGATCGAAGAAAAAATAAGTGCATTTATATCTCTTTTAAAGAATATCATGGCAGCTATATTATTCAGGGCTGAATGTTGTTTTGCTAAAATTGCTTTTTGAATTTCTTTATATTCTTTTAAATGTAAAACGCCAACACCTTTATTATTTTTAATCGTTATGTCCATTCCTTTCTTTATCAACAAGGTCGCAATTTCTGTTCGCTTTTTATTATCTTTAATTTGATCGACATAATGAAAAGGGGTGTTTCCATTTGTATCATTAAAATTACAACAGATGAATAATGAGGATGTTGTCAATGCATTAATGATTGCTACATTTTCTTTTTTGATAGCTTCAATTAAAGAATTCTGGTTGATGCCTTTTGCTTGATGTTTTGCAGGTAAATTAAATCCATGTTTTTTTAAAATTTCATTTTTCAGGGCTTGGATGCGAATTATTTCTTCTTTAGTTTTTGGTTTGAAAAGGGTATAAGCGCGTAAAGCCGTTTTATGCTTGGATGGCATATTTTGAAAAGTTATTTCTTCACGTTGCAGTAAATACTTTACAATATCAAGATGTCCTGCTTTAACCGCAGCAAGCAAGGGATTTCCTTTGTGTGGACAATGATAGCTAGCGTTATCATTGTCTAACAATGCACGCAATCCTGATAAGTTGTTTTTTTCAACTGCGGCATAAATTTTATTGATCTTTGTCATAGCGCGAAATCCTTGGACTTTTTAAGAAAGAATGGATGCTACCTTATCTTGATAGCAAACTCAACAATTAACCTATTGGTGAGCATATATTCATGTGTTTTATCTACAATTTAAGCGAAAAATTCAACTTGTTAGAGCATTTTGATTTATTTGGATAGACGTTAGAAGCACTAGATTTTCAATAATAAAGGAAATATACATGTTAAAAATGACGTAGCAATTCTTTAAAATCTATATGAGGTTTTAAATAGAGAAAATTAAGCATTTTTTAAGCACAGGCTATGTTCTGGGTCCGCTTTTTACGCTTACCAAAACCCCATTATGAAATTCAAGGATCTGGTAAAATTTACCATATCCAGGATTGTACACCCATCTTTCTAGATCAACCAATTCTCCCTTTATGGTTACCTTCCCTTGACGACTGATTGACATCGGTTGGCCACATTTAATTTCAACTTCCGCTGCTGTATCACCTTCGTGTGCAACAGCGTTACTTTTGCATTGGAAAGATGCGAAGCAGAGGTTTGGTAGCACTAAAAGAAGGATAATTGAGACGATTTTTTGTAGCATAAAGCCGCCTAATTTTATGAAATAACCCTACAATTTTGCGAGCACTGAATAGATGATGAGTCTTATAATAATGACTTCATCAAAATGAAACATAGCACATTCAAAATTATCAGGAGGGTACAAAATTCAATATATAAAGGTGCCTTTTCTATCTTAGAAGAAAGTGATAGCGTCGAAAAGTACAGTTTCACCAAAACCGGCTTCTATAAATCTGAGATGAATTCACGATCCACCGGTATGCACGTGAAAATGTCACCAAACACGGCTGATAAATTGCATTATCATCTGGTTGCTACATAATTTATTTATGTACTTTCAGGAGTCTTCAAGTTGAATTAAATGGAAAAATGTTTATTTTAACACCCACCGCAAGGCTTAAAGTTCTAAAACTCTTGCCACATCGGGTAATCAATAATAGCGATGATGAGACAAATTTCTTGTTAATATCTTCTCTTGGGCAGGTTGAAGAAAAGATATTAGAAAATAAAAATAAGCATTGTGCAACAGATTGTTGCACAATGCTTATTAAATCAAAAACTTCTTTGATTGTAATGAATGTTTAACTTAGATACTAAGTCTATCCCATTCATTTACTCATTAGTTTTTATGTTTTCTTCTCATACTTCTGTGGGGATTCAAAGAAATGCTTTCAGATTGCACTTTAGATGATTGATCTTTTTGATGCTTATAATTATTAACCAAATTTCTAGTGTTCTTGGGTTTTGTTGCGTCTATTACTTTATTTACTTTAGCCATGATTTCATCATGATGCTTTGTAGGTATTTTAATCATTGTTCGCATTGGGTGGCATTCCATCCAGCCGCCAACTTGAGTAATCCTACTATCAATTTTAGAAAAATCTATATAAGTATAAATCCCACAGAGATGCACGATCTTAGTTTGAGCAGACGATTTTTTTGCCCCGGTATCTTGGGTATTATTTTTTGTTGTTTCAGTATTTTTTTTAGAGGAATGCTTAGTATGAAATTGTTTTTCAGTATAAAATCCTATTGCCCATAAAACTCCGGCGAGACTAAAACTAGTCGCCATATTTAATAGCAAATTTGAACCTAGACCAATGGCAGAAGGAACGCCCAGCATTCCAATAAAAAAAGAAAAACCTAAAAATAATGCAATATTTCTTGGTTTAAACTCAAATCCGAAAACCATCTTAAAACCCCTTAATTAGATAATATTAAGCTGCGGCATTATACCTACTTAGTTAAAAATGGCAAGTTTGAATTCTAAATGCGATGCTTGTGTTGGCTCTTTATCAGAAATTGATTGTGGAGTATTTCCCTAAAGGAATTTTTAGTAGATAGTAACGAGCATTTGACATACAAACCACTTTTTTAAAATCTTCTGATTAAAAATAGTAGTTTCAAATTTTTTATGAAGTTTTGAAAACCTCGCTCTAAGAGGGCAGAGAAGTGCTTGGTGTCAGTCATTAATTTGTGAACAAAATTAGGATCAACATGACCATAATGTTTCAAATGGATAGCTTTTAGATAATCAAAAAAAGTTCTGCCTCTTTCAAACCCATGAATATTGCTAAAAGCACTATGCTTAAAATTAACGGGAATGCTGAGTAATTGAACCAATTACCCAGCATTTATGGTGCTTTTATTGTTTTAAAGTGTTGGAGTTAATTTTTGACTTACTTTTAATCACAGAACTTCCAATGCTATTGCAATACCTTGCCCACCACCAATGCATAGCGTGACAATGCCTCGTTTTAGTCCGTCGCGCTTCATGGAATGT
>MKTN01000022.1 GCA_001898235.1 Gammaproteobacteria bacterium 39-13
CCCAAAGCCTATAGAGAAAGAATGGCCAACGAAAACTCTAGTTTAGAACTGTGTGCTTAACGGGGAAGTCTACGAAAATACTTTGAGGGAATTATCTTGTAAAATTAATAATAAAATAAAGAAGGCTAGAAAAAATCAACCTTCAAAATTAATACCTGATGTTGTAAAACAATCTAGTGATGATGTTGATTTGAATGAAAGATTGCAAATTTTGTCTTTAGAAGATAATAAAAAAGCTTCTTCTGAAGAAAGAAGTACAAAGCTTTTATCTGAAAGAGGTATCCTTGAAATACAAGCTACAGAGGCGTCCTCAGAAGAATCATTGATTAAAACTGAGGGGGTGGTTTCTTTCCATGAAACGCCTCCATTAGATAACGCACTTGATAATTGCAAGACCACTGTTAATACCTTCATGATTTCATATCCTAAAGCATCACAAAAAGATGTCAAAAGTAACGCATCTAGAGATGAAGAAAAAGATTTTAAAGGTACTTCAAAAAAGATTGTTGAAGCTATTTTTAGTGGATCGCTAAAAATTAAGTATGACGATTTGATTACACTTGTCAGATCATTAGCAGGTACTGAAGATAAAAAAAGTGGTTCATCATCACGAAAATTGCATTTGCCTAGTACCTCCATATTTTTGCATAAGCGTCATGGAAGAGATCGAGCAAAATATGTCGATCCTAATGTGATCAAAAGGATCAAGGATGCGTTAATTGCGTTAGGTGTAACGCCTGAAAATCCGAGATCTGCATTAAAAGAGAGAATTAAGAGGTTGTAAAGATAATATCTCCCTCTTTTAACGAAGGGGGAGACATTATTGATAGTTATAAATTAGAGTACCCAGTTTTCATTTTAGTGAACATGACAATTCTCTCTAGGTATTTAGGCTCAGTTGCTTTTCCTCTTCTGATGCCTGCGATAACACTTTCATCGCGGACAAGAGATAGCATTTCTTCAAAGAGTTTTGAGCTTTCTTTTAACTTGATGAGTTTATCATAGTTTTCAGCCAACACAGGATCTGTTTTTCTTAATTCATCAATAACTCGTTTAGTTTTATCTAAATTATTAAAATGGATTTTATCAATCAAGTTTAGTTGGTCAACAATTTTTGAGAAAAGTTTGTCGCATTTTATCTTTGCGTGAAGAATAATGTCGATGTGTTGTTCTGTAAAGCATGTTGCCTTATTGATAAGACCGACTGCGCGATCTGATTCTTCTCGATTTTGATTTAACGTTTTGGCATTTTGTATTGCTTCACGCATTTCAACAATATTTTCATAAAGTAAAACTTCTATATCATGGTATTCGCCATGTGTTGCTTGCATCAATAATGAAAGAACATTTTCCCAAGCAGCTAACGCCTTTTCATCTATATCAATTTGTGTTTGAAAGGATTGCAGCTCAACATTGTCACGTTGTTTAGCTTTAGTCATTTCAGCTGGGTACATTTCAAAAAAGCTTTTTTTGGGAATGTATCCTTTTGATGTTAGATAATGAACGCCAGCTTTATAACCATTTTTTAATAGATAGGTGACTTTTTCATCATGGGTTTTGGGAGTTGGATCGCCTTTTTTTGATCCGCTTGCACTTACTGTTTCCAATTCAAAATCAGCCGCTGAAATATCATCAACATCAAAAGATAGCATATTTTCTTTTTGCAATATGGCTAATTGATGACTAGGAGGGATCCTTGAATCATGAATAGTATTTTTAAAGTGATAATAAACCATATCATTCCACGAAGGATTTAATATTGCATCTACATAATATTTTTCATCTTCTGGGGTGATGATTTTACCTTTTGCATACAAATAGCAATTTTCTATTCTTCTTTTGTGTCTCCAGGGTTCTTCGAAGTCTAAAGCAATAGTATTATCGAGCCCTCGTTCTTCTTCAGGTCGATTAACAGCAAGGTATATTGGCAGATTATCTACCACACTACCATCGGAGCACATTAGTACACCATTTTGCACGGAATTGTTTAATAAATCATTTCTGATAGTATCAATTATTTCCTGTTTTTCTAAGCAAGTTCTGCTATAAAAGTATTCTGCTTCAAAAGGAGGAAATTTAGGAAAATCGACTTTGAAAAATTTTCTTTGAATGGGTGTTATTCGCGTATATTTTACCAAAGGTTCGGTTGCGCCTTTAGTATATTCAATGATTTCTTCAGAGGTTAACCTTACATTTGGAAATGCGATAGGCAACCCCGCTGTCATTCTCATTGCCAGTGCAATGGGCATATTGGGGGTTGTTTTTGGGCTACAAACAATTTGATAAGAGCCTCTGGGATCTTCTACCGTTACTGTTAGCTCTAAATTTCGAAATTTTCCCCCACTTTTGCTCTTTTGGCCTATTTTCTTTTCCAAATCAGCAAATGTCGCATGAGGGCTACCTAGGTTTTTGGCAACAGTTGCCTGAGAAGTATGATATAAAATATACCCTTTAGCTGCTCCTCCTTTATCCATTAAACTGCTAAGCGCTTTGAGTCCGCCTGTGGCAAACAGTGTGGGTGTACTAAAAATGTCCATTAATCCTTCACCGCCCGTTGCCAGAAAGGTTTCAAGTTCTTCTGCATTTGCTCCAAGCGCAATCATCGATGCTGTGATGCCACCGACAGAAGAACCGATAAGGATCTCAAAATTGTTGTAGATACCCGCATCTTCAAATAATCTGAAGACTGGTCCAAAGGCTAGTCCTTTAATACCGCCGCCTGCAAGTACTGCAATTTTTGCATTTTCAAAGTTTACAGATGCTGGATGAATCATTACCTCTTCCTATAGTTCTATCGTCTTTAAAAGTATAGTGAAATGAATAGTTTTAGGGGAGCTAAAAGGAGCTTTTGTCTACGGAAAAAGGGGAAGTGGTTTTCTACGAATTGAAAGAAAATCTATGTATTTTAATGGCCTAAATAAGCAAATTTAAAAAACCTATTGAATCTAATGAATAAATAAAAGAATTTAATGACTTTTTCACAAATAAGGAATTCCCTGTTGATTTAAATATTTCTACGTCTGATGGCTTGTCGTTGTGATACCCTATTCCATTCCAGAAAAAGGCAAGGAACAACGCGGCGTAAAATAAGCAGGGATCATCAAGAAATATGAGTGAAACCTTATGGAGATATCCAAGCGTTTGGCAAATGCAAAAAAGAAATTCGTTTGCTTTTGGTTGATCAGCTTAAGACGCATAAAGAACGAGCACGTGCGCAAAAATATCGCGCACCTTAGTCATCGTTTGATCTTTTAAAAAAGACTAACATGTAAAGCATTAAAGGATAGTGTTAAGATTTTCTATCGCTCACCATATGAATTTTCGCTTTTTGATTTATCAGTGTTTTTAAACATAACAACGTTCTTCAATAAAAAATATAAAAAAATCAAAAGAATAGTTGTGAATGCACGTGATAATTTTACCTGAATATTTTAATTTTCAGTAAATAAATGACACTAGGTCAGTGTTGCTATCCTTCATCTTTCTCGAACTAAATAACCGCTATCTTTGTCCTTTTATATATGGCTTAAATAGGAGTCGTGTCATGCCCGATCCAGTTGCTCTAGGATCAGTAAAATTGTCAACATGGGGAACTCACCATAAAGGTGGGAATGGGATGCCACATTACATCGATACGATGTTATTTGGAGGGAATGTCGGGCATGCAGCTGTTGAAGTCACTATTCCTGCCAATAAAGAAGGTGAAACATTAGTACAAAAATATTGTATGGATGGACTGAATACGGTGATCCCTTTTGAGCGTGTCACACAAAGGTTTTTGGATGAAAACAATCAGCTCAAAGAGCAAGACGTGTATAAAGTATATTTTAGCTGGTGGCCAAGTGAAAAATCACATTCGCTGCACACAAGTTTAAATAGCGATAATATAGATGAAAGAAGTGGGGCTGATGTAGGTGAAATAGACTCGCGCTTTACAACAGGACCTAATGCGCTCAATAAACGAGAACAGCGCACTTACAAAGGAAAATTAGGCACCAAAAAAGTGACTTTGGCAGATAATGAAATAGCTCATTTATCATCATTACATAGAGATGAAAAGAAACTGTTAGAGATGGAAAGAGAGCTGATGAATAATGCAAGAAAAATGGAAGCTCTATCTATTTTGGAAAAAAAATTAAAGGATCAAATTAATCTTCCGGTGAAAGGCTCTTTACTTACCTTATTGAACGATTTTATTCCAGATTGGAAAACCGTAGTGGATGATCCACGTGCCCTAAAGGCTGCTGATATAGTCAAAATTCAACCGAAAATTGTTGTCAAGAGAAAAGGATTAGAAGATGAAGCCAAAGCTATTGCTGCAAGAAAGACTGAAGCATTAGAGGTGGTTGAGTCAGCGTATACTGAGGCGGCAAAGAGAGAAGTTGCTAAAATACAATTTGCCTTAGATTCAATTCTTGAGCCAGAAAAAAGACAAAAGATGATTGAACAACGTAGCCCCCCCTTTTCAAGGCAAGCTTGGGTAGATTATGAATTGTCGCAAATAGAAAAGATAGTGAAGCCAGCAGATATTGTATGCAGTTTTTGTCAACAGGATTTTGTAGAAAAGAAAAATTTCATTTTAGGAGTTTTGTTTGATAAAAATTATCCACCAAGCTTTAAAGATAAAGACAAAGCCAATATAGAAAAATGGCGTCAATTTTTGCCCCCTGAGCATCAAAACATTACCAAAGAGCAAATGACGCCAGAAATTTTTAAGCTTTTAAAAGATAGATCCCGAGATGCAATGAATTTACATTCTGATCAATACAAAAAATTACTAACTGAGAAAAAGCTCGTGAGTAAAACCCCTAATTTTCAATACGCAGATCATGAGAGATTTATTACTCGCGGTCATTCACCCAATCATCAAGTAAGATTACCGCTCAGTGGTATAGTAGATGGCGAGCATGTGCAGAGCGGCCTAAATGCTGAACGAATGTTACAAAAAATGCGAGCGCTAACGCAGGACGGTAAGAAATTTGATTTGGCAACTAAAAATTGTTCGGTGACGACAGGTGCCATTTTGGCTGCTGGTGCAGAGCCAGAATTAAGGGACTATTTTGAGGAAAAAGCCTGGGGCGGTTTTGGCAATCCACAAGAAGTTTTAAATGGAGCTTCTAGATATCAGCGTAGTATAGAAAGTAACAAAGGAAAAAAGACTTTTTGGGAGAAGCTAAGTGGTGTGAATCCACTCAATTTCGTCAGTTACCTCGGTGGGATGATGTTAAATAAGATCGCATCTCCTGATACCTCAATGCTAGCTAAAGTAGGATTAGGCTTTTTATTACTCCCTGTTGCAGGTCTCGCTGCTGCGGTAGAAACGCTAAAAGCGGTCGTTAACCCTAAAAAAACATTTCTTGGTTGCAAAGACTTTATTAATTATGCATGGCGTAATAACTCAATATTTTTAAAATTTTGCACTTTGCCAGCTGCTGCGATTGCAGGTGCTGCTGCTATTCCTGCGGGTATCCAAGCTGGGATCCAATATATAGGCGGTAAAATTATTTCTGCTGTATCTTCAGATCCTGCACGTCGACCTCCGGATCCCGTGGTTGACAGAGCAAAGTTACCGCAGGATAAGATAAAAGAGATTAATGAACCAGATGGCCCAACCGCTATCACAAAACTAACAACAATGCTCCGTGATGAGCCTAATATTATCCCAGTGTTATCGTCTCAAACGGTATTAAATGTTAATGCCTATCTTAAAACATTAGATAGAAGCAAGCCTGAAGATGTCCAAAAATTAGATGCTTATGATCAACTCATTAAAGAGGTTTACAATAGGACTAATGAGCTTTCACGACCACAAGCACAACCAGCAGACGTTCCAGCAAGATTTGCTGAAGAAGATCCCCTTGCATTTAATGCCGATAATTCAGACAAACGCCGCCGTCACACAAGTGCGTTTGATACATACAAACGGCAAAGTGTTACTGTGCATGTACCAACTAAGGAAGAAGAACCTTCTCCTAGACCGCGCTCAGGAAGTGCACCATCTAATTAAAAATTAAGCATAAGGCCTCTTGTAGATGGCTATTGTTCATAAATTAGTAAATGTGATGAACCATTTCTCAACGCTACAAATTAGCCACGATGTCATATTGACAGATGTCATTGAAGATGATCCTCTTAAATTAGTTGCTTGTATCGACAGCTTGCAACATGCAGCTTACAAAGCTATTGAAGAACAATATGCAAAATTTAATCCTGAGGCCAATCAAAGTGAACAGATTGAGTTTTATGAGCGAATCATAAACATTAAAACACAATTGCGGGCTTTGGAATTTATCCATATAGACCTAACAAAAAAACTAAATGAAAAAGGTCTTATTTATGTAAAAGAAGAAAATAACGTTGCATTAAGTAAATATTCTTATAAATATGCGAAAAGTGAAAAAAGAAACCTACATGATCATTATTACCAATTGCTCGAGAAAATAAAAAGTAATAATGAACTAGGGAAAACTGAGCTGGAATTCATTAATTCACTTTTAATGCAAATTATTTCACGACCAGAAGGGCAAAAATTAATCATTAAACTTAATTCACAATTAGAAAAAAATGGAGCAAAAATTCAAATATTGCCAAGCCGTGAATTTGGTTGTTCGTCTCCTCTAGAAGGTGAGGCTAAGGAAAATGTGGATGTAGAACTTAGTCCCGAATCTCAATTAGATTATAAAAAAGTATTAAAAAAAACAACAATAAAATCTGATGGTGCAAAAAAATGTGTCGTATTTATAAATATGGATCATCTTAAATCAATATCTGCTATCAATACGGAAGCGTATGCTTCAATGGATCAAGGATTAACAGACACAGGACCTGCCTCTGTATTATTGGCGCATGAATTAATCCATGCTACACACGTCTTAGCGGGTAGTGCAAGAAGTGATTTTAAGCCATTTTTTGACGTTATGAATAAAAGGAGTGATCCGGTAATGGATATTTTATATCCTAAAGCAAGTAATACCAGACTTGGAAATTCAGCGGAAGAATTTTGGACTATTGAAGGTGGGAATATTTGTGAAAATAATATTAGGAAAGAACATGGTTTTGCTAATCGCACTGGCCATATTACGTTATCACCGGGTACTGGCCAAGGCCATAGTATGGCAGATTTATACTATCTTGGACTTCAGCGAAATCCTACTTCTGAAAATATGCAAAAATATAAGCAATATACTGATAAAATTAAGAGCCGTTCTTCTGACGAATTGATGATAATAGAGGAGAGAGAAAATTTTGTCGGAAAAGTCTTAAAATTTCAAAAGCTTCAATTGCAATGCTGTACACCTCAAGAAGTTATCACAGAGCTCCAAAAATTGTCTTCAAATACGTTAGATCGTGCAGAGAAAATGCTCAATAAATGGCAAAGCAAACTTAGTGATATGAAAGATTTAACAAGCGAAGAAAAAGAAGCATTATGGATTTCATTTTTATCAACTATTCCTTTTGGTGTTTGCAAAACACTATTAGCTATTAGTTCATTAATGCAAAGCTCGCAACCAGAAGAAGGAAGGCTTCAATTTTGGAAAGAAGCTGCTGCTAATATGAAACCGGAATATATAAATAAAGCAATAAAGCATTTTCAAAAAATTGAAAGTGTACTAGATTCATGCATGACAAAGTGCTCACGCACTGTTGAAATGGCACAAATGCAAAGTTTTATTCATGCTTTACAGACTAGAGATCTCTCAGTTATTCAAAAACCTTAGTTATGAAACTCCCATTGATTTTAAAAGAATAAACAGATATTTTAGAGATCCTAACGGAGCAAATGAATGGATAATGATTATATAGAAATGCCAAGCGGGATCAGGATGCCAAAAATTATTTATGGCACAGCTTGGAAAAGGGAACAAACTGCTGCGCTTGTGGTTAAGGCAGTTAAGCATGGCTTCCGAGGTATCGATACGGCATGTCAACCCAGGCATTATTTTGAACCAGGAGTGGGACAAGCACTTAAAGAATTAGAGACATTTGGTATTTTTAGAAATCAACTATTTTTACAAACTAAATATACCCCTATTTCTGGGCAAGATCCAAACACTATTCCTTATAATCCCAATGCTCCTCTTCGCGAGCAAGTAATGGAATCTTTTGCCGTTTCCAAAAAGAATTTAGCAACAAATTTTATAGATTCATTAATTCTTCATTCACCACTTGATACACATGACAAAACGATGGAAGTCTGGAGAGCGATGGAGGAAATAGTCAATCATGCAGGCGCAAAGCAATTAGGTATCAGTAACTGCTATGATTTATTGAGAATGCAACAACTTTATAAAGATGCAGAAATTAAACCTGCTGTGCTACAGAATAGATTCTACAAAGAAACTAATTTCGATAAAAATCTTCGTAAGTGGTGCGCTGAAAACAAGATTGTTTATCAGAGTTTTTGGACATTAACGGCCAATCCCGCCTTGCTTCAAAATCCAATAGTGAATGATATTGCATCTTCACATCATAAAACGCCAGCCCAAGTGTTATTTCGTTATTTAACCCAGACAGGCGTAGCTCCTCTTACTGGCACAACATCAGATACCCATATGGCTGAGGATCTAGCAATCTTTAGCTTTGAGTTGTCAGCAACTGATGTCAATAAAATCCATCATTTATTATAGATAACTATCCATCTTTAGGGATGTAAATGCGCTTTCGATAGTGCATTTACACTTCATTTAAACTTAGCGTTAAAACATATTGTGTCATGCATTTTTTCAATTGGCCAATAGGCTAAACTCTTATAATCAAAGAAAATATATCAACGAAAAATGTCACTTAAAGAGGTCATTATGCAACGATTTAACAATATATTGTTTGTTAGTCATGGCGTAGGAGATAAGAAAAATGCGCTAAAACAAGCATTGAGTATTGCCCGAAATAATAAGGCAATATTGACAGCGTTGATAATTTATCCTGAGCTTCCAAAAGAATTGATTAACTATCGTGAGCAATTTGAAATGATGCTCAAAGAACAATTGCAGAAATCCATTCAGGTTAGTCGCGAAGAGATCAATCTGAGCGAGGAAGAACTTCAAGTAAAGATTGAAATCGAAAATGGAAAAGCGCCTGCCGTTAGAATTGTTAAGCATGTTCTGAAATCTGGATATGATTTAGTAGTTAAAGATGCAGAATCAGAAAATCAAGATAAGGGATTTAAATCTGTAGACATAGAATTACTTAGCAAATGTCCATGCCCTGTATGGCTTTGCCGTCCCATTAGTGAGCATAGGAATAAAATAAAAGTTGCTGTTGCAATTGATCCAAAAGACATTCCGCCCGAAGGTTATGATCTTTCCTTGCTTTTGCTAAGGATTTCTCGATCACTTGCAGACACTTGTAATGGTGAGCTTGGTATTATTTCATGTTGGGATTATGAGCTTGAACATTTTTTGAGAAATAATATATGGTCACAAATTACTGAAGATGAAATAACAAAAATTTTAATGTCAGTTGAAACAGAGCATCGTGCTGCATTAGATGGGATGATTCGAGAGTCTAATATTAATGGCAAGAATGGGATCTACCATATTCGAGGTCAAGCAGATGTTATTATTCCACAATTTGTCGTAGATGAAAAAATTGATATTTTAGTCATGGGCACAGTTGCCAGAACTGGCATTTCTGGATTTATTTTTGGAAATACTGCCGAAGATATTTTACGAAAACTGAGATGCTCTGTGCTTGCGATAAAACCTAATGGCTTCGTTTCTCCAATTAAAGCTTACTAACATTGAAAGAGAATACTTGTGCAATTGAATAAAAGTAAAAAACAAAATGCATGGCACAGTAAATCTTGTGAGACTGTATTCAATGAAATGCATACAAAGCCAGAAGGACTGAATGAAGAAGAGTTCCTTAATCGTATAAAGCAATATGGTTATAATTCTTTGCCTCAAGCTCAAGCACGAACCTGGTATGCACGATTATGGGAACATCTTAATAATGTGCTCATATGGGTTATGCTAGTCTCATCTATTATTGCAGTGATGCTTAATCATGCTGTTGATGCAATAATAATTGTACTCGTTGTTGTCGTTAATACTGTTATTGGTTACCTTCAAGAAGGAAAAGCTGAAAAAGCATTAGAAGCTATTCAAAACATGGTTGCACCGCGTGCTTCACTTTTGCGAAATGGAAAGCGGATTTCTATTGATGCAAGACAGCTTGTTCCAGGAGATATTGTTTTACTAGAAGCAGGCGATCGTGTACCTGCAGACATACGCCTAATTCATGCCAAATCACTTCGTGTTGATGAATCTGCGCTCACTGGCGAGTCGGTGCCTATAGAAAAAACGGTAGAAGCATTAATAGAAAATACACCTCTAGCTGAGCAGTCTTGTATGGTCTTTTCTGGAACATTTGTCAGCAGTGGCCAAGGCTCTGGCATCGTAGTGGAGACGGGAGAAAACACAGAACTTGGTCGGATAAACGCGATGGTGAGTAATGTACAAACATTGAAAACACCTCTTTTACGGAAAGTCGATTTATTCGCTAAGAAATTGACCTTGTTTATTCTAATGGCAGCTATTATTTTATTTTGCGTTTCATATGGATTACGTCACTATGAGTTAGTCGATGCTTTCATGATTGTAGTGAGTTTTATTGTTGCTATTATTCCAGAAGGATTACCTGCAGTGATAACAATTGCTTTGGCAATCGGTGTCCATAGAATGGCTAGACGAAATGCCATTATTCGACGTTTGCCTGCAGTAGAAACACTCGGCGCTGTATCAGTAATATGCTCTGATAAAACAGGCACATTAACGCGTAATGAAATGGTGGTTAAGCATGTTGTCCTCTCAGACAAAATATTTGAAGTGGCTGGTGTAGGCTATGAAGTGGGCGGGGCGTTTGGTTTTCAACATGATGGTAAAGATTGTCAAATTGATAATGAAGCGATATTAAAAGAACTATGTAGAGCAGCATTAGTATGCAATGATGCTTGGTTGAATCGGCATGAGGAAAATTGGCAAGTAGAAGGTGATCCAATGGAAGGAGCATTGATTGTACTTGCTAAAAAAGCGGGGTATGATCAAAATTTGATGCGAAAACGCTTGCCTCGTAAAGATGAAATTCCATTTGATGCTGAACATCGATTTATGGCCACTTTACATCATAATCATGAACATGGTGAAAAATTTGCTGTTGTTAAAGGAGCTCCAGAAAAAATTATTGCAATGTGTGAAACCGAGCAAACGTTAGAGGGTAAAATAAAAATTAACAAAACACGCTGGCATGAGCAAATAGAGCAACTTGCTTCTCAAGGTGAGCGTGTATTAGCATTGGCAACAAAATTACTTCCTATTCATCAAAATGATTTAACATTCACAGATGTTGAGTCTGACTTAACTTTAATTGGTTTAGTCGGGTTGATTGATCCCCCCCGTGAAGAAGCAATTAAAGCCATTCAGACGTGCCATCAGGCCGGTATTAGGGTTGTAATGATTACAGGCGATCATGCCGTGACTGCTAGGGCTATTGCTAAGCAACTTGGTATTGCTGAATATCCTAGAACGCTTACAGGAAATGAACTTGATTCATTATCCGAAAAAGCATTATTACAAGACTTAAAAGAAATCTCAGTCTTTGCTCGTGTGAATCCAGAACACAAATTACGACTTGTTCGTGCTTTTCAGGCTGAAGGTGATATCATCGCAATGACAGGAGATGGGGTAAATGACGCACCGGCTTTAAAGCAAGCTGATGTTGGTATAGCAATGGGACATAAAGGAACTGCGGTGGCTAAAGAAGCGGCGGAGATTATTCTCGCCGATGATAATTTTGCATCGATTGCATCAGCAGTACGTGAAGGTCGAACTGTTTATGATAACCTGCAAAAAGTAATGGCTTGGACGTTGCCTACAAATCTGGGGGCAGTTTTAGCAATTGTGGTAGCCGTTATATTTGCTTTACCATTACCTTTAACGCCAGTGCAAATTTTATGGATAAATATGGTGACTTCTGTAGCGCTTGGTTTGGTATTGGCCTTTGAACCAACAGAGGTAGGCACTATGGATAGGCCTCCACGTAGCTCAACACAATCTATTCTTTCAGGCTTTATGCTTTGGCGGATTTTGTTCGTTGCAACGCTATTTACAATAGGTTGTTTTAGTGTGTTTTACTATGCATTGATGAGAGAAATGCCGCTTGCGCTTGGGCATACCTATGTCGTTAATATTATTGTTATTTTTGGTATTTTTTACTTGTTCAGTGTGCGTTATGTCCATGGAACCTCTCTGACATTGCAGGGGGTTATTGGAACAATTCCTGTATTAATTGGTGTACTTGGGATCACCCTTGCTCAGTTTGCATTAACCTATATTCCATTTTTAAATATAGTGTTTGGGACGCAGCCTGTTCCATTTGCTGATGGTGTCCTTCTTGTGGGTGCGGGAGTGCTTTTCTTATTCATTGTTGAAGTTGAAAAACGTCTCGCAAGACACTTTTTGGGTGACTAAGAAGGGAACTAGGGGGAGCCCCTAGTTAAATGCTGGTGTTTATTTTTCGTTTCCCCTGACTTGGTGCCGCGACTTCTGCTTGAGATTCAACGTTTGCTAAAGAATGTTGCTCATTATTTCTATCAAATGAAGGTGTTATTACAAGCTCTTGAGATAATTTGATTGTTAAAGTTTCAAGACTTGCTTGACATTCTTTTGCCGCAAGATCGACATGAATAATAGCATATTTAGTAAATAGCAAAGTATCACTCTTTTTGAAATGCATTGCTATTTCTTTAAAATCATTCATATTCAATAAAGAATGTTG